>JBBQXW010000311.1:0-8835 GCA_038209275.1 Chloroflexia bacterium | reverse complement strand
GATGCAGGAGCGGCGAGTAACGTACTGGACAACAATACTAATACCTATTGGGGTGTCGGTAACGGCCCGAATTCCGCCTGGATACGGCTCGATTTGGGAGCGAATCGGGTAGTTAGCGAGATTAAGTACTACGTCTATGCTACCGATAACGCACCCAATACGAAAGTACAATACTCGCTGGACGGGACTAACTGGACGACCCTGCCCAACGCCAACGGCATCAATACCGGGGCGATTTGGGGCTGGAACAGTCTCAATGCCAACAAGGTGACAGCCCGTTATATCCGTTTCTATCTAGATAATGCGAGCCTTACCAACTGGGATTTAGGTTACTATGCTGAAATGCAGGTTTGGGGTAACTAGACGTTCGCACAAAGCCTGATTAACCTTAGTTACTGAGCTTACCCCTGGTTATCCTGATGAATGAAGGGTCTCAGGTTTACCCGAAGTGATTGCTTTGGGTAGACCTGAGATGCTTCGTACCTCAGCATGACCAGGGGTGAGTAAGGTAGTTACTTTATTTCTAAAGCTAGTTAGGCTGTGAAGTTGCTGCCATCATCCTTTAGGAATTGATCCGGCTCGTTTAGGAATGGATAAGTAGATTTTACAGTTAAATGTCAGGTGGTTATCAGGTTTAACTTGCTGGCTCGATTAGTACCAATAGTACCCATCAATGGTAATGGTACAACGGTACTGGTACTTTAGTAATTTACTGATAGTTCAGTAAGATGAAGGCACATCTATAACATAAATAAACGCTGAACTTTTTGAGTTCAAATTCACCTCAAAATTCCTCTTTTTACCCCTCTAATATCAGCTTGATTTTCTCGTTATTTAATTTTCTGACAATAGTGTATTAACAAAATTTACAATTAATAGTACCCTATATTCCTACACAACTAGGTACTATTGTGGGATGCTATCGGTTAAACACTCTGGTATAGTAAGTTCAATCTCGCACAGAGCTGTAGCGAAATGCCCTGAAAAGGCCAAAGCAATAATTGAATTCAAATTCAGTACGAGGATACGATGTATCCCTCGCTTCTCTTATTGCTGCTCTGAATTATTAATGGGTATTATCTAGTATTTTTAGGAAAAGTTTAGGAGATATTTTATGTTGACAACTGTTAAATCGCAGAAGCGCATCGGACTTGCTCTGCTCGTCGTATTGGTCGCCGGACTGGTACTGGCCTGGTTGCTGCCGAACGGCCCGCTCTCGCAGCCGAAAGCCGCAGCCACCACCGCCAACGACGCAATTCCAGCCTACACCGATCAGTTCCGCTGGGGAACTAACATGGGCTACCGCAACCAGAACTGGACGGACAGCCAGTTGAGCGACCTGGTATCTGGCCTGAACATGAACTCGTTCCGGGTCAGCCTGCCGGAAAATTACTTTACCACCTGGGGCTGGGACATCGCCCAGCCCAATATGGTACACTACCAGGCCAACAACCTGAAGAACCTGACCGCCTTCCTGGGTACACCCAGCCGCGCTCATTCGACTGCGCCTAGCAGCGTGGCGGATTGGGAGCTAGATTACTATTCGCCCAAGAACCTGTACGAGCCAATCTGGAACGCCGATGGTTCGGTCAATCAGAACAACTACTGGGCCGCTTACGTTGCCAAAACCGTTTCGCTTTACAAGCCTTACGTTCACACCTGGGAAGTCTGGAACGAGCCTGACCTGACCGATAGCACCGCCCCCGATAGTGCCTGGTGGACACGAGCGCCCACTCCTTCCGAAATGAAGGGCTGGCACGACAACGTCTACAGCTACGTTCGCCTGATGCGCATCAGTTACGAAGTTATCAAGAAGACTGACCCAACTGCCCTGGTAGCCACCGCCGGTTTCGGTTACGAGAGCTTCCTGGATGCAGTAATGCGCTACACCGATAACCCGAATATGGGTACGGTAGATGCCGCCAACTATCCACTTAAGGGCGGCGCTTACTTCGACGTGATGAGCTTCCACTATTACCCGCAGTACGAAACGCTCGACCTGGCGACCCAGGTGTGGAACAAGAAGCACGACTCGGACAACGCCCTCGATAACATGATTACTTATCGCAACAACTTTAAGTCGGTACTCAGCAAGTACGGCTACGGCACGACTTATCCGTCCAAATACTTTATGATTACTGAGACTGGCTTTAGCTCGAAGCCTAAAACTGGGGACGCTGGCGGAATGGACTTGCTCCGCAACTACATGATGAAATTGCAGGTAGTAGCTCGCGTCAACGACCTGAAGCAAATTCACACCTATATGCTGACCGACGAAGAGCCGGATGGCAGCCTGACCGATACCTTCAAGCATATGGGAGCCTACTACGACGTGTTGGGTCTGGCGAACCCCAGCCAGGCGACCCGCAAGCCAGCCGCCTACGGTATGCAAAGTGTCACTCGTTCGCTCGAAGGTGCGACCTATGATGCCGCCGCTACCGCCGCCCTGAACCTGCCCGCTCTGGTACGTGGAGCAGTTTTCCAGAACAACGGGCAACGGGTCACTATTTTGTGGGCCAAGACCGACAACGAGAGCGAGGCGGTTAGTGCCAGCTTTGCCCTGCCCGCTACTACCAGCCTGACCCTGCGCGATTGGCAGTGGGCGCAGAACAACGCCACCCAGACCCTTAACCCGGTCAATGGCAAAATTCAGCTTACTTTAACCGGCGCACCGATTATTCTGGTGGGTGGTAGTACCCCTCCGGGCGGTGGCAACCCGACTGCCACGCCTGTGCCGCCGACTGCAACGCCCACTCAGCCTGCGGCAACCGCAACGCCCACTCAGCCTGCGGCAACCGCAACGCCTACCAAACCTGCGGCGACAGCGACACCGACGCAACCAGGCGCAACTGCAACCCCGACCAAGCCCGCCGCAACTGCCACGCCAACTAGCCCGGCGGCAACCGCGACACCGACCAAGCCTGCGGCGACGGCTACGCCAACTCTTCCGCCTCCTGGTGGTGGCTCGGTTCCGCCGCAGAAACTGGCGATTAGTCGAGTGCTGGCTTCCAGTGCTGACGATGGTAATCCTGGCGAGAATGTAGCTGACAACAATACCAATTCTTTCTGGAAGGTCAGCAACAAGCCTGCCTCCGCCTGGGTACGGCTCGACCTGGGTGCTATCAAGCGGATTACCGAAGTGAAGTACTTTGTCTACGGCACGGGTCACGCCAAAAACACGCTGATCCAGTATTCTAACGATGGCGAGAACTGGACGACTTTTGCCAATGCCAACAACATCAATACTGGCAGAAACTGGGGCTGGAACAGCCTCGCGGTCAACCAGATTTCAGCCCGCTACGTCCGTTTCTATCTGGACAATCCTAACAAGGAGTGGGAACTGGGCTGGTACTCCGAGATGCAGGTCTGGGGACGCTAGGAGTTTTGAGTTTTGAGTTTTGAGTTTTGAGTTGAGATAGATTATTAAAATAGCGGCTTCTGGATTATCCAGAAGCCGCTATTTTAGTTTATTCGGCAGGTTTAACGAGTTTTTGAAAAAGATTGGGAATTGATTAAAAAAGCTGTAACGTTTTTGAAGCGACGGTGTTATATAGACCAGAAACCATTTTCAGAGCAGATTTTGGTTTTGGACTGGTGAGGGTGGCACTTTTTAAATCAACTTATCCAATACAACGCACACAACATCCCCCATCCTTCAATTTAATTAAAAATATTGGCTTCTAATTATTTAATTAGGGAAGGTGGTATTATGTTTCCAGCAAGAACTCTCCCCTTGAAAGAAGGGTCGGCGGCGAATTTGTACGTGTGGTATGAATATAGCGGCTATTACACCGCTTATTTCCTGGCTGATAGAGTCCCGTTATTGGTTGATAGCGAATTTCTCAGACCGGGCAGCTTTTATGGCCCGTTCAAATCGCACCGCGAAGCCGAGGTTGCTGGTATAAGTGTGTTGCGCCAGCTAATGCTTTCCGGCAAAATTCAAGCAGGTTCAGCGGCTTAAGAAAGTTTGAGTTTTGGTCGAAGACCACCCCTGCGGGGCGAGTTTTGAATTTTGAGTTATAGGGTAGGATACCTTTTCTTAAAGGGTGGTAGCGCGTCGTAGGTGGCTCGGCTAATTGCGTTTGCTCAACACTGTTGAATAACCACAACCCTTCAAGATTTGGTACAAGTGCCTATACCTCCGTTAGATTGACATACTCTCCGGCTTGATATACCGTTGCGCTACCCGCGCTATTGAAAAGACTGACCGTCTGGCTACCCATCACTTGCCATCGGTTAGCGGCATCAGGTTCGGCAAAATTGCCCACCAGTACCAGCGCGCTATCTTCATCTACCCCGACCACCGTTAAACCAGACGGCACGGTACTCAGCATTTTTTCAAACACCGCCGGACCTGCAAAACTCGCCATTCGGTCAAAGTGCGGAATAGTTATAATTCCAGGTAAAACTCCCAACGCCGGACTCCAACTTGGGCCGCTTCCACTCATTACCGAGCGAATATTAGCCGTGTAGCCACCCAATGCCATCGCCCCGGCGCTACAGCCCGCCAGCACCGCCCCATTTTGCCAGTTACGCTGAATAATTTCCCAGGCTGGCGTATCGCGCAGCGTTTCAATCAAATGTTGCGGATTGCCGCCCGAAAAATAGTAAAAATTGGCCTGCTCTAAAAGCGGAAGCCATTGCGAGTCCTGGGCATCTTCGCGCTGCAAAATTTGAGCTGGCGCAACCGTTGCGCCTAGCCGCTCAAAATGTTCCAAACCCATCTGCGTCCAGCGCGCCGGACTGGAAGGGTCTTCCAGACCCGATGCCGTCGCCATAATTACCACCTGCGCCGCCGTCGGCCCACCAATCGTTTCCAGCAAGTAGCGGTCAGTGCCGTCCATCGCTGCCGTATATTCGCCGCTTCCTACCAGGGCAATTGTCCCCGGCTTCCCTTTCTCATTTAAACTCATTTTTAAATAAACCTTTCCTTTTGTATAATAGTTCCGTCTTAAAACTTGACCGATGACCGAAGTTATGATATATTACCCAACATAAAAGCGGTCTGCAAATATGATAGGTTTGAAGTAGTAAACATATTTCAGTCGAAGGCTTTAACATCCAAAGAATATGCCGAGATAGCTCAGTTGGTAGAGCATGCGACTGAAAATCGCAGTGTCGCCAGTTCAATTCTGGCTCTCGGCACTTTTTTATTTTATAATTGTTTATGATTAAGGTAGAGCCGATGGCAGGTCGTAAATGGATGTTAATAGCTGGATTAGGGCTATTGGTGCTGATGTTGGTCGCACTGGCAATATTCTTTATTTTGCTAGAAAATAAGCCGCCGATTGCAACTGTAGCTGTAACGGAAAAGGGCGGACTGGTAAATTTAGCGCCGGAAGGTTCACCCATCCCACCCGGCCCGGCAGAACCGACTTACCCTCCGGCCAGCCCGACCACTCTCCCAACTTTCCCGGCGGCTACCGCAACCAAACCAAGTTTTCCTACCACGACGGCAATTCCTATCACTACCCGCTCACCTGAAACTGCAACTCCGCCGACCACTAGCACATTACAGAGCATTATTCCCTGGAAAATCAAAATTCCGGCGATTAGTATAGATACTTATGTGGAGCGGGTTGGCGTGACCAAAGAAGGCTTGATGGATATACCGAAAAATATCTGGAATACTGCCTGGTTTGGCAATGGCGGCTTCAAGCCGGGTGAACTCGGCAACGCCGTGATTGCTGGACATCTGGACGCGCCAGGAACGAAGGCCGTCTTCTGGGATTTGGATAAATTGAAACCGCAAGATAAAGTTTATGTCATTAACCGCGAAGGCCACCAGTTAACCTTCGAGGTCAGGAACAGTCAGGCATTCGCGCTGGATAATGCCCCGCTCACTACGGTTTTTGGCCCGGCCCAAACCTCCAATTTGAATTTAATAACCTGCAACGGCGCATTTGACCGCGCTTCGCGTAGCTATAACAAACGGCTGGTGGTTTTCACAAAGCTGACCCAGGGATAAGCATTAAACCCAATACTGTTCAAATAAGTCCAAAATATTTGTAGGAGGGGGCTGCGCCCTCGATTTTCCTGTTGCAAAGGGGAAATCGAGGGCGCAGCCCCCTCCTACAGCGAAGTATTTGATTTGAAGGGTCAAACTTAGGGCAGAAATTTGGCGAGGGCCAGGAAAAAGAAGTCGTTGGCGGTGCGGAGTAGACGATTGAGGGCCACGATACCAACTACCTGATGCCAGGGCAGGAACAGCGCCAGCCAGCCACCCAGACTTAACTCGACCACGCCCAACCCCAGTGGCACAAAGAAAAAGAGCGCCGAAAGCAGAGTCGTGATTGCGCCAACCCAGATTAAATAGGGCAACGCTTGAAATTCTATTGGCCCAAAGGCCAGCGCCAGCACCCACAATTTCAAGCCGTTGAGCAGCCAGAAAAGGCCGGAACGAAAGGCGGGTTGCCATAATTCTAGTGGCTGCTCCAATTTTACCAGCCGCTGAAGCAAGGGCTTGCCGTAGCGTGGCAAAGTTGCAACCGTCCCTAACCCCAGCCCAAATATCAGGCTTGTCGCCACCATTAATCGAATCGAAGCGGCATCAGGCAACCCAACCAGCATCAGGTCTAAACTCAGTACACCAACTAACAAAGCGGCCAGCAAGTGAATTAGCTGGGCCAAACCTGCCAGCACTGGCATAAGTTTGCGGGGTAGGCCGACCTGCGGCCCAAAATAAACCAACCCGGCAACAGGCCAGATGCCACCCGGAATATAGCGGGCCGCCCCTGCCACCGAAAGCGCCACCAGCGCTCCCCTAAAACCGCCCGTGGCTTTTAATTGCCGGGCGCAACTATCCCATACTGTTACATAGAGCAGCGAAGCCACCAGATTAAGAGCTAAAGCCAACCCCAGCCAGCCCGGATTAGCCTCACTCAAGGCTTGCCCAAATTCGCCCCGGTACTGATAGAGCGACCAGACCATCAGCCCAATAACTCCCAGTGTCACCAGCCAGCGCACCAACTTCCAACCTACCCGAACTACTGCACCTCTATTCATCCAAGTTTACCAGGTTAAGTACTAAGTCAGCCAGCCCCATCAGCGCCCCCGTCGTAAAGGCCAGGGTTCGCCAGGGCAGCATAAACAGGGCGAAGAGCGCCAACGAGCGGTCATTTTGCCAGGCACGCCAGACAAACGGCCCAAAGCTGAGTTGCAATGCGGCGAAAAACCCAAAACTTGATAAATTGGCTAGTTTCGTTATCCAGCGCGAAATTTTAACGAACTTGCCGAACAGCGCCAAAATCAGGCTACCCGTCAGGCCAGCCAGCAAAAGCATTTGCAGCTTGGCAGCTTGCGAAGTGTGCGAATCGGTGGAAAGGTGGCGGGGATAGCGCCGATAAAGGCTCACCCGCCAGCGCCCAATCCGAAATTTGCGCCGGAAATAGGCCCACAAATGGGCCGGATGGGAATGATAAACTACTGCCCCTGGCTCGAACCGAAAGCAATATCCGGCTTGCCGCAACCGCCAGCCCAGTTCGGCATCCTCGACGATTGCGCCGGGCAAAGTTTCGTCGAAGGGATATTCCAGCAAGATTGTGCGCCGGTAAGCCGCCGAGTAAGTGTCGGCAAAATCAAGCGCCGTTTTGCGCCGGACAAAGCGGGCGTAGCGTTCTTCAAATTCAGCCTGAACAAAGCGCGCAACTAACGAACGCTGCTTGGTTCGGTAGACTCCTTTCACCCCTGCAATTGGCTTATCAGCAGTGGGTTGTTGTAGCGTTTCAAGCAGAGACGTGGCCCAGTTTGGGGCAGCTACACAATCGGCATCGGTGAAAAGAATCGCGCTGCAACCGGGCGAAGCGGCCTTTACTCCCGCATTGCGTGCTGCCGCCGCGCCCCGATGGGCTGTTGTGAGCAAGTGTACCGGGTAGCGGCGGGCAATCAGCCCGGTTTGGTCGGTTGAGCCATCATCTACCACAATAATTTCCAGCTTGAGCCAGAGTGGAATATCTTGGCCTAACAAGGCATCCAGACAATGCCCAAGCGTGGCGGCGGTGTTGTAAGCCGGAATAACAACGGCAGCCTGAGTAGGGATAGTCGCGCTCATGGCAAGCTCGTTTCGGCGGGCGAGGGCGGCTGCACCACAATTAGCGGGCGGGTTCGGTTTGCGGCGGCTAACTGTTCGAGGCTTATTTCTGTGCCGTCGGGCAACTCTAAGTCGGGGTAAAGTTTTGTCAGGTTGCGCCTGTACCAATCGGTCTTGAGCAAACGCCCGTCCACCAACGCCACATCGCGGCGATAGTTTTGCACATATTGAACGTACCACAGGGCAAAAGTCGGTGCATCGCGGTAGCTCACCAGCAGCGCGGCGGGCGGCACTTTTTCAAGTTCGGCTTCGGCCCAAACTGCGGCCCGGCGGTCTTGACTTAAATCTAGCCGGGCGTAATTCGTCACCAAACTCAGTAGGGGCAACGAGACAGAAATAAACCCGGCAATTATCAGATTAATTACTTTGCTGGAAACAAAACGGGAACTAAACAAGCCGGATAATTTTACCAGCACCCAACTCAGACCCCAGCCCATCATTATTGCCCATAGCCCAAACGCCGGGAGCAGATAGACCTGGCTGTTCTCCGCCGCATACACTATGGCAAACCCGCTATGCAGCCCCATTACAACCAGCGCCAACCCCTACCAAGGCCGCGACGCAGGAGTTAATCCTGCCTCCAACAATCCTACCCAGCCCAACACCAACCCGCCCACTCCGAATTGCTCTAGCAACAAATTTAAGGTAGCCGGAATACGGCCCAGGCTTTGACCGGGCGGCGCAGCAAAAAGCAGATTCTGATAATCGCTCCCCGCGAAATGCTGCCATAACCCGGCCAGATTAAA
>JBBQXW010000310.1:0-8879 GCA_038209275.1 Chloroflexia bacterium | reverse complement strand
TGAGATTACTACGGTAGCCAAAGAACTCGAACACGTTCGCAATTACCTCGAAATTCAGCAATTGTGCTATGGCGACACCTTCACTTATTCTATCAGTGCGGAGCCGGGGGTAGCCGAGCTAAAAGTGGTCAAGCTGATTTTACAACCTCTGGTCGAAAATTCGCTACTACACGGTTTTGCCGCCTTCCAACAAAAAGAAGGCCAGTCCGTCCGAGGTCGGATCGAAATTGCCGCTTGTCTGGATGATGCAATCGGCCAATTTTGCCTGAGCGTCAGCGACAACGGCTGTGGCTTTGACGTAGCCGAACTCAGGCAACAGCCGGTTCTTAGCGAAACCTGGACTGAAACGAGTCCTGAAGTTGACCATGGCTACGCCCTCCGCAATGTTCACGCTCGTTTGCAACTGCACTATGGGGCAGCTTACCGACTAGAGATGTCGAGTTTGCCCTACGAGCGAACCTGTCTTGAAATTCGAGTGCCAATTCAAGCCGAACCGACTACCCAAGATAGTCTCCCTACTGAACAAAAATCCCCCATTAACATTCCCACTTAATTGAGTTATCATAAATCTAACGGATTTTCCTAACCCGGTTTGTGTCAAATCAGTCAAACCAGCTTATTAAAGGAAATTTTGTGCCTGCAAGGGTGTAATATTCATGCTAATCTAAGAGGAGTAAATGGCGATGAGGTTGATTTCTTTATCTCTGAATTGGTCGCGGGCCTTTACCTTTGGGTTGATAACTCTGAGCTTGATACTGACCGCTTGTGGCGATAATGCCACTGCTACTCAACAGACCTCCGCCGCAAGTGTGGCTGTAGCGACATCTGCTGCCGCTGGCACCAGCGTCACCACACCTAACTCTTCTACAAATCCTACAACTGGCAGCAATACTACACCTTCTAACAGCCCCAACTCAGCGGTTGGGACTGCTAGTAGTAATAGTACAGGTTCTAAAGCTAAAGTGGTTTTCTGGTCAAACCAACGGCACGATCAGCCTTTGATGAATGCCCAAATCGAGCAATTCAACCGGGAAAATCCCGATAATCTGGAGATTGATTATAAGATTTTTACCGATGATTACCCGAATTTGCTACAACTGGCCTTTCAGTCCAATCAAGGCCCAGACATCTTTATCACTCGCTCACTTGAAAATATGCCAAGCATGGTCAAAGCTGGTTATGTCGAGCCATTGGACAGCTATTTGACCCCGGAGACTAAAGACCGAATCGGTCAGGTCAATTTTTCCGAAGGAATGACGGTATTCAACGGTAAATTCTACAGCCTGCCGACTTTTGCTTCGACTTTCCGGCTGATTTACAACAAAGACTTGTTCAAAAAAGCTGGTTTGAGCAATCCTCCTACCACCTTAACTGAACTGGTCGAGGATGCCAAAAAACTGACCCAGGTAGGCAAAGCTGATGGCGCATACGGTTTTGCGATTAATTTAAAGACTCCCTCGAATGCCTGGAACCGCACGTTATCCCCGGTAGCTACCAGGAGTGGCTTCCGCGATTACGACTACAAAACGGGTCAGTATAATTTTGCGGTGGACAAGCCAATTTTGCAAGCCTTTCGACAGATTGTAACCGACGGTAGTATGTTTCCCAGTTATCGGTCGCTGGATATTGACCCGCTCCGCAGCCAGTTCGCCGACGACAAAATCGGGATGTATATGTCGGTTTCGGCGGAAGTAGGGGTGTATGTCAACCAATTTACCCCTAAAATCGAGTGGGCCGCCGCGCCTGTGCCAACCGTAGATAGCCCGGCAAAAAGCGGTAGTTTGCTAGGCCGCACCGATTGGCTGGCAATGAGTGGTCGGAGCAAGAACAAAGCGGCAGCCTGGAAGGTGATGCAGTGGTTCTACCGACCAGAATTTTTGATCAAATACCAGGAGGAGGGGTACGGCAACCTGGTGCTACCGGGTCTATCGAAAAGCGCCAAAGCGCCCACCGCGCCTGGTAGTAGCTACTTTTTACCCGACTTCAAAAACGCGGATGCAGTCTGGCCGATCCCGCCCACAGTGAGCAAAATCGAAGGTAAAGATTTTAGCGCGATGTTTGCCGAGTATGTTTTTGGCATCACCCCTGATCTGGACACCATTTTGAGTGATCTAACGGCTCGTTATAACAAGGCACTTGCCAGAGATGTTTCGTCCGGCACGATCCAAAAGCTTGTGCTGCCAGACTTCGACCCGGCCCAGTTAAAAGCCAAATAATAATCGAGAAATTGGCGTGAAATCACAAATCAGCAGAGCTTAGTTCTCAGCTTAATTCCCATTGCTATTTTTAGAGAATAGGATAGCGAGGAATATTTTCATAATGGATTATTCGTATAGTGAGCGCGATTTTGCTTTTGGACAAACTATGTTGACAGTGCGTACCGTTATCAACCTGACGCAGTCCAGCCTGGCCCAGTATCTGGGTGTCTCTCGCCGAGCAGTGGGAGATTGGGAGGCTGGCAACAAGTATCCCAAAGCCGCTAATCTCAAGCAGTTTATTGCCCTCGCCATCAAACATCAGGCTTTTGAGGCTGGACGCGAAGCCGAAGAAATCCGTTCGCTTTGGCAAACCGCTCGCCAGAAAGTGCGATTGGATGAAGTTTCGCTCACCGAATTGCTATCAAGTGCTAGAACCTCACAGCCCCATCAGGCGACTATTACTCCTAAAGTTGTTTCCTCTCAGGTAGCGATGGGAGAGGTGAAGGTGGATTGGGGCGATGCTCCCAGTGTCCCGACCTTCTATGGACGCGCGTCGGAACTGACTGAGTTGAGAAAGTGGGTAGTGGAAGAAGAATGTCGGGTGGTGAGCCTGCTAGGGCTAGGTGGTATCGGCAAATCGGCCCTGGCGGTCAATTTTATGCACCAGGTGTCTCACCACTTTGAGGTAGTAATCTGGCGTTCCTTGCGCGATGCCCCCGACTGTGAAACTCTGGTGAATGGGTGTCTTGAGATATTGGCTCCAGAGACACTTAATCAAGGGTCTTTTAGCCTGGAACAACGCTTCAGCCTGTTGCTAAAACTTTTGCAAAGTCGTCGGGTTCTGCTAGTGCTGGATAATCTGGAAACTCTATTAGAAGGAGGCCAGAATAGCGGTTCTATGCGACCCGGTTATGAGGATTACAGCCGTCTCTTACGCCGAGTGGCTGAAACGACCCATCAAAGTTGCGTGCTGCTGACTAGCCGAGAGAAACCGATTGTGCTGGCAGCCCTGGAAGGTAGTCTGTCACCAGTACGTGTCTTGCGCCTTGCTCGTCTGGATACTGAGTCTTGTGAACAGTTGCTGCTAGACAAGGACGTAGCAGGCAGTTCCGTTGAACGAGCGCAGTTGAGTGAAATCTTTGCGGGCAATCCTTTGGCCTTGAAAATGGTTGCCCAAACCGTTGTAGACCTTTTCGAGGGGGAAATCGCCCCCTTTTTGGAGCAAGGGGAGGTTATCTTTGGGGGAGTGAGAGAGCTACTTGACCAGCAATTTGCCCGACTTTCTCCGTTGGAACAAACTGTGTTGCGCTGGCTGGCAATTATGCGCGAACCGGCCACTTTAGATGAACTATTCGCGGTGCTGGGTAAGTCAACCCCGCGCGTGCGGTTGTTGGAAGCAGTGGAGGCTTTGTATCGTCGCTCCTTAATTGAGCGCGGGGAAAAACCAGGGAGTTTTACCCTGCAATCGGTAGTGCTGGAATACCTGAGTGTCCGGCTGAACGTGGAAGTAGCGGACGAGCCTGTGCAAGACCCTTTTACCCGCCCGCTAGAAACTAACTTCGTACAGGGTCAGCTTAAAGACTATCTACAGCAAAGCCAAGATCGGTATTATCCAAAGACAGTACCAAAATCTTGGGGAGATATTTTGTTAATTCCCGTAAATTAGCAAGTATTGGCTTGTTCGTCCCAAAAGCTACCTGGCGTATTTAGCTAATTATCCTAAAGTATAAGTGCTAACCCGGTCTTACAACTACACTTTCGGGCAATGACATATTATTTTCGCCGAAATATAATAAAGTTGTCAAAAGTTCTAAGCCTAACATAACTTTTTACTGTATCTCAATGCTGAAACCATAACTACTAAATTAACCCAGGGCCAAATTTTAGTGTTAGAAGAACCCAGCCCTCACGCTCTGATAGCCCTGGAAGAAAGTGCCTTTTTACTGACCATTGTAGGCACTAAATCGTAGGCACTAAACCAAATTAACATAAAACTCTGGAAGAGAGGTTAGTATGACGCAACCACGCAACCCGCACACAGTCTCCGCCGAAAGGTGTCTGGAATGTGAAGAGAACGCTACCTGGGTCTACTCTTACGAGGAGCTACACACCAGATTAGGTAAAGAACATCAACTAGCGATCCCATCGCATCACAACCGGGTCTCTGAAACCCCGGCCTCTCGGATTGAGCATCCAAAGCCAGAATATCATAGCCTGCGAGTGGGAGAGCATCAAGTTGAGGTGATGGTTCACGGGCCATTGTTTGAGCTTAAAATTCTCAATCGGGAAAAAGAGCCGCGAATAATCCTCTGGGGTGTCGAGCCTGCCGAGGCAATTAGTTTATTAACCCTGCTGGCCTCCAAGCTGTTAAAAAACTGATCAGCTACTAAATCGACGCTCCACCGGTCTGGTGGTTGCACTCGACCGCCGCTATCGGTACTGGCGAAGGACGCTTGCAAGCCTGTAAAGCGGCGGGTCTGGCCGCCTGAGACAGCTTCCAAAGCCTGGTAGAAACGGCCAAAAAACTAGGGGTCAATTCCTACGCCTATTTTTATGACCGAGTTAGTGGCAAGATGTGTTTGCCAGGCTTGGCTTCACTCATTCGCCAAAAGGGGGCGGAGTTGAAATTGAACGCATCTTGGACTGAGCCTAATTCAACTCTAGCTCCGGCACTTTAAGTTGTGAGTGTAAATTCGCCTTCAATTGTTAAAGAACATTATTCTCAATTGTACCAAGCTTTAGGGCAGCTTTACCACCCCGAATTATAGGAACGGCGGTAGGTCTTTTCGCTTTACCTTTGTGGGGGCGAATTATCGAACGCTACGGCTGTAGCCGAATATTGTGGTGGACTAGCTTGTTTAAGGTTTTTTATGTGGTGGCGTGGGCTTTTATAACGCCGAGAGAACCTTTCTGGCCCCTGGCGGTGCTGCATCTCACCCTTGTGACGGATGCGGGCCTGAATCTGGCTGCCGGAAATTTGCTGATGAATTTAATGCCTGCTCACAATGCCAGTAATGTTGGTTATTTTAGTGTGTTTACGGCTGTTACCAGCGTGGTGAGCGCTATCGGGCCGTTTTTGGCGGGGCTGTTAATTGGGCTGGTTGCCCAAAATCTAACCCCTTTTCTGGGAACGAGCCTGGGAGCGTTGCAGTTACTATTTTTGCTATCTGGCCTGTTGCGCTTATTATCGTTGGGGTTATTTCGCGGCTTCAAGGATTCTTAAGGATAATAGGTGATTCCCTTACCTATAAAGTACTAATAATTACAGTACTATTATGTGATATTAAGATGTCACATAATTGATAACATGTTATTAGATAAAATATGCTTCGCTGCTCAGTAGTATCATATAGTTTCCAGCTTTCAAGTTGAAATCCACCCTCAGTGTAAGCAACGGTAGTGGCAGAGAATATCTCTCTCAGATAAAGGGATTTGCCTCTCATGTGAGAGATTTATAGTAAGCATTTGATATACCTGATTTGGGAGATTTTAGGTCTTTTTGGTTTGGATAGCTTCCAGTACATTTCAGGTGTTTTGTATGCTTATTAGGCAGTGCTAATGGAGCTAGAAATGTATTTAGTAATAGCAGAGATTGAATATGATAGTCTGGTTGGGACGGTCTTTGACCTACCCCAGGCGGGCGTATTAATAATCGGACGCAATGGAGAAAATGATATTGTGCTGCGTGACCTCAGTGTTTCACGCCGCCATTTGGAAGTTCAGGTAGAAGGAACTTTACTAAAAGTACGCGACCTCGGTAGCAGAAATGGTACAAAGCTAAACAACACAATCCTCCCACCACAAACCGAAGTGATTGTAGCACCGGGCAATCGCCTTCAGCTTGGGAATGTCGTGCTTAGACTTCAACTTAAATTATCGCAGCCCTCAAGCCCTCCTGATAATCCGGCAGCGGGTAGAACGGACGGCGCTTCGATAACTCCTCATTCTGGCTTGGTGGGAGACCCAGTGCCGCAGTTAGCCGGAGTTGGCGCTCCTCTGGCACCGCCTTCAGGACGGGCGGATGCAAAGCAGTTCGCTGTTTCAGCCAGCACTCCTCGGATTGCGCTGCTTGAGAATGAACGCCCCAGACAATCGGTGGCCCTTAATAACCATCCTCCTATTTTTCGGGGAGCAGCTATCCCGGCAGAACCGCCCAATAAGCCCCTAATCCCGCTAAAGGCACAGGAGAAAAAGCCAGTAGCAAAGTCAGAAAAAGAGGTAGAGGCAGCTTTCCCAAATTTTATGCAGATGTCATAACGCATACCACAATCGGTCTGGAATATTTTGCGCTTTATCAATGTTACCACGGCGGTAGCGGTTTGTACGCTGGCTTTTGTAGTTCCTGACCTGGGCCTCCTTATCTTCTGGGGATTTTTCATTCCGTTATTACCACTGGTCTTTTTTATTGCACCTGGTCTATGGCGCAATATCTGCCCGATGGCAACCCTGAACCAGCTACCGCGTCTGGGAAATTTTAGCCGCACTCTAACTTTGCCAAAGTGGTTGAAGGACTACAGCTATATGATTGGCATTGCGCTGTTCATGGTTATCGTACCCACTCGCAAAGTGCTGTTTAACCAGAGTGGCCCGGCGTTAGGCATCTTGATGGCGGTGGCGCTGTTTACCGCTTTTTTGATGGGAACGCTTTTTAAGGGCAAAAGCAGTTGGTGCAGTAGCCTTTGTCCGCTCCTGCCAGTTCAGCGCATTTATGGTCAAACTCCTTTTATGATGGTACGCAACAGCCATTGCCAGCCCTGTGTTGGGTGTACCAAGAACTGCTACGATTTTAATCCAGCGGTGGCTTATGTAGCCGATTTGCACGACGATGATCCGCACTACATCAACTACCGTAAATTGTTTGCCGGGGCATTTCCCGGCCTGATTCTGGCTTTCTATCAGGTTCCCAATCCACCTGAGATTTCAATTCTAACTATGTATTCGCAATTTGCACTTTATATATCGGTCAGTATCGGGGTCTTTTACGCTCTCAGTGCCTTGCTGCGAGCCAGCGCCAGCAAGATTACCGCCCTGTCTGCGGCCCTGGCTTTTAATCTTTATTACTGGTTCAATCTGCCGCCTCTAACCGCCCGAACTAGCTGGCTCGCCGGCATTACCTTTGCAGATTGGGTAGACTGGGTACTTCAGGGGGTTATTCTGCTTCTAACCCTGGTTTGGCTGGCCCGGACTTATCAGAAGGAGCCACTTTTTATTGCTAAATATCTGGTAGCTAAAGCCGAAGCTACCAAAGCCCGGCTTGGCAACCGACGACCCCGCCCGACTGTAAGTTCAAATTCGAGCAAGCCGGAAGTAGTCTTTATGCCCCAGGAAAAGCATGTTGATTTCAAGCTGGATAGTTCGTTACTGGAAATAATCGAATGTAACGATATGCAGATTGAATCGGGTTGCCGCATGGGGATGTGTGGGGCCGACCCGGTGGCAATTCTGGATGGTATGAAAACCTTTCGCCGGTGAGCGAAGAAGAACGCAATACGCTGGAACGGCTAGGGCTGGGCGGCGATAATCGGTTGGCCTGTTGTGCTAGGGTGCGTGGTTCGGTCACGGTTTCTTTGAAACCGGAAAGACAAAAGATGTCCGAATCTAGCGATGGTCTGGCGCTGGAGCCTTTCGAGTTTGACCGGGCTATCGGGCGGGTGGTAATTATTGGCAATGGTATCGCCGGAGTGACGGCTGCCGACCATATTCGTCGCCGCCATCCCGAATGTGAAATCCATCTGGTGGGACGGGAACCGCACCACCTGTACAATCGCATGGGCATTTCCCGTCTGATTTATGGTCGCTCGGCGCTTCAAGGCTTGCAGCTATTGCCCGATGATTGGTACGACGAGTATAAAATCAACTACTGGCTTAATACTCAGGCCATGAAAATTGACCGTGAACGGCAACAGGTATTGCTTGGCACTGGCGAGCGTCTGGCCTACGACCGTTTGATTATGGCAATGGGTAGCCGCAGTATTATGCCGTCCTTTCCCGGTTCTAGTCTGGATGGTGTATTTGTGTTACGCGAAGCCGCTGATGCTATGGCAATTCGTTCCTATGTTCAGGCTCGCCATTCGCGCCGGGTGGTAGTAGTTGGTGGTGGTTTGTTGGGACTGGAAGCCTGTTTGTTTTTTGCAAGTGAAAAAGGGGTCTTCCGCATTTTGCGTGAAGCTAATAGTTCCCCTCCCTTTCTGACCCCTGGCGAGTGGTTTACAAAATTGCGCCTTGCCTAAACCCAAGTATAATTCAACCATTGTAGTCATAAAAATATAGTCGCGCGCAATTATAAAGGTGGAAAATATGCTCGAAGAAATCGTCTTGCCCCAGGGCTGGCAAATTCAACTCGACCAGTGCCGTTTTGAAGAAGGCCTTCTCGTTTTATCCGCTCACATTGCTACTATTAATGTGGCCTGCCCAGTTTGCACTTTCGTTTCTGCTAAAATTCACAGCCGCTATATCCGCCGATTGGCTGACCTACCCCTAACCTGATTACACCTGCGTTATCGGTTTCAGTCCCCTTCAACGGGGCAATTAGGCTGCGACACTCGGTTGTGACTTGCATCACTTAACCCTCATGACGTTTCAGTCCCCTTCAACGGGGCAATTAGGCTGCGACAGCTCAGCACTCACCGCCTTTACGCTGCTGGTAGAGGTTTCAGTCCCCTTCAACGGGGCAATTAGGCT
>JBBQXW010000309.1:0-8882 GCA_038209275.1 Chloroflexia bacterium | reverse complement strand
GGTAGATAGTTCCAGGGTTGAAAGGTCGGAATGACTGCTAATCCCCTTTGGGGATTGAAACTTGGACTAACAACAGCGTTACTTTTAACGCATACCCGTCGGAATGACTGCTAATCCCCTTTGGGGATTGAAACAAAAATTGACATCTCGACTATGCGACTCCCCAATAGGTCGGAATGACTGCTAATCCCCTTTGGGGATTGAAACCAGCTTGGGCTACTTTCTGGTTTGCAGGTGTAGTTGTGTCGGAATGACTGCTAATCCCCTTTGGGGATTGAAACTTGATAACACCTGACGGACGGCCTTGAGGAGTGAGTCGGAATGACTGCTAATCCCCTTTGGGGATTGAAACACTACGTCTTTCGCATTACAGTACTTCCAGAACGTAGGTCGGAATGACTGCTAATCCCCTTTGGGGATTGAAACCCGACTGCGTACAAAGGTATCAGACTGTTAGTGTTCGGTCGGAATGACTGCTAATCTCCTTTGGGGATTGAAACCCCTCTATTTGACATAAAATCGAATTTGTGCGAGAAATAAATACTTATCCTTCTTCAATCAACCTCACTTACTGGAAATAATAGCCCACCTGTGCTAAACTAGGCTCGTAATTGAGCAAATAATCTATTGCTTCGTGACTGAGGTGGGCAATATGTTAATCAGCCTGGTAATACAACTTGTCCCGGAACACAGCGGTAGCCTACCTTCCACTACCGGCCCGGCAATGCATGGGCTATTCTTCAAATGGTTAGCCGGACAAGACGCTTCCCTCTCCGCCCGTCTGCACGATTTAGCCGGGCCAAAACCCTTTACCGTATCGGCCCTACAGCCGCTTGTCGCTATCCCGCCTTCTCGCGCCGAACGTAATAACGATTTAATTCTGTCGCCACAGGCCAAATACTGGTTTAGAATGACTTCCATCGAAGCCGAATTTAGTCGCTTTTTGCTAGAATATTTCTATGCTCAACCACCCAGCCAGTTTGAAATCTTGAAACACCGCTTCGAGGTAGAACGAGTAATATTCAACCCGCAGGAACACCCCTGGGCCGCTACCTCTACCTTTGCAGGCTTAAATGAACCCGTTACATCCTCGGCTAAAGTAAAACTTCAGTTCCATTCGCCCACTACCTTTAAAGCGCAAGGCCGTTCGCGGCCCCTGCCTCTACCCGAACAGACCTTTAATAGCCTGCTCACCCGCTGGAATAATTACGCCTCGCAGCCAATTGATCCGGCTTTCTCTACCTGGGTAAGCGAGAATCTGGCAATTAGCGGCTATGAGCTAAGAACGGAATTAGCGTTAATGGAAGGTTCACGGCAAGGCGCGAAGTTGATAGCCTTCCGGGGTTGGTGCGAATACACTGCTCTACAATCTGATCCAGCTATGCTGCAAACCTTGCATCAGTTAGCGCGCTTCGCCTTCTTCTCTGGGGTGGGTTACAAAACCACCATGGGCTTTGGTCAAACTCGTTGTCTTTGATTTCAATTTGAAAAATGCTTAAAAACAGTAGTGACAAACTGATAAAATTGTGTTAATATCAAATGCATAATGTGTTACAAACTGTAGTTAAATTAGCGTAGTAGTAAAATTTCTATCGGAGAGTCTCTATGACCAGTCGCACCGACGCTGACGCTGCTAGTCTTTTTGTTTATCGCTGGGGCTTTGAACAACTTTTTAGCCGAGGTATTCTTGGGAAACTGGTTAGCGAGTTTGATCAGACCGAGCAGAAGAGATTAGAGCTTCGTTTTGGCGTTTTGTTTCGGCGACTGACTGAACGCCCGGCAGATAATAAACCGCTCGATTTCTACACCCCGCTTTCGCTTCTGGCAGATATTGACGCGGCTTCTGAGCAGCCCTCCTACTTCCCGGCGGTTTCTCCATTTGCTCCTGGTCTAGCTCTACCAACCGAAACCAGGCCCAGCCTGTTAGGGGAAGCTGAACTAGCCCAGCTACATAAGGATTTGGCGGCTGAAATGGCAGAGTTAGAAGCTCTTAGTGCTACTTCGGATAAACCAGCTATCGTGCGCTTTTTGGCCGAGAAATATTTGAGTGCAGTGGGGGTAATGGTACGGGTTGGTAACACCTCCAAACCCCTACCATTTTATGATTTGTTGCATGTACTTGTTCCGCTCGTAGCCCAGCCCGAAACTACTACCTACCGTCTGGCGACACTCGATGTTAGCGGTATTCAGGGTTTTTTGTATAATATCGCCAGTCGCCGGGCCATGCGCTCCTTGCGTGGTCGCTCTATCTTTCTGGAATTAATTGCTCGACTGGCTTTGAGCGAACTTCTTGAAAAAATTGGGTGTAATGAAGATAATTTGCTGGTACAGGGTGGTGGCGCTTACACTGTGCTAATTCCGGCTCATGCAGATGTCGCTCAACTTCAGGAAATTATTGAGCAGTGGAATAAACGGCTGTTCGATTGGCAGGATGTGCGTCTTTTCCTGGCTTTTGCAACCAGCGAAAAAAGTCTCGATGAACATAACTTGTTACGGCCAGTCGGCGGCGATAAAAGCCCCTATCAACAGGCCCGGCAAGAGCTTAATCAAGCCATTTCAAAAGCAAAAAATAATAAATTTAGTGAGGTACTTAGCTCTAACGATTTTGAGCCAAAACCACCGCTTACCCCATGTGCCATTTGCCGTCGTCACACCGAACGTCTAAGAGACATTGCCGATGAAGGTGAACCAACTTTCTTGATTTGCGATCTGTGCAGCTTTTTGATGGAACTGGGACAGGTTGCCACCGAGCAAGGTATGGTCAGTCTGGAAAAAGTTGCCCAGGGCTGGCAGGTTAGCGGACGAGGAAAACGTGGTTTAGTTTACTCTGAATACGGTAATTTGCCTGAGTTGAAGCTTGTCTTCAATGCGACCATGGCGCGTTCACTACTGGGTAAAGATTTAGAATTGCGCCTACCTCTTACCGGTGAGCATTTGAAGGAATTCAAGGATATAGATGAATTATGTGAGGCAGGACCAGGCTGGCACGGATTGGCAGCAGTGCGGGCGGATGTAGACAATCTGGGAAAACTGTTGGGCAAGACTATGCCTGAAATGCCGCTGGTAGGTCTGGTTGGTGTTTCTCGCTTACTCAACCTCTTCTTTGCCACTTATCTACCCCGTCTCAATCCCGAAGAGAATGATGTAACTATCCAACAATTGCGGGTAGCTGAAGGTGGACTGGTAGCAGCCCGCCCCCGACCTATTCTGATTGTCTATGGTGGTGGTGATGACCTTTTTGCCCTGGGAGAATGGAGCGAAGTAAGCGAATTTGCTTTTGACGTGGCACGCTACTGGCAAAAATTCGTGGGAAATAATTCAACTGTAACGCTTTCATTAGGCCTGAGTTTGCATCAGCGCAAATTTCCAATCTCCGCAATGGCTGACCAGTCAGGCAGTTGCCTTGACCAGGCTAAAGAGAACCACGAGGGTAGACCTGGCTCAAGGGATGAACATGTTAAAGATAGCCTGGTCGTTAGCTTTTCGCGCCGCCCCTTTTTCTGGCAAGAAACCGCTTACCGCCTGCCCCAGGACACTGGCATGCAAAAAGAATTATGGCATAACCTGTTCTTCCCGCTTTACCAACTACTCAAAAGTAACCAACTCTCGCGGTCTTTTTTGCGCCGTTTGCTTGAAGTTGATAACGCTATTTACCCGGCTAAAGATTGGGAAGCAGGTAAAACTTATTCACCTCAAATAGAGGGCAAAGTCAAGCTACTTTACCTGCTTGCCAGCAATGCCGAGTTGGGAAAGCGCCTGGATAAAAATACTGATTGGCAAGCGGTCTACCAATTTCTCAAAGCAATCCATACTAACCCAAAACCGCCGGATTTATCTCTTTTCCTGAACTGGCTCGATTTACTGGTCAGGTCGGAACAAACCACCCCACCAAAGGAGCAAGCTAATGCAACCAAGACAGCCGTATCCGCCTAATAATAATCGTCCCGATAATCGTGGTCAGCGTCAGCCGCAGGGTGCCGAAGCCGCCATATCTGTCGAATTTATTCGCGGTGAAATGGCTAAAATTGTCGAAAAGGCCCAGGATATTGGTATCCGTCTTAAAGATGCCGGGGTAGATATGAATCAACTCCGTAATTTTTATGAAGGAGTGGTACAACTTGGGATTGAACTACAGGACGAACGCCGGACGGCTGGTAACAGTTCGGGTAGTTCTAATCCAACTTTGCTCCGTCAGGCCAGTGTACTTCCGACCAAGCTAATCTGGGCGGCTGCCAAACAGGATAACGAGCGCAAGCGCAACGCTCTCAAAGAGTTCAACCGCTACGTTGAACCGAGTGTCAAAGGTCTTTTTGAGCAGGGCTTACTTCATTATGAATATTATGCCTGCTTTCAGGATTTTGTAGAGGCGGTAGTAATTTATCATAAAGCTAGAGCAAACGAAATAATTTAGCCAGGCAGGAGGAAGTTTTAGCATGAGCCAAGAACGGCAAGTAAGTGAGTCACCATATCTCCGCGCCAAGATAGTTTTTAGCGGTCAGCTTGAATGTCTCACCGGATTACATATCGGCGGAGTGGAAGCAGGGGTGGACGTAGGCGGAATAGATAAATATGTAGTACGTAATCCCTACAATAACGAGCCATATATTCCGGGTAGCTCTTTGAAGGGTAAAATCCGCAGTCTGGTTGAGTATGCCCTGGCTTCACGAAGTCAGCTTTTAGGAGCGAATAGGATTGCTTCGGTAGTAGATTTGCCTAATGTAAAGAGATTGTTTGGCGAGGCCATTAATCAAAATACGGGTCAACCCAGCCGGGTTTTATTCCGGGATGCTATTTTGAGTGAGAGAGACCGTAACCAGCCGATGGCGTTCTCCTCTGGTCTTAAATATACCGAGCGCAAGGCTGAAAACACCCTCAAACGTATCACCGCCCAGGCTACTCCACGCCAGATAGAACGTATTCCGGCAGGAACCAGCTTTGGTTTGAGTATGGTGCTAAACGTAGATAGCGATAGCTTTGGGGAAGACGCAGCGACTAATCCTTCGCAACGCTTTGTTGATACCTACCTTGAAATGCTGGAACTCGGCTACCGCTTGCTACAATACGATGGACTGGGCGGCATGGTCAGCCGGGGCTATGGTCAGGTTGGTATCGGTTGGAGCAAAATCGAAATCTGGGAAGTAAAGGGTAGTCAACTGGTGGCGCAGGAATTTAGTGGCACCGAATTTTCAGCACTTCGTCAACATGTAGCTGGTCTTTGGAAGTAACACTATGAGCCAGCCAGACAATACTCTAACCAACCTGGATGTTATTTATAAACTCACTTTTTTGTCTCCGGCCCATTTTGGCGAAGATAGCAGTGGCCTTGATCGTTCAATTGAGTTTGTCCATTCCGACACCCTTTTTAGTGCGGTGTGTTATAGCTGGGCTTTTCTTTTTGGTAGCGCTGCACTTGAGCAGGAATTAATCAAGCCAGGCTTGAACGAAAATACTCCAACTTTACTACTATCCTCAGCTTTTATTTTTACCAAAGCTACCTATTACCTGCCGTCACCAATGCTTGAACTAACCGAGCAGGATAAAGCGCGTCTGAAAGATATTCCAGAACTGGCAAAAGCGTTCAAAGAGAGTCGCTTCTTGCCTGATTATTTATGGCGACGACTAGCGAGTGGTAAGGAGCTTTTTGATAATCCCCCACAGGCTTTGGAAGAATTAAAAGCTTACAAAAAAAGTTATAAAATGCATGAGCAACCTCGCAATTATATCCCACGTTACTCAGGAGAAACTACTCCCTATTATTGTAGTTCAGTAACCTACCCAAAAGGCCATGGCCTTTACTTTCTGGCCCGTTTCCAAAGCGAAGCTATTAAGAAAAAATTTGAGACCTGTCTAGCTTATCTTCAAGATAGCGGTCTGGGAGGAGAGCGTTCCAGTGGCTATGGTCGTTTCAAGTGGGAGATAGATGAGAAGAAAAATTTACTCAATTTACTAAATAACGCCCAAAGTGAAGTGACCGCAGGGTATATACTGCTTTCATTGGCGTCACCTGCGTCCCTCCCCACTCAGAACGAAGGTAAATTCCTGAAAGATTGGCGCTACGAATTAATCTGGCGGCGCGGCTTTGCCCTTCCCCTCGACCGAGTCGGACAGGGTGAAACTCGCAAGAAAAACTTACTAATGCTAACCGAAGGCTCGACTTTAGCCAACCTAACCCAGCCCAAAGGCAAGTTACACAATGTAACTAACGACGACCGAAAAAACGGCCATTCTATCTACCGTTCGGGGCTGGCTTATACCTGGCCTTATATTGCATCAAAAGTTGAAGATTAGCATGTAGGAAACTAGGTCTATGGCAGGTAACGCTCAAACTAATACTGCTTCTAGACCCTTGAAAGTTTTCCTGACTTGTTTCAAAGGTGATATTGAAAATGTACGTACTAAGTTATACGAGCCGCTAAAAAGCGAATCTGGTATAGAAATTTGGTTTTATGACGAAGATTTATTACCAGGACATAATAAAAAAGTTGAAGCTTCAAAGAATATAGGGAAAAGTGATATTGCAATAATTTGCTGGTCTTCAGCTGGTTACAACGATAATTATGAGGAAGAAAATGATCCTGCTAACGATCACATTAAACTAATTTTAGACGCAGTAGGTGAGAAAAGACTTGAAACTAATTTTATCGTCCCAGTTAAATTAGAAGAATGCGAAGAATACGAGAGTTTAAGACATCTTGTTCATGCGGAGTTGTATAGACATCCCCGTGAGTATAGTAAGATATTGAAAATGTTAAAGTTTCGAGCTAATCAACTGAAAATTAATTTGGAAATAGATTATGAACGAATTATCCGAGCTAGTTGAAAACAAACGAATAAAAGCAACCCTGCTTTCTCCAGTGCATATTGGTAGTTACCAGCAGACCCTGGAAAAGACCGAATATATTACCGAAGGCAACCGGGTTTATCTGGCTAATCCCGATCTAGTGTTTGCCCAGACCGAGGATGGCATGGTAGAAATTCCCGCCAAACCAGGTCAAAAATTTGCCCCGGTAGTTGAGGATGCGGACATGGTCGGTTGGTTGAACGGGCAACGAACTAGCCTCTCTCGGATTTATCAGACCCGTCGCCAGCAACGCCGATCTATGCCAGCCCTGGATGATTTGTCACTTTATTCGGTCAGGAGCCATGTTGGGCTAGATGGTGAAGGGCAATATCGTCCTTTCGAGCGGAATGGGCGCGGCCAACCCTTTATTGCCGGAAGTAGTCTCAAAGGTGCTTTGCGCAATAGTTGGTTGTATCATTTTCTAGATAATCACCCGGCAGAATTGCGCCGCATTGGAAGCAGCCTTAACCAGCTTTTCAACGATTTTGATAGCGGACAAATTAATTTTGGTAGTTTACGACGAGAATTAGACAGGCTGGTTCCTGAAAGCTATTTCCGGGCGGGCTTTGTAGAAGGTCAGCAAGACCAGAGTCGCCAGCGGCAAAATATTCAAGGTGATGTTTTTCGGATGTTCCAGGTTAGTGATAGTAAGCCTTTGGATAATTCGGCTTTAGCGGCGGAAGATGTGAGAGTGCTGTGTGACCGCCTGAACTATCTTTATGACCGGACGGGCAATCTGGTGTTTTACGAAAAAACCAGATTGGTGCAAGAGTGTTTGCAGGAAGGCACTTCTTTTGAATTTAATTTAAACTTTAATCGCAAGCTGCGCGAATATTATGCCGGGAACGCCGATGAGGTACCCGCTTCGCTAACCGATTGGCTGGATAAGGCTGATGCTTTCTTCCGTATCGTATGGCAATATGAGCAAAAATTTTTTAGCCAGGGCGAGGCTGACCCGCAAGCTCGATTGGGTCGGGACGATGTAGTTGCGCCACGTGTATTGGAGTTTTATCGTAATAAGTTGCCCCAGCCTGGTCAGGGTTGGCTGTTAAGAGTAGGAGCGGGATCAGGCATACACAGCGTCACGCCAGCTCTCCGCTTGCGCCCGGAGAATGATGAAGATCAATATCTGGAGACCGGTGATGGCAACACGCTGGAATTTGGACTGGGCTTTTACGCTTTCTGGCGTAAAGAGGAAAAAGCCGAAATTTTCCCCAAGAGCCGCAAAATAATCCGGCGTAACGATTATCTTATGCCTTTGGGCTGGCTCCTTTTGCAGGAGGTCTAAGCCAATGGAACTTGAGCTACATTACGCTCTCATCGCTACCATTGGCGCGAAAGATTTTAGTTTACCAGAAAGCTATTTGGAGGAATTAGGTCGAGATTGGCATTACAGGTTGGGTAACTTGTTAGATACTAAAGATTACACTTATTTAGTTGGACATGTAAAAGAGCTGCTTAATTCACAAATTGGAGCGCGGCATTGGGGTAAAAAAGCTTTAGAAGACCCACAGCTTAAACCGAATTTGAAGAACTTTCCTATATTCAGCCCAATACTAAGCGTGAGCGACCCAGTTACGGGATTGACTTTGGATAATTGCCTTAGCCAGATTTGGCTAATTGCTACCAATAAAAATGATGATAGAGATAGCATTTACTACGCCCGGCTTATCGAAAAATATTTAGGAAAACTTGTGCCAAACCTGGCTAACTGCCCGGTAGAAATAATTGAACTCAAAGAAGCTCAGGCTAATCGCTATGACGAAGTTTTTTGGGAGCTTGAGCCTAAATTTTCTGCCACTGAAATGAAAGCTCGCCTGGCTGAATTCGAGCGCATTTATCTGGCCTTCTCTGGCGGCACCCCCGCAATGAGTTGGGCCACTTTGCAAGCCATCGCCCGTTTGTGCGGGGACAAACTATTTACTGTTTATACCGAAGAAACAAGTTAAGCTATTCTGAGCCAAAATACTATGTCACAAGAAGAAAAAATTATACGTCCCCTCCGGGTTTTCCTGTGCTATGCCGATCCGGACGAGGCCGC
>JBBQXW010000308.1:0-8884 GCA_038209275.1 Chloroflexia bacterium | reverse complement strand
GAAATGCGCGAGGCGTTGCATGAAAGAGTATTTGACACTTACATTCGTAACGCAACCGTTTTGGGAGAAGTAGCCACACGGGGGCCAGTACAGGTCTATTCCCCCCGTAGCGAAGCCGCCAGCGAATATAATAAACTGGCGGAGGAGGTAATTAACCGTGCCGAAAAGACCAGATAGCTCAAGTAATGCTGCACCGCGCCGCCTGGGGCTGGTATCGCAGATGATTTCCGACAAAGCTAACGCCCTGGATGGAGGCGAATCTAAAAATAACGAGGCGCTGATTGTACCAATTGGTAAAATCCGGCCTAACCCAAACCAGCCGCGCCAGATGGTTAACGAAGAACGCGACAACGAACTGGCTGAAAATATTCGTGAGCATGGGGTGCTAGAGCCACTAATTGTGCGCGAAGTTGCCGAGGGCGAATACGAAATCGTGGCAGGCGAACGGCGCTACCGGGCGGCAGAGAAAATCGGTAAAAAGACCCTGCCTGTTATAGTCAAGGACTATGATGATAAAGAAGCCCAGTTCATTGCCGCCATCGAAAATCTGCAACGGGCCGACCTTGAGCCGCAGGACGAAGCCAGATACTTCAAATTTTTGTCCGATAACTATAACTACAGCTATCGTAAGATTGCCGAGATGGTACACCGTAGTCATGGTTATGTCAACCAAAGAATGAGGTTGCTAGGCCTGGACGAGGTTGAAGCAAACGTTACTAATAGTGAAAAAGATAACAACCGTATAGAAAATGGACAGAAGTTAGAAAATTCACAATCGGTCAAGGAAAGAATACAGCCGAAAGAAGGGCGCTATAGTCCCAGGCCAATGCTAAACTTCGGTGGCTGGCTAGATAAAACTCGCGATAGTCTGCCCAAACTCAAGCCGGACGAAGTAGCCGAACTACGCGATAAGTTAAGCGAACTGCGCCGGAAAATCGCCGCACTGGAAAAAGAACTACCAAAATAGGGCAAAACCTCTAAAATTGCAGATAAAACAGGTAGGAGCGCTGCTTGTCCCGACCCGTTGAATTGAAGCAAAAGATGGGAAGGGGTAAATAGCAGCCTATCAATTTTACTTAGGAGGCAGATATTGTATGCTAAAGCTGGATTTCAAAAGGGACTTTAAGCAACTGTATAGTCCATCAGCAAAAGATGCGGGGCTGGTGGAAGTGCCAAAGTTGAATTTTCTCATGATAGACGGTACGGGCGACCCAAACACCGCGACAGAATACAAAGCGGCAGTCGAAGCGCTTTACAGTCTTGCTTACACTTTGAAATTTATGCTCAAAAAAGCCGAAGTGTTGGATTATGGCGTGCCGTCGCTCGAAGGTCTATGGTGGACGGAAAAGATAGAGGAATTTAGCCTCGATGATAAATCAAACTGGCTCTGGACAATGATGATTATGCAGCCAGAACAAATAACACTAGATTTAGTTGAGCAGGCGCGAAATCAGGCTGAGAAAAAGAAAAACCTGACTGAACTAACGCAAATAAGATTTGAGACATTTGATGAAGGGCTGGCAGCTCAAATAATGCACCTCGGCCCCTACGCCAACGAAGCTCCAACCGTCGAGAAGTTACACAAATTCATTACCGAAAACGGCTATAGCTTTCGAGGCAAGCATCACGAAATTTACTTAAGCGACCCAAACCGCAGCGCACCCGAAAATATGAAGACGATTATACGCCAACCGATTACAAGATAAGTGAATTAGCGTGTTCTTGAACCAGCAAGAATATGAAATATGCTGTGAATAGAACTCTTACATTCGTTTTACGTGAAACATGTTTGCCAGATAAAAAATGGTTGGAACGAGGGAAAATATTGTGGGAAATGATAAGCCGAATATGACCGGGAAAATCTGCCTTGTTACCGGGGCTAATTCGGGAATAGGTAAAATTACAGCGCTGGAACTGGCCCGAATGGGGGCGACGGTTGTAATGGTTAGCCGTGACCGAGGGCGCGGCGAAACGACAAAAGTGGAAATCGCGGCGGCTACGGGTAGCCAGAAGCTCGATTTAATGATTGCCGACCTTGCGATACAGCAATCGGTTCGCCAGCTCGCCGACCAGTTCAAGGTAAAATATCAGCAGTTGCATGTGCTGGTGAACAACGCCGGATTGAGCCAGACCAAACGCAATTTGACGCAGGACGGACTGGAACGCACTTTCGCCGTTAATCATCTGGCTTATTTTCTGTTGACCAATCTGCTGCTCGATTTACTTAAAGCCAGCGCACCGTCACGCATAATCAACGTCAGTTCACAGGCACAATCTTCGGGACATATTGCCTTTGATGACCTTCAGGGCGAGAAAAAATACAGCGAGTTTCGCTCCTACAGCCAATCGAAATTAGCCAACGTGCTTTTTACTTACGAATTAGCCCGGCGGCTGGAAGGCACAGGTGTTACCGCTAATTGTCTCCATCCCGGCGCGGTCAAGACTAATTTTGCCAGTGAGAGTAGCGGCTTCTTTGGGATAATGCTCAGGTTGGCCCGGCCTTTTGAAATAACACCTGAAAAAGGAGCGGAAACCTCGGTTTATCTGGCTGCTTCGCCCGAAGTAGCAAATGTAAATGGCAAGTATTTCATCAAGAAAAAGCCCGCTCAGTCCTCAAAAGAATCGTATGACCCGGTGGTCAGCCAAAAATTATGGGAAAAAAGCGCCCGGCTGACCGGGATTAAGTAGTTCAAAGTTCACCCACAGGGCAACCCTTCGGGCCGAAGTTCAAAGTTAGAAATAAGGAGTTTTATGAGTAATGAGGATAATCCAGGACAAATAGAATTTTGGGAAGAGCGCTATCAGGCCAATCAGACGGACTGGGATATTCAAGAACCTGCACCACCCTTTGTAGATTTTCTGAACGGGCCGGACGCTGTGCCGCCGGGTCGAATGATTGTGCCGGGCTGTGGGCGAGGCAACGATGCGCTGTTTTTTGCCGAACGTGGCTTCGAGGTTGTCGGAGTAGATTTCGCACCGACAGCAATTGCGGCCTGTCAGGAACGCGCCGGAGCGTTAGGAATACAGGAACGTACCAAATTCGAGGAGCGCGATATTTTCGGATTGCTACCCGAATATGCCCAGGCTTTTGATTATGTACTGGAATATACATGTTTTGCAGCGATTTTGCCGGAGCAACGCCCGGAATATTTGCAGTTAGTACACGGCTTGCTCAGGCCAGGCGGCAAAATTATTGCTACCTTCTTTACCCACGGAGAGCCGGGTGGCCCGCCCTTTGATACTAATCAGGCCGAATTGCGCCAGCTTTTCGAGCCTTATTTCGAGTTCGAGCGGCTAGAACCAGTACTTCGTTCTGCACCACAGCGCCAGAACGAAGAAACCTTTGGTTTGCTGAAGCGCAAGCCTGATTAATTATTTTGGGTTAAAAAAGCCAGAGCTTGAAAATCAAGCTCTGGCTTTTTTAATTCTAACTACGTTTTGGATTGGTCGTTCACCAGACCGGGTGGGTTCAAATTCTCGTCGGTGTGGATGTCGTAAGGTCCAGTAATGAGACTTTGCGGGTCTGTCGGGTCTGCCGCTTTTTCGGTGGCTAACTCATCGTGGTCGTGATAGCCACGCTTGTCCATAAACGCTCGCTCATTGAACTCTGGCAACTGCTCGAACTGGGCCTCATCCAGGCTCAACCGAACCGTATCTTTGTCATCCGTGACATCAGCAACTTTAGCCATTTCTACCTGGCGCAGGGGAGTACCATCGCCCTTACCAATCACCAGATGAGTAACCATTTTGTTATCAGGACTCATCACCAGATGCTTTAGTTCACCCAGCAATTGACCATCTTGTGTTTCTGCACGTGACCCCAGTCGAAAATCCTTTATCATAAAGCCTCCTTGCCTGATTTGATTTATTCGTCACAAGGCTTTATGCACATTTTGTACCACGCCTAACTTATCTAGCTCAAAAGCTGCACCAATTCGTAAACATTCAAATTTACCGCACTGGTGCGCTTGACTACCAGTTCCAAAGGGGTACGAATAAAACTGCCTTCAAATTGCCCTACCATAACGCCGCTTACCCCTTCCAGCAAACATTGCACTGCTTCACCACCCAGGTACGAAGCCAGAATACGGTCATAGGCGCTGGGTGCGCCGCCGCGCTGCACATGACCGAGGATAGTAATCCGGGTTTCGTGATGGTCGAGCGTATCGAGGTAATGATAGACCGCCTGGGTTTTGAGAGCCGCCCCTTCCGCCACCAGTACAATAAAATGATTTTTGCCGCGCTGAAAAGCCCGCTCCATTTTTTCGCCGATTTCGTGCAGCGAAGTCTTTACTTCAGGAATAACCGCCACTTCCGCCCCGCTTGCCAGTGCGCTCATAAGCGCCAGATAGCCCGAATAACGGCCCATCACTTCGACCACAAAAGCCCGTCGGTGCGAAGCTGCCGTGTCTTTTATCTTGTCCACCGCTTCCAAAATATTGTTGAGGCAGGTATCTACCCCGATAGCCATACTTGTGCCAAACAAATCGTTATCAATTGAGCCAGGAATACCGACCACTGGCATCCCCAGTTTCTCAAGTTCCCAACCCCCCGTCAGTGAACCGTTGCCGCCGATTATCACCAGGGCTTCAATACCAGCTTCGTGCAAGTTATAAAGTGCTTCGGCCCGTCCGTCATTGGTCATGAAGCGGGCAGAACGGGCCGTACCGAGTACCGTGCCGCCGCGCTGCATAATGTTGGCGACATCGTGCGAATTGAAAGAACGAAACCTTTTCTCAAACATTCCGGCAAAACCATGCTCGATACCCACTACTTCAAAGCCGTATTGCAAAGCCGCCCGAACGGTGGCCCGAATAGCCGTGTTCATACCGGGCGCATCGCCGCCACTGGTCATAACCCCAATTCGCTTATAGGGTAGCGCTTGATTTGTCAATGGCATTACTGTCTCCTCCTACTAAAATTTCAGGCACAAAAATGGCCTGTTTCTAAACTTCAAAGCCGACCATTCAGCACTGAATAAGGCAGGGTAATCTACAAGATACCTGGAAACGGTGAGCATCAGGTAAAAGTGACCTTATCATAACGCCCAAAGCGGGTTGTAGTCAAGGAGAAGGAGAAGGAGGAAATAAAAAGCGGCTACTCGATGTGAGTAGCCGCCAGCAATGACTCAGGTGAGAAAAGTTCTACTCGTCGCCACTGATGACGAAGTAGGCCGATTCATTTGCAGCGACACCACTAAAGCCTAATGCCCCCGATATTGAGCCGGGAATACCCATTACCACCGCACCCTTGCTGCCCTTCTGGTAGCCCAACACGAACATACCGACTGACTCAATTTGCTTGACATCTTCCGGCTTCAAAGATTTGCTAACTTTGTCCTCCCAGCCGTCCTTCTTGAAGCTGTCCAGGAAGGAAGCCTTGACTTTATCGGCAGAATCGGTAGTTTTGAAGGCCTCATACTTGGTATTTTTGAGGTCTTTCACACTCGAACCGAACTGGGTCTTGATACTATCAGGGACGGTTATCGAAGTCGCGCCAGGGTAAGTTGGGACGGTAGCATTGCTGTCACCGCAGGCAACCAGGGCAACACTCAAAAGCATCATCATCACGAAAAGCGGGGTTAAACGTCGGAACATGTTGTTTTCTCCTTGTGAGTACTAAATTCTTGGTATCTCGCTGCCCATCAGGGCGGTCAATTACAGCTGCATCTATTCAATCAGTTATCCTGCACTATCTAATATACCATACAAAGTGATGAGGTTAAACACTTTTTTTAACCATTTTCTAACCGATTATTAACCTGTTAGTAAGGGGTTGTGATAGGTTAAATTACCTATTTGAGAAATGCGACCACAGGTACGACAGGGATGGGCCTGACCTGGGCCAAACAACTGCGCCAGCCCAAAAGCCGCCACCTGCCCCGGCAGGCTCAAACCGTAAGCCCAACCCTCACCAGTCAGTTGCGTCTCGTTTGCTCCAATTAAACAAGTCTGACCTTCGGCTACCAGTTCTTGCAACCAGGCTGAACGCTGTGGTCGCAATATTTCCTGACTCAGCCGAGCCGCTACACTCGCCGCCCGCCCCGTCTCTACCAGGGTAGCGGGTTCGGATTCCAGCGTGGTTGCCCTGCGACTATCATAGCGCGCCTGTTGCTCCGCGGTCAGGTCGGGTTGTGGGCCAAGATAGAGATGACCGCGCAAGCAATCGAAACAGGGCGTTGCTTCGGCTGGCAGACTGAAAATCAGCTCAAAGTAACGCGCTCGTGGATAGCAACGTGCCACTAGATACGGAATACCAGCACGCTGGCAGGCACGTGCCAGATAGAAATCCATATCCGTGCCAGTAGTTATTACCGCCAGGTCAGGTTTTATCCCGGCCACCAACCGCTCTGTCGCGCCTATCCAGTTATCGTTTAGTTTCAGGTTGTAAGCCGTAATTTGCTTTTTACCCTGGTAAACACGCGGCTGCCCTATCTGAGCCGGGAAATGCGAGTGCGAAAAAGTTTCTTCACCCAACAAGCTTTCCGCCAACGCATAAACTTTTGGCTGGCCCAGTTGCGAAGTATGATAAAACTGGCGCACCGGGTGAAATAGTTGCACCTTGCCGCTATCCAGCAAACTGAACTTTCCCACTCCGCCCGCATCCAGTTCCTTCGCAATCAAGCTCCCCAACCCGCCGCAGCCAAAAACAGCGATGTGAGAAGGAACGAGGAATGAGGACAGAGGAACGAGGAACGAGGATTGAGGACGAAGAACAGAGCTTAAAGGAATACAGCTATTGGTAGGGGCTAATTGCATTCGCCCCTCGGCCTTGAACACACCGACCTCTTTAAATTCTGTCCTCGTTCCTCGTTCCTCGTTCCTCATTCCTTCGTAGCGTATTTGCCAGGGCCAATCTGGATGGCCCAGCAATAGCAGAGTACGGCCCAGGTCGTTGAAAAGATGATTGTAGTCAGGGCGGGCGTAGGGTGTATCGGAAAGTAATAGAGCTTTTGCCGCCGCCGCCACCATTGCTATTGCTTCAGGTCTCAGCTTTGTGTCAGTTTCAGGCAATTGCTCTAAAAAATTTTGCTCCGCCTTCAGGTCAGTATCGGGTTTACAGACCATTGCAAAAGCTTCGTAGCCTGAACAAAAATGTGGGTCGCCAGGAAGTGCGCCAAATAACAACGCCGGAATTTTCAAAGTTTGAGCCAGTGCAAGCCCGTTCAGCAGTGCGTGACGGCTGCCACCCACCAATAATAAATCAGGCCGGTCATTAGAAGAAAAAGGCTTGAACTCCCAGCCATCTTCAAAATGGTTGTGACGGCGTAGCGCCTGCTCCAAATCGCGGCTCGGCTGGCCTGTTTCCAGCCAAACGAAACGCCGCAACCTGCACCCAGCCAGCAATTCTACCACTGGCCCGCACGCCTCTATGCCACCACACGCCACCAGTTTATCCGCTAATCCCTGCCCCAGCACTGGCTCTATTCGGCTAAAATACTCTTGCATACGATTTACGATTTACGATTTACGATTTACGATTTACGATTTTATGCTGCTCTAGTCATTACTAACTGACGACTGACAACTGACGAATGATAACTGACAACTTATTGCAAAAATGCTTCACTGGTTGAAACGCCTTGCCCGATTTTGAACAGGCTGACTACGTGATTGACCACGCGCTGCTGCAAAACCACCCGTAAGGTGACGGCGTGCCAGGCGGCATAAAGGCACATGGTTGTGCCATCCACGCCAACCAGATGGGTAGTATGACCACTGGCCTTGATGCCGATCCAATCGAGAAAAGCCCGGTCATAGCGAATTGGCGGCGCATGTTGAGGCCAATTCTCAGGATAGGAAGCCAGCAACGGCACAAGCAAGTAACTTTGCTCGCCTACTTCGATTAGCGGAGCCGCCGGATTCGGTTTGGCCCGCAACCGTTTCAGCAATGGGCCAGCTTGCGGCAAGGGAACGGGTAGGTGTCCTATCCAGGCCAGATTAAACTTCGCCTGTTTCAGATTGCCTTTGAAAGCGTGGTCACAGGCCACACAAACCAAGCCTTTTGGCTTCCAGACCAGCAACTCGCCGCAACCCTCGCATAACCCTGGCTTTTCATCGTGCACTACTGTCAGCAGCCAGTTAGGGAAATACTCGACCATTTCCGCCACTTCCTGATGCAACAGTGGTGTGTCGTCGCGACTCCAGCGTTGCGCCCGGCTTGCCGCTTCCAGGTTCAATTCCCATTCAACCAGCCTCGGCTCACCGTGTGGCCCAATGACGCTTTTCTCCTGCCGCAATCCGTTCACGAATAGCTCTCCCGGCTCAAATCAATCACCGTCATCGGCGCAAGCGAAGGGCGGCGACCTCCCTCAAAATCGGCATTGTTATTGTTCTCTATCAAGGTAAAATTACCAGCGTTATCGGCCCGGTAAAGCTTACCTGAGTTCAAACAACTTGCCAGCAACTCACCCGTGCCACCCACTCGCCGAATCAACAGCCCTGGAAGACGGCAACAGTCACAATAATAGCGTCCCGCCTCCAACTCCTGTGAAATTTCTCTTACACTAATCATTTCTTTTCTCCCTATTGGATTTACGATTTACGATTTACGATTTACGATTTACGATTTACGATTGGAAATATTAACCGCCAAGACGCAAAGAACGCCAAGTTTTTATAAAATTTCTCCATTTACGATTTGAAGTATTAACCGCAGGGGACGCAGAGGAAATTAAAAATTAAAATTTCTCCGTGTCTCCGTGGTAAGTTTTCTTAAATCGTAAATCGTAAATCGTAAATCTTAAATCGTAAATCGTAAATCGTAAATCGTAAATCGTAAATCAACTATTTTGTCGGACAAACAACCCATGTCGGCCCAGCGCGGCACTATTGCGTCGCAAAGCCGCTTCAATCTCAGCCCAGCCCGCCAGTTGTGGTGATGG
>JBBQXW010000307.1:0-8895 GCA_038209275.1 Chloroflexia bacterium | reverse complement strand
AACTCAGAGAAAAAGAAGTTTGTTAGTTTTTGAAAATTTTTGTAAAAATTTTCAAAAACTAACAAATTGAAAGTTTTCTTAGCTTTCAAGAAAATTTTTACAAAAATTTTCTTGAAAGCTAAGAAAGCAGGGGAAAGCGCTAGTAATTGCAGGTCTTTTGGAATTGTAACTACAACTCCAAAATACCTGCAATTACTAGCGATCTAGTACCCATTTCAACAAAAAGCGTTCCATGCGTCCCAGGTAATCGAGAATGGTTTCGACGTTGCGCCAGCCGTGTCCTTCTCCGGCATAGGAAATGTATTCAAAGTCGGTCTTGCCTGCCGCTTTGAGAGCCGCGACCATTTCTTCACCCTGAACGGCGGGAACGCGGAAATCGGCATCGCCCATCAAAATCATCAGGGGTGACTTGATTTGAGCGGCGTAGCTTACCGGGGAACGTTCCTCATAAAGCGCGAAATTATCGGCGCGGTGGCCCAGCAAATCTTGTATCAAATAGCGGGCAATGCGGTCGGTCTGCTCCTGGAAGCTCATAAAGTTGGAGACACCTACCAATGCCACGCCCGCCTTGAACAGCTCGGCCCACTTGCCCAATAGCAACATGGTGGCGTAGCCGCCACCGCTACCGCCCCAGGCCACCACCCGCGTTGGGTCTATCAGGCCGCGCTGCCTCAGATATTCGATTGCGCCGATATTATCGAGCATATCTTCCTGCCCCCACGCGCCGGTCAGCTTATCACGGAAGGCCCGACCATAGCCGGTGCTACCCCGAAAATTTGGCTCAATCACAATCCAGCCCTGTTGCACAAAATACTGCACCGTCGGGTCCCAGCGCTGGTTATATTGCGAAATTGGCCCGCCATGAACGTGCAGCAAAAGCGGGTGCTTGCCCGGCTCAAGCTGGTGCGGCAGATACAGCAAACCCTCGATTTCCAATCCATCGGGACTTGTCCAGCGTACCGCCTCGGCCTTGCTCAAGCCCGCTTCTTCAAGACCACCAATCGTATTGTTGGTCAGGCAACGCGGCCCGCCTTCTTTGCCCAGTTCCAGTAAATAAATATTCGGCGGCATAACCGGGCTTTGCTTCATGTAGGCCACCCTTTGCCCATCCTTAGCCCAGCCCACCCCGGCAATGACGGCTTCATCGCCATCCAAAAGCTGCTCCTGTCCGTCCAGCGTAACCAGATGAAGATGCAAACTCCCGGCTTCATAAACCAGATAAGTCAGGCGCGTACCATCGGGCGACCAACCCGGCTCAAGTTGCTCGGCATTTTGAGGATAGAGCGCCCGGCTTTGCCCACTCTCTAAATCCAGCAGATAAATATTGGCCCAGCCGCTTTCATCCGAAACATAAGCCAAATAGCGACCATCCGGCGAGGGGCGCGGCTGTTGCAGATGGACATTTTTGTGCCAACCATCGGCCAGAATTTTAGCCTCGCCGCTTTCAGTATCCACCAGTACCATTCTGGTTTCAACATAAGGCATTCGCTGGTTGTCGTGTTCGACATAAACCAGCCGTTTGCCATCGGGCAACCAATGTGGGTCAAACACAAAATGGTCGCCCCGGCTCAAGCGCATGGGCCACGCTTCGCCTTCGGGGTCAATTTCGACCACTGCAATATCCTGCTTCTCGCCACGCCCGGCGACATAGGCTACTTGCTTGCCGTCAGGCGAGAAAACCGGGGCGCTCTGCGAACCCTCACCCTCGGCTAACCGCACCGCCCGTCCGCCGCCCGAAGGCATTAGCCAGAGCTTGCCATCCTTGCCGCCCAGATAAACCAGCCAGCGACCATCCGGCGAAAGCGCCAGTCCGCCCTGCGCCACTCGCAACAACGCCCCCGCCTCTACCTCGGCGGTCACCTGCAAAGTGCGCCCGGTAGCGACTTCGAGGCGGTAAATATCGGTGCGCCCGTCAAAGTCGCCCGGAAAAAAGAGGTGTTCTCCATCGCGTGACCAGATTGGCCCGCCCAGATTTTCAATCTGAGCCAGCATTGCTTTGGTAAAACGGGGCTTCCAGCGCCCTGGTCGTTTTTCAGCCTGCGCTGCCAGCGTTAGCGGCCTTGCTTCCTCACTATTGAAATCCGTCACTTTAATATCCCTCACTCGTTATTATTTAGATGGTTTTGATTTATGTTCCGTTAGCTAATTTGGCTTGATTATAGCATAACAGGTTCTTTGGTTGTAGCTAGAAATTTTTGCAAAAACTTCTGGATACAACCAAACAACCTACACGTAAATCAGCGATTACGAAGTGTAAAGAAAATCATAGGCAGAATGTTAAGTAGGTCACATCATGAAAGGAATTTCACAGCTATACTAAGGCCATCAAGTAAATAAATAAAAATTTACGGAATTATAAAAACTGGTAAGGAATTATTCAATAATTATAGGAAACTATCCAAGGAGCGCAACCAATGACTACTTTTACTAACATAGATTTTGACAGCACCACCCCCCAATTCAGTACTACGCCGCAACTTAGCACTACGCCGCAGTTGAGTACCACTCCTCAGTAGTCAGGTCGCCGAGCAAAACTAAAGAGCCACCACCTTTCTTGAAAGGCGGTGGCTCTTTAGTTTTGCTCGGATTTTTTTATTAAGCTTTTGAAATTTTTGCCAAAAATTTCAAAAGCTTAATAATTCAAGGTTCTCTGCTATTTGCAAAGGGTGGCGCTACCCTTGCTGTATAATGAACTGGCAAGCAGAAACACGATATAAGCAAGCTGGACAAGACGATTGCAAAGAAAGATTTTTCGGTGTAGGAGGGGGCTGCGCCCTTGATTTCTGCCCAGGTAGCCAATTCTGGGAATATGGCAAGATTTTCGAGGGCGCAGCCCCCTCCTACAGACAATTCTGGGTATTTTGCAATCGCTTTTGCCAAAAGCAAAAAAATTAGGAGAGCAAAAGCATGAAATTGTATCCGCTAAAATTAGAACCGCAATTGAAGGAAAAAGTCTGGGGCGGGAATTGGCTGGCTGAAGAACTGGGCCGACCCGCTAAAGAGGGCGAGGCGCTGGGCGAAAGCTGGGAAGCTTTTTCGGGCAGCGTGATAACCAATGGCGAATGGAAAGGCCGTAAGCTGGGCGAACTTTACGAAAAATATGGCGCGGAGTTGGGCGGTGCAGCAGCAAAAAATTACCCTGAATTTCCGTTGCTGGTAAAATTTATAGATGCACGGGAAAATTTGTCGGTACAGGTACACCCGGATGATGCGCTGGCCCAAAAGCTGGAAAACTATCGCTCCGGCAAAAGCGAGATGTGGTATATCATGGCGGCAGAACCGGGCGCACGCATTTTGTACAGCCTTAATGATAAGGCTACCGCCGTAGAGCAAATCGGACAGGCGCTCAAAGACGGCACTATTTTAGATTATTTGAGCAGCGTGCCAGTAAAAGAGGGCGATATAGTCTACCTGCCGTCGCGAACAGTCCACGCGCTATGCGAAGGGATTGTAGTGTACGAGTTGCAACAGGAGTCGGATATTACCTATCGGCTGTACGATTGGGGACGCACGGGCCGCGAAATCCACATTGAAAAAGGTTTGCAAGCAATAAATTTGGAAGCCCGCAATTTTAAGGTGACGCATCCTACGCCACAATCGCACAATGGTGCTACCAGCGTCGAACTCGTGGATTGCCCCTATTTTACCTGTCAGCTAGTCGAAGTTACCGAAGCATCGGAGCAAATGGGAGACGGGCGTTCTTTCACCCTCCTCTCAACTTTGAGCGGCAAGGGTAAAATTACTTCGTCCCAATACGCCTTCGCTGATGAAACTATTGCTAAAGGCGACACGGTGCTTTTGCCAGGTGGCCTGTCCTATATTCTAAAAGCCGAAAATGAACAGGAAGCCTTAAAAGTAATTGTGGCTCAAGCGAGATAAAGCTATATGGGATTGGTGTTTCGGGTCGTCCGTCCCGGAATTCGGCCCGTAGGGTTGTCCAGGGCGTTCTTCACTCGCATACCAGCCTCGGTTTAGCTGATGCACCCTCACGCTATTTTTAGAATTTTCTCCGTGTCTCCGTGGTGAATTTCCCTGGCGGGAGAAATTTTAGAAAAAGGTATTCGTGCCGCTCATGCGTTGCAGGGCGGTGCGAACCCGCGTCAGGTCGGCAAGCGGGCCACCGGGCGAGGTGGCAGCCAGAGCGCGGGCGATAGCCTGAGTCGCCCGCTCAAGCTGGGGTAACACGTTGGCACTAATTGCGTCTTCGAGCGCCTCGGTTGGGTTGGTGTAGAAGCGGGTGGCGACGGCGCAAAAAAGCAGTGCTTCCAATAAAGGGGCAGTGCCAACTTTTTTGCCGCCTGCGGCAAGGTTAGCCGGGTCGGGCCGGACGGCGGCGGCAAAAGTAGCCAGCATATCCAGGGCCAGATTTAGTTGCGGGCTGACGAATTCGCCCGAAGGCGTTAGCTCAACCATGGGCAAACGCGAATGTAAGGCTTTGGGCAAAAAGCGCCGTTCTTCGGCGGGCGGTGGCAAATCAAGTTCGACCAGGGCAAAGCGGCGACGCAAGGCCAACCCCAGTTCAAACAGCGTGTTGCGGTCATCCGAATTCATTGTGCCGATAATCCGAAAAGCTTCTGGCACATACAAATCGGCACTCCGACCCAGCCTTGCCCCCGGCAGCAAAGGCTGGTCGCGATATTCTAGCACGGTAAATAATTCCCCAAAGGCCCGCTCCTGATTAGCCCGGTTGAACTCATCTATGATCAAATAGTGCGGACGGCGAGTGCGAACGAGGCTGCGTTCACATTCCAGTGCCGCCCGCGCCACTATCCCCGGCTCAAAATAATAGGTCAGGCGCTCGTTTTCCTGCCCGCCTTCGCTTGCCAGTCCAGGCCGAATGCCGCCGATTACATCATAGCTGCTCCATTCGGGGCTGGCGGTTGCCAGAGTATAATTGGTGGCGGCATTTTCGGGCGACCAGCCGGGGTCGGGCGAACAGAGTTGCCCGCTCAGTAGCCGGGCCAGGCGGGTCTTGCCGCTACCGGGCGGGCCGTAAAGCAAAATACTGCGTCCGGCTTCCAGATGCGTCAAAATCTCGCGTATCTTTTCCCCCGTCACTACCAACCGCTCCCGCACAAAAGCGATAAGGGCTTCAGTTTGCTCAGTGGTGAGAGGAGTCGGTTGAATTTTGAGTTTTGAGTTTTGAGTTTTGAGTTGAGTAACGTCTTCTTCTGCTGGTTCGGCTATGTGTTCAACTGGAAGTATTTGTTCATCTAAGGCTGAGGCGGATTCGACGGCGTAGAGGGCGGCGGGTTCGGCGACGGCATGGATGGGTATTGAGGACGGTGCAGATTGGTCGTAGCTGAAAGGCTGGACGGAAGTGTCGGCATCGGGTGACGACGGGGCGGGGGCATCGTCGAACGGGGCGATGAGGCGACGGGCGAAGGGATAGAGCCAGCGCCATTCGGCTAACAGGGTATCGAGCAAATCAGGGCCGCTCATTTTGCGGGTGGCACGGGTATCGAGCGGGCGCATCAGCCAGAATTCGGCGGATAATTTAGCCGGGTCGGGATTGGATATAGTAAAATTGCTGTCGTAAAAGCGATATTCGGGGCGGGTGGCGAGAAAGCCCTGCAATTCGGCCAGCGCTTTGCTGCCGATTTCGGTGGGAAGGAGCGCCAGATTAAAGCCGTCGAAGCCTGCCCCTGCCAGCGCTTCGCCCTTACCCAACCGTAATTCGAGCCGGGCGGCGCAATCGTTTTCCTGGAAAACCAGACGCTCCGGCGCAAGTAGCAGACCGTGTAGCCCAACCGCCAGTTCAGTTTGCAAGCGCGGCGTAAGGGCGTTTCGCAGTTTTTCCAGGCCGCTCTGGTTGCGTCGCTGCGAAGATTTACTGACACGAAGTGGAATAAGTCGGGCCGGGCTGAAATCACGGCGGGACAACCAGTTCAAAAAGCTTTCCAGTTCCCACACACTCAGGTCAAGCCGGACGCTCAGGCCGCTAAAAGCCAGATAAAAGCGGCTATAATTATCGCCGGGAGTGCGCGGGCCTTTAGTCTCACGGGCCAGCAAACCGAGCCGGGCTAGTTCGGAGCGCACTTCGCGCCCGTAAATAGGCCATTCGGGGCGCTGGACAGCCCAGAAATAACTCAACACATACGGCACAAAACCCTGACTGAGAACCGTACCCATCGGTACGCCCGAAGCCAGTAAATCGCCCAGAAAGAAGTCGAAGGCTTCAAACTGCTGCCCGGCCTGGTCGAGCGAAGCCGGAGCAGAAAGCGCCTGTTGCAGGGCTTGTCCGGCGGCATTGAGCCTTCCGGCACGCTCGGCGGCCTTGTAAAAACTTTCGAGAAAGAGGCGGCCAGAGGCATTCAAGCGCCAGTAACGCCCGGTCTCGCGCCCGCGTGCCGCCCCAAGTTCCTGACGGCTTTCTCCGGCGGCGGCACTTTTGAAATTCGCAAAACTCAGCCGCTCGGCCAGAAAATTTTCCAGCAGAGGACGCAGTCGCCCGGTCGCTCGCGCTCGTTCGGCCAGTTCATTATAATAGAATTGCGGCTCCTCAGCGCGGGCGCGGCGAAATTCGGTCAGCAAATCGCCCAGGGCTAACCCGGTCTGCTCGGTCTGGTTTTCCGCCTGTTCAGTCATAGTTAATTTTCTCTCCCAACGTTATAAAGTATGCGTCAGGGCTTATAATATGTCAAGTTGATTTTCTTGGTATAATCTGGTTTTTAGCAACCTTAGCAATAGGATTTACGTAGTTATGAAAGAATTTGAAGATAGCTTAAAGCGATTCATAGCCGACAATAATATTGAGGCGGAGCATTTGAGCTTCGAGGTTTCGTGCCATTCGGTCGAAGAAGCGGCCCGCGCTGCCCAGGTCAGCCCGGACGATTTTGTCAAGAATATTTGCATGATAGATAGTCAGGGAAACCTGATTGTAGCGATTGTAAAAGGGAAAGACCGGGCCAGTAGCTCAAGGGTAGGCAAAGCGTTGAGCATTGAAGCGCCAAGATTGGCTACCGAAGAAGAAATTTTGGCGAAAACAGGCTATCCTTGCGGTGGCACACCTTCTTTTGGCTACAGCGCGATTTTTCTGGTTGACCCAAAAGTGCTGGACAAAGCGCTGGTTTACACTGGCGGCGGGTCTGAAAATTCGCTGGTGAAAATAGCCAGCCAGGAATTACAGAAGGCTAATCAGGGTCAGGTTGTCAGGATTCGGAGTTAAAGGACTTTCGCGTTGGTAGTAGCGATTGAAATCGCTACTAGCTGAACGCCACGCCAAAGCGATTGAAATCGCTACTACTAAACTGGCAAGCGAAAGTCTTAATATAGTAAACGTGTGCAGGGATAATTTATGACAAAAGTGCTGGTAGTAGATGATGACCCGATGATTTTACGGATGCTCAAGCGCGGGCTGGCCCTTGATGGTTATGAAGTGGAAACCGCCGCCAACGGGCAGGAGGCGCTACGATTGGCCCGCCAAAGCAAGCCCGATGTGGTGGTGCTGGACGTGATGCTGCCGGATGTTGGGCTGGATGGGCTGGCGGTGGCCCGTTTGTTACGCAAGGAAAGCGCCTTGCCTATTTTGATGCTGACCGCTAAAGGTGCAGTTCCCGACCGGGTGAGCGGATTGGAAGCGGGGGCAGATGATTATCTGGTCAAGCCCTTTGCTTTTGACGAACTGGTGGCCCGCATCAAAGCTTTGCTGCGCCGCTCCAATTTGAATGAAGACGGCGCAAACGGGCCGCAAAACGAGGATGAGTTGAATTTTGGCGATTTGACGCTCAAGCTAAAAGAACATCGGGCTTTTCGAGGCAAGCGTTCGATGGAGCTAACCGCTCGTGAATTTGAGCTTTTAGCCTTTTTTATGCGCCATCCCCGCCAGGTGTTATCTCGCGATTCAATATTAGAAAATGTCTGGGGGCTGGATTATATCGGCGAGTCGAACGTGGTAGACGTGCATATTCGGGCGTTGCGCGATAAACTGGAAGCGCGACAAGAAGTGCGCCTGCTACAAACGGTGCGGGGCGTAGGCTATACCCTGCGGGAAGATTAGGCGCGTATGCTGGTAGACCGCTTCCCGATACGCTGGCGACTAACTGGCTGGTTTATGGGCTTGCTATTGTTGGCCCTGCTTTTTTCCTCCTTTTTGCTGTATTTTACCTTGCAGGTCAATTTGAGTGCGCGAATTGACGACACACTAAACTTGCGGGCCAACCAGGTGCAGCGCGAGATTAACCAGGATTTGGATAGTAGCAACTCAAATCTCGACCAACCGATTTTGCCGCGCGATTTGCAGGTTGGCTTATTGCAGGAATTTGCCGAGCCTGGAATTTATGTCCAGGTACTAAATTTGGAGGCCAAAGTCCTTGCCAGGTCGCCCAGCCTTTCGAGCAACCAGTTGCCAGTAGATGTGAGTACAGTAGTAAAAGCCAGTCAGGGCGAGAATCTTCTCTCCGAAGTACGCGCAGGCGACGAGCGAGTACGCATTTTAAGCCAGCCGCTAAAGCTAAACAATAAAGTAGCCGGAGTATTGCAGGTAGCCGAATCGCTTCAGCCTTTTTATGAAACAATGAATCAGCTTCGGTTCTGGTTGGGGGTTGGAAGTGTAATTACTTTATGTGTTGCGACGGCGGGCGGGTGGTGGTTTGTGAAGCGGGCGCTGCGCCCGGTGGTACGAGTAACTCAGACCGCCCGTAAAATCGCCCGCACCCGCAAATTCGAGGAGCGCATCCCTCTAACAAACCCTACCAAAGGTCGCCCCGATGAAATTGCGGAGTTATCAGCTACTTTTAACCAGATGATTGAAGAATTAGGCCGGGTCTTTGAGTATAATCGGCAATTTATGGCCGATACTTCTCACGAGTTACGCACGCCGCTAACAGTTATTCGGGGAAATTTAAACCTGTTACGGCGCGGTCTGGACAAAGACGAGGCTCAGGAAGCGATTGC
>JBBQXW010000306.1:0-9002 GCA_038209275.1 Chloroflexia bacterium | reverse complement strand
CAGTAGCGCGATAATCAGTACCAACATTCCACCGTAGCTATTGGGGTCAACCGATGTGCCAGTGGCGCGTTGTGGTTGGGTGGCGGGGTCGTCCAAAATATAGCGCAAAATGCGGCCTTCGGTGGGGTAGCCGACTCGCCCCAGCGCCACTAAAAGTTGTTCTTGCAGCGGGCGGCTCAGTAAATAAAGCCCCGTCCCGATATAGCCCGCCAATGCTCCTGCCAGCATTATTACTCGCAAAAGTAAATCCAACGCCGCCTGAGTGCGTACCAGATTGATAATCGGGAAGAAAGCGAGAATTGCCAGTATCAGCTTGAAATAGTTGTGAAGAATATCGGTGCTACTGACCGTTTGCAGACCCAAAATCAGGGCGAAGGCACTAAGACCGACCAGCAGAAATATCGCCCAATCAAACGGCGTTGTCACCAGCCGCTCGCCCTCATCCAGCGAATGTACGCCCAATCGCAAGAGCCAGATGACAAACAGAATAATCAGGCTGGCTTCCAGAAAAGTAAAGGTCAGGCCAACTCGTACCGGGATAACCCCAAAAGGCAGCAGACACGAAACCGCAACCGCAATACTCAGCGTAAAAAGTGGTCGCGCCAGCATCAACCCGCCAACCAAGAGTCCCGCCACCAGCACAAAGCCCAGCAAAGGGTCGGGCAACGCCACCGCCATCAGTCCGCCAACCACCCCCGTCGCTCCCGCCAGCAGCGTATAAAGCAAAGGTTGTCGCCAATTTTCATTTCGGGCCAAACTAAAGCGCCGGGGTATTATGCTCAAACCAGTAATTTCCTTAAGCTAATTTCGGTAGGGGCGCAATTTATTGCGTCCAATTAGGGTTTGACCCTTCAAACCCCTACCAGAATCAAACCAAATGCTAAATTCAGCTTCCAGCCAAAGACTACCATTGATTTTACACTATTTGAAGTTAGATGCAACTTCACGAACCCTTGCACCAAGATAGTGTCAGATTAACCCGCCGCCCAAATTGATGCTATTAACGAACTCTGTAGCCGAGGTTGACTTTGGATCAAATCTATCTATTCGTTGCTTTCTTTAACTATAATATGGCACAATTTAGCAAGGTTTGTAGATAAAAAAGTGGTATGTGTCCCTGCTTGGAGCAACAATTTTGTAAAGGAGAGGTTTGCGTGAGCGATAAAACAATTTTTGAAGGAGCTGCGCCGATTTTAGCCGCTATTGATGTAGCGCAAAGCGTCGAATTTTATGAGCAGAAGCTCGGCTTTAAAACAAATTATAACGACGGTGGTTATCTAATTTTCCAGCGTGAAAATCTAATAATTCACCTGTCACACTACGACATGTTTAATCCGGCGACCAACCCTTTCACTTGTTACATCTATGTTGAAAATATCGAGCCGCTTTATGAGGAATACCGCGCCAAGAACGCGATTCATCCAAACGGCCCACTAGAGGTTAAACCGTGGAACATCAAAGAATTCAGCGTATTAGATAACAATGGTAACTGTTTGCGCTTTGGCGAACGATTGTAATTGCAAAGAAGAAGAGAAAATAGCGCGATGCGCTATTTTCTCTTCTTCTTTCTCAAATTCTGGCCTTGCCAATTGCAAGTCCAAAACTTTAATGTTTGCCAACATGGGCAGAGACAAATTTGTCGCTAAAAGCAGTTACTCGTAGCGTAGCACCACGAGCGGTTTTTCCTGGACGGCGCGCCATGCGCTGAACAGGGTAGCGGCCATTGCCAACCCGATACCTAATATTAGTAATAAGGCAGTAGTCAGGGGCGACCACGTTACCAGCAAACTTACATAATTTTGGTTGCTGAAGGTTTTGATTAGCGTCGGAATGAAGAAGGCTGCGACCAGACTGCTGCCAATTCCAATTAAGCCGCCCAACAATCCCAGCAAGGCGTTTTCCCACAGCAAAATAGCCAGTACCCGCCGTCGCCTTGCGCCGATGGCCTTCAGTACGCCTACTTCGGTCTGGCGTTCCAAAACGGCAAGGGCAACATTGTTGGCAATCAGAATCGAGCCACTGGCGAGACTAAGCAAACTGAGTAGCAACGGGAAAGTCAGTACATTGTTTAGCAAGCGGGTGAAAGTGTTAATCAGGTCGCTCAAATCAAAGACGAAATTACCGTAGAGATAGGTCTGTATTTTGGTCAGGGCTTTTTGTACCTGGGGCGGGTCAATTTGCATAAAGAAAATGCTGAATTGCGCTCCGGCTTCGTTAATAAGGGGAAAAGGGGCAATAAAACCTTGCTCGAAACTCGTCCCAACGGTGCCTTTGCTCATAATGCCGATTACTTCCAGCACCACCGGGCTAGTGATACGGTTGCCGCCTCTGCCAAAATTGTTGGGACGCAAGCGCATAGTGGCTTTGTCGCCAACCTTAAGACCGTAGCAGCGCGCCTCATCTTCCGTCACCAGCATTACGCGCTGGTTCATATCGGCAGGAGTAAAGTTGCGTCCAGCCAGCACTTTTTGCGGCCCGTTAGGGCTAATGCTTTCGCCTTTAGCCAGGCTGCGTCCGCTTACCTGAATCGAAGACTTGAGCCGAAATTTGGTCGGCTCGTCTTCAACAATAAATGGGCCGCAACCAGTTTGGGCCAGCGCATTTTCGACATTGAGCGGTTGGTTGTTAATCGCAAAGAAATTTGCCCCTACCGCGTTACTGATAAAGATTTTTTGCAAACCCTCTATTTCGCGCTCGAAAGTAGCCTGAAGTTCCAGGTCTTTATTACTTAAAACATTGACCGCCCCGGCGTTAAAACCTAGATTGAAATCGAAAGCCTCCTTGAGGGTGGTCTGGATGCTGTCGGTAATGATACTAATCAGGCTGATGAAAAAAAGGCTGACCGTAATTACCAGCAAAGTAGTGGCGGTGCGGGTGCGGTGGCGATTGAAATTGCGTAGTGCCAGCTTGAGATTTGGGCCTCTGGCAGGTACAGGCAACTTGCCAGTCAAATAAACTACCAGATACATCAACATAACCAGCAGCAAGCAGCCCAGCAAAATGCTAAAGGCAATCGTAATGCCCAACGTTACTTTGCCTACCAACATCCCCGCCAGCAAACCCAACGCCAGCGTCATCAGCCCAATAATCGCTAGGGTTGGAACATTGCCGATACGAGGCAATATTCCGGCGTGTTGCTGGCGTAGAACTACCACTGGACGGACGCGCACGGCAGCGTAAGCGGGCAGAAAACCAAAGATAAGCGAAGTCAGCATTCCCACCAGTAGCCCGGTCAAAAGTGGGGCAGGGTACAAGCCCCATTCGAGCGAGCGGGAAAACAAGCCTTCTACTATCCCTTTCATGGCAATACTCAGCACTACGCCAATAAATAGACCGATAACGCTCCCGATTGCGCCCAGCATCAACACTTCGAGGGTAAAAATGATGAGCGTTTGGCGTGGTTTAAGACCAAGCGCTTTGACTGTCGCGATTTCAGTGGTGCGCCGTCCAACTACTACCAGCATGGTATTAATGCAGCCCAGCCCGCCGATTAGCAGCGCAATCAGCCCGATATAAAGCAAAACATCTTCGACTGGCTTTAAATTGCGGCTACTCTCACCCACAATATCGTAAGCGGTACGTAATTGCGAGAAGAAGGGAAAGTTGCTGGCGGTCGTTTTGTTAAATTCTTGCATCTCGGCAATCAGCGCCTGTGTATCCGCACCAGGGGCAGTTTTCAGATAAAAAGTGGTTGGGGTAGCCTCGGCGAGTTGCAAGAAGCTACGGGCAGTCGTTTGCGAAACCATGCCAAAGCCGACAAACAGGCCAGGGTCAAAAGTAAGCCCCGGTATCGTCGGGTCTATCACGCCCACGATTTTCAGCCCGGCTACTCGTTCACCTGTCCTGCCAAAATCGAGCAAGCTACTGACTTCAATTTGTTCGCCAAGCTGGTAGCCTTTGGCTTGCCAGAGCGATTTACTGATAATAATACTATCAGGTTGAGCCAGCAACCGCCCGAAATCGCCTCCGGCTGGCTCAACCATATTTATTTTGCCGTACAGGGGAAAGTGGGCCGGGTCAACGATGTAAACCGTCGGTGGTATATTGAAATAGCCCGTGATTTGAACCGAGTGGCTATTGCTGCCCGTCCAATCCAGCACCCGCCCATCGGACTTGAATTTATCGAAAAGCTGGCGCGCTTTGGGCGAAAGAGTGGATTGGTAGTAGCTACTAAAATTGACGTTGGCGACAATATCGCCGCCAGCGCGGGCCTGAACGTTGCCAGTTAAAGTCTCGCGGATACTGACGCTCAGAAATTGGAGTGCCACGAGCGTGCCAACCCCAACCGACATAGACAGGATAGTGAAGAAAAAAAGCCGCCGCCCTCGGACTACCGAACGCCAGGCATATTTTAGATAGAACGGAAATCTTTTCAAGCTTTAACCTTTGGTGTCGTAGCCGCTCATTCGCCAGAGTGCCGCCGCCAGCAATGCATGGCCGGGCGTGTTGGGATGAATATCGCCCTGGGCAATCCAGGTCAACTCTTGCTCTTTTCCAACGATAGGCTCATAGAAATCGGCTACCCGCGCTTTGAATTCGGTTGCCCGCTTCTTGAGAATGTCGTTAAACCGTTGAATCCAGGCGGCATCCTCGGCAGTACTCTGGGAATTATAGGCGAACGGGTTGTAATAAGTCGTCAAAATCAAATCGGTCTTGCCGCCAAGTTCGGTATGCTGGGCAATTTGGGTCAAGATATTTTGCAAGTTGGTATCGAAACGAGCCAGCGTCGCTTGCTTTTCGGATTGGCTGGCGGTACGGGCTGCCAGCATATCGTTGCCGCCGATAGTCAGCGTAATCGGGCTAACTCGCCGTCCAGCCTTTTGCGCAGCGTCCAGTTCGTCCAGGGTTTTTTCAAGCTGGCTGCGGCTTTTGGTTCGGGCGACGAAACTGGCGCTGGTCTCGCCTGGTATTGCCAGATTTTTGTAGAGCAAATTGGGTTGCAGCCGTTTCAAGTATTGCTGGTAAAAAACTCCGGCATAACCTGATTGTTCTGGCGGCGATGCACCTACGCCATAGGCCACCGAGTCGCCCAGCGCTATATATTCATCGCCCACTCGCGAAGTAATCAGGCTGGTTGAATTAGGCCCGCCCGCTTTATTGGTTGGCGCAAGCGTTGCCACCGCCGTGCTGTTAGGGGCAGGGTTTAGCTGGGCCGCTTGCAGATTACTTTTACTCTGAGGTAAATTTATGAAGATAATTAGAGCAATCAGCACTCCGACCCCTGCTAGAATAGCCAGCAGCCAGGGTCGGGTCAATTTGGTAAACATACAAACTCCAATGAGATTTAAAGCCAGAACTTTAGCTTGCCGCCTTAAAAATAGTAGCGATTTCAATCGCTTTTCGGTTGAATACAAAGCAAAAGCGATTGAAATCGCTACAAAAATATAGGGCTAGTGGCTTTTAGCCTCGTCAGCAAGCTGGCGAATGTTGAAGCCCTCAAAAGTTACCGAAAATCCTTTGCCATCCGGCGAAGCACACATCACACCAGCCTGGGTAATTTCGGTAGCTACCAGATAAGCCATTCTGAGCAAACTATAGCTTTGGCCGTCCAGCGAATAATCTACTTGAACCGCTTCGCCCTGCCGGGTAACGCGCAAATACAGCGAGGAAGGATTTTGGGGAAGCGGTACGACTGACCAATCGGAATACTCGCGGGTAACGACGGCACTTACCTGTTGTACCCCTTCGACATATTCAATCCCGCACTTTAGCCAGTTAGCTTCGTCCACTCGTACCATTAGTCCAGCCTGGTCATACAGGTCTATGTAATTGCCACTGACCTTGACTTCCGCTATAAAATCGCCTGGCATCGGCTGGTAGTAAAAATGGCCGTTGTCCCTGATAAACCCGTAATGAGTTTTGCGCCAGAAATCGGTGGCTGGCGTGGTGGTAACATGAATTGTTCCATTCGGCTCTTCGCGCCACTCTGACGGTTCGTTATACCACTTCATTATGTTTATTCCCCAATATTTGTCCTTCGCTTGTGGCTGCAAGTGTACCATATTGAGTTTGAAAATAGGTGAGATTTCGATTAGACTTTTCTGAAGCGACGATACATCAACCGAATTAAAGCACAAGGTTGGTAGTGTATAATAGAAAGACATTATGCTAAACTAACCTATAGAACCTGTGAGAAATCGTAAGTAAGTAGAAAAAGAAGAAAACGGCAGTACTAAAAAAGCTTATTACAACCTGGATCAGATTAAAAAATATTTAAATACTACTGATTTGGATGAAGCTGTTGCTATTCTTGAAAAAAGGCGGGTTTAGTGTCAGTACAAAGAACTCTAGAAATAGTTCTTTATGTTGAAGGAAACACTGACAAAAGATTTTTGCCTGATGTAGTTCACCGAACTATCAAAATTCTACTGTCGTGCCTGTCACCCTGACGCAGGAAGGGTCTGCGGTCTATCCCAGCGCCTTATTTTTGGGCGAGATGAGATGTTTTGTGCCTCAGCAAGACAAGCGTTTGAGAAAGGAAACGAGCAGTGCCGAGCTACCAATATGACCTTATTGTAATTGGTGGTGGTTCGGCAGGTCTGGTGGCGGCCCGACTTGGGGCGACGCTGGGAGCGCGTACCTGTCTGATAGATAAGGAACGGCTGGGGGGAGATTGCTTGCATTACGGTTGCGTTCCCAGCAAAAGCTTGATTCACGCTGCCAAACTGGTTAAAACGGCCCGCGCTGCTTTTTCTCTGACCGATGAGCCGGAACACACAGGCTTTCCCCCGATTAATATGGCAAAAATCGCCGCTCGAATTCAGAGCATTATCACCCAGGTTGGTCAATCGGAATTGAATTATATCAAAGAAGTTGAGGTTAAATTTGGTCGTGCCGAATTTGTTTCGCCTCACGAGTTGCGGCTTGCTAACGAGCTTCTAACAGCCCGGAATTTTATTATCGCGACTGGCTCACGGCCCTATCTACCAACAATTGAGGGACTTGCGGAGGCTGGTTATTTAACTAACGAAAATGTCTTTGATTTGCGGCATTTACCCACTTTGCTGGTAATCGTGGGTGGTGGGCCAGTCGGGGTAGAGCTGGCTCAAGCTTTTGCCCGTCTCGGTAGCACCGTTACTTTGTTGCAAGGGCCAGAGCGTATTTTGACCAGGGAAGACCCCGAAGTATCCGCCGCTATCACCACTGCCTTACAAGAAGATAAGGTTAAAGTATTGACTAACACTCGGTTGCATCGGGTCAGGCGTGGTCAGTCCAAAAAGATAGTGGAAACGCGGCAGGGTGATAGTTCTATCAAGCTTGAAACGGATGAAATATTGCTGGCGGTTGGTCGCGTGCCAACCTTCGAGGGGTTGAATTTAGAAGCGGCGGGCGTGGATTACGATGTTACCGGGCTGAAGGTGGATGAATATTTGCGAACTAGCACTCCTAATATTTATGGAGCAGGCGATGTGCTAGGCGGTCTTTTTTTTACTCATCTGGCGGGTTATCAGGGTGGTCTGGCGGCGCGTAATGCTTTGTTGCCAATGGGCCGGAAGAAAGCCGATTACCGAGTGTTGCCCTGGGTGACGTTTACCGACCCTGAAGCAGCGCGGGTTGGCCTGACCGAAGCCGAAGCGCAAGCCAGGTATGCCAATATCAAAATACTTCGTTTCCCCTGGCACGAAATTGACCGCGCCCAAACGATGGGCGAAATCGCTGGGTTTATCAAGCTGGTTTTGGATGAAAAAGGCGAGCAAATTCTAGGAGCGCATCTGGTTGGCGCACAGGCGGGTGAAGTGCTGGCAGAAATTACGCTGGCAATGCAGCATAATCTTGGTCTCAGTGATATTGTCGCGACCATTCACGCCTACCCTACTCTGGCTAACGGTTTGCAAAGTGCCACCTCAAATTTCTATCTTGAATCTATTGCTGCCGCCGTCGCCCGCAAGCCCCGCCGCAATGGTGCTTAGAAATTCACCACGGAGGCACGGAGAAACACGGAGTTAGATTAATTATCCTCTGCGTCCTCTGCGTCCTCTGCGGTTAATAATCAATTCTTTTGGTCTTTGGCTTTGACGAGAAATTTCCCTGGTTTAAAAAGTTGCAAAACAACGTAAATTTTGTTATTATAGTACAGGTTCGATGAAGCCCAAGTGGCGGAACGGCAGACGCGCTACGTTCAGGGCGTAGTGAGAGTATTCTCGTGAGAGTTCAAATCTCTCCTTGGGCATCTATAGAGATATAATTGCACTAAATTTTATTTCTATAAAACCTAACCTTAAAAAGTGAAAAATAATATAAATCTTTAAGCTGTAAAATTACAGCCCAGGTGGCGGAATGGCAGACGCGGCGGTCTCAAAAACCGTTGGGCTAATACCCGTGTGGGTTCGACTCCCACCCTGGGCACCACTATAATTGAAATTAATTAGAAACGGCTTTAGATTATTCTGGGCGAACCTGAGAATTGCCCGTACATCTGTGCATCTTGCCCATGTAGCTCAGTCGGTAGAGCACATTCTTGGTAAGAATGAGGTCAACAGTTCGATCCTGTTCATGGGCTTCATCCGATTCAGTATTTTTTTGCCGCATATATTGCGACTCTGAATTGGATTATTAATCAGTTGCCAGTTGCTCGGCTTGAGAGGAATGCGCCCGCATTCTTTTTTTAACCTCTTCGATTTGCTCAAAAAACTTAGCGGTTTCACTTTTGACAGAATTTAATTCACCACAAAATTTATGAAACGGGGCGTTACGGCCAGTGATGCGCCCGATTTCTAAGGAGGAATGACAAGGTGGCAAAGCAGAAGTTTGAGCGCACCAAACCACACGTAAATGTCGGCACGATTGGTCACGTTGACCACGGCAAGACCACACTCACCGCCGCTATCACCAAAACCATGGCGATGCGCGGTAAATCCAAGTTCCGCGCTTTCGATAGCATTGATAACGCCCCCGAAGAGCGCGAACGCGGTATCACCATCGCGATTGCTCACGTCGAATACGAGACCGAAGCCCGTCACTACGCCCACGTAGATTGCCCCGGTCACGCCGACTACATCAAG
>JBBQXW010000305.1:0-9055 GCA_038209275.1 Chloroflexia bacterium | reverse complement strand
GCGGTTGCCAGTCCAGCGTAAAGACACTATCGGTGTGGCCTACAAAGGTCGCCAGCAACTTGCCATCGGGACTCCAGCGTCGGAAGGTTTTGTCATAAACGCCTGAGCCACTCAAAAGGCTGGTGCTATCGGGCGACCATGCAAGCGGTGCAACTGCACCCTGAATGGTTGCCAGCAGTTTTTTGCCGTCGGCGCTCCAGATTTTCGCCACGCCATCTGCCGAAGTCATTGCCAGCATCGTGCCATCGGGCGACCATTTCAATTCGGTAGCGCAGCAACTTCCCAGCACAACGGGCGCTTGATTTTTCCCCGGCGGTTGCCCTGGAAAAGTAGTAACAGGCGCGCTGGTGCTGGTCGCATTTGTCGGAGTGCGCCCAACTGTAGGAAGACCAGCGTTAATTGCGGTTGGCTCATTGCCACCACCAGTCGAAGCAACTAGCGAAAGCGCTACAAAGCAGATTGCCAGCACCGCCGCCGTTCCCAGCCCGACCAATACTAACTGCCGCCAATCCGGGCGCAGTCTCGTTCGCGCACGTGGTAATAGCGCTAATGGTGCGGCTTTCTCGCCTTCGCTTTGCTCGGTAGCAACCAGTGCCTGTTGCCAGATGCGTTCCTGGGTGGCCTTTGTTGGCAAATTCTTGGTAGTCGCCAGTTCCGCCATTACAGTTGCCCGTGCCGCCGCCGCCGTTTCGCTATCCAGTTCGTCCGGCGCAGGGGTCAGGGGGTTATGCACCAACTCATCTAAAAATTGTTCCAGCCGTTCGGTTGCGCTAATTGGCTCATTCATCCAACTTCCTCCTGTTCCGCCTGTCGGTAACTGCTACGGAGTTGCTGCACAATGCGGTGCAAGGCTACCCGCACTGCCCCTTCGCTTTTGCCGACCACCAGCCCGATTTCTTTAGCCGAAAGTTCGCCGTGTATTTTGAGGGCCAGTAATTCGCGTTGTTCCTCGCTAAGTGCCGCGATAAGCCGGGCTACCCGCTCCCGTTCTTCGGCCCAGACTAATTGTTCCAGGGCTGTCTCGGTTGACCTGCCCCATTCCCTGAAACCACTTTCGTTTTCAGCCTCAAATTCAAAAGGGGTCTGCGGTTTGCGGTTACGCAGATGATTGGCGACGGCGTTGTGGGCAATCTGGAACAGCCAGGCCGCCACCGAGCCACCCCGGTAATTTGCCAGCCCGCCCAGGGCGCGGGTAAAAACCAGGCTAGTCAAATCTTCGGCTTCTTCAGTCTGCCCGGTGCGCCGCCAGCAATATTTATAGATAAGCGAAAAGTAGCGCTCGTAAATCGGGGCGAACTCAGCCGGATTGGTACGCGCCCTCTCCAAAATTCGCGCTTCCTCGGCCTCACCCGGCCCCTCCTCATGTTCTCGCGCCCTCTCGCCTTGCCGTGACCACTTCATACCTTCTTCCTATCCTACTTTGCCTCTACCTGTTTCCAAATTCTACAACTATAAAGACACCCCACCTATCCTGTCGTTACACAACTTGTTGATTAAGGCCCTTGTTAGCTGAGTATCTGAAGTTTTGACTACCAGCCTTAGTCTACACACCAAGCGTTACCTAAACGTGAATTAAAATAAGGAGAGAAGAGAAAGGTCTCTTTCTCTTTTCTCCTTGTTCCAAAGTAGCCTCTATTCCGTTATTATCCCAAAATATAGTGGGCAACTAAATCTTTTTGCACCTGCTCATTGCCTTCGACAAAGTAACTGCCGTGGGCATCGCCGTCGCCGAACTTGGCAACCTGATAGTCTTTCGTGACCTTAAAGTTTTTGTTCAGCCACGAGCCGATTAAATCGCCTTTGGCGGTGATGTTAATCCAGTTGGTTACTTCGTCGGGTTTGCGGCCCGATTTGTCATCTAAAAAGGTGCGTACCATCCAGAGCGGGCTGCCCACTGTTATCAGGTTCGCCACTTTGAGAGCAGGGGTTTCTTTTTGCAAATCGAGCAGGCTATCGTAGGCCACCACCGTCCCCCAGCTATGTGAAATGACCGTAATGGTGGCATCCAGGTCGGCAAGCGGACGCACTTTCTCCTTGAATTTTTCTTTGACCTCGGTACGCACGTCTTTGCTCACTATATACTTCACAAAATCGCCCAGCGAGTCGTTGGCGAACCTGACCCAATCGTTGAAAAAGCCGCGTGTGCCAGTTGCCTCAAGTCCAAATTCTGAATCCGACCACTCGATAATTTCCTCTTCCCCGCCGCGTGTGCCTTCATCGGCGCTACTGGCTTCAGCCATCGCCGACGAACGAGCCAACAAGATACTTTCTAGTTCCTGGCGTACCTGCCGCTCTTTTTTCTTTTCCGCTGGCGTAAGTTTTATCTTTTTAACCGGGGCGGCGCTTTCTAAGCCGCGAGTGCCGCCAAAAGCCGGGTTAAACACGACATCCCAATCTACCTCTACATAGTCGTCATCTATCATCGGCGGGTTCAAGTATTTGCCGAAAATTCGTGTCCAGTCTTTAGAATAGCCGGGGCTATGCGTCCCAATACCATGTACCCAAACAACGCGATATTCCATAGTTTTTCTCCTTTTAGTATTTGATTTTTTGCAAAAAATCAAATACTAAAATAAAAGGAAATTTCCTGGCTTTTGAAAAAGTTTTGCAAAACTTTTTCAAAAGCTAAAATAAAAGAAAGTTGTGTTTACTCGGATTTTTTAATGGAGGCTTTGCCGAGAGGGTCGGCATAAAGAGTGTAGGCCAGCCAGGTTGAATTTGCCGGATTCATTTTGCGGATATGCTGGCGCGCTTCGGAACAGGCTTCGCCAAAGGTCGCTCCATCCAACAATTTGGTATAAAAAGTTTTGGCAAATTCGGTAGCCAGCGTATCGTTAACTTCCCACAGCGCCCCCAAAAAGCCACTGCATCCCGACCCTATCAGGCGCTCGGCCCAGCCTCCGATACCGACCAGTTCAATATCGCGCACCCCGCTATGGCAGGCGTTGAGGAAGAAGAACGGGTGCGTCCGGCGGAGAGTGCGCTCGGCCTCGCCCACAATATCGCCTGGGGAAAGCTTGTCCGTGCCTTCCAATTGCAACGAAGACTGGTCGGGATTAGTCGTATCAAACAAACCGTGACAGGCGAAGTGGACAATGCTGACTCCGCCCTCTTCCAGTTGGTCTAGCACCTGGTTCTTGCGGGTAAAGGCGGGCGAAATAACCGACATACCGGCGTAGGTCTGAGGCAGGCTACTAATAAAATCCCACTCAATTTTAGCCGATGCCAGGTTAGAAGGCGGCACAACGGCACAGGCGGTTGAGACGGGCAGTTGGCCCATCATCCCGGCGGGTGCGCCCGATAGCCAGCGCGTTACGATAAATTTATCGCACAAAAAGCCCTCGTATTTAGCCTGTTCTTCCGGCGTGTCCTTGTTCTCGATGTCGTAAGGGTAGGCCATTTCCCAGGGTATCCAGGGTTCGTTGGAGATAATCAAAATGGTTTTGGCGCTAATGCGGAAGCGGCGATAAATTTCTTTCAGCTTGTCGGGGAAGTATTCTTTGTAAATGCGCTGCCCGATGCGCTTTAACTCCTTCTGGATGTCCTTGTCTATATCGGCCTGATTAGCGGCGGGTTTGCGCTCCCGTGCCAGTTTGGTCATATTGTCAAACAAGGCTTTGAGGCGGGAGCGGGGGTCGCCGTTTAATTCAAGCGTATCTATGCGGCGAATTGGCACGACGGCTGTACCATCAGGGTAAGTCGCGAAGAAATTAAGCTGGGTAGTGCCGTTGGCGGCGGGTAAAGCTTCAATCAGAATCTGAACTTCTGCCGGGGCGGTACTCAAATCCGGCGGAGTGTAAGGTTGGGCCGGAGTTGGTACAGATTGCACTGCTTCCAGCATTTTGGCGGTAGCGGTTGCGCCCGTTGCTGCTCCGGCGCTGGTTTCGGCTTCAACCGCCGTCACCAGGGTTGAAATTTCCAGCCGCTGGGCCTGCTTGTTGCTTTGCCAGAAACTCAGGCTAAGTTTCTGTGGGCCTTCGGTCAAAGCCTTTAGCTTAAAGCGCACCGGCTCGGAATTACGCTCTTTGTAAAGCCGGATTGTTTGCACCTCATCGGTCAAAATATCGAAGCCGGGCGCAGCGATACAAACCTCTACATCGTCAAGCGAGGTAAGCGTGACGGCGCTTTCTTCACTTTTTCCGGCGGTGCGCGAATTGGCTACCTGTTCTCTGGTCAGGTTTACCACCAGAAAAGTTGTTTGGCATACTCTCATTCGCTCCGGGAACTGGACATCGGTGTAGCGCTTGATTGGCTCGTCGGGCGTGATAGTTGGAATAGTGGGTTGGGCAGATGGCGGAGCAGGAGTAGTGGCTGGCTCTTCATCTGTAAGAGTTTCTAAGCCGGGCGGACGACTTGGCGAGGTTGGCCCAGGCGAAAAATCGGGGCTTTCAATGTAGGACTCATACTCCCTTTCGGTAAAGGGTTTAAGTTTTTTGAATTCCTCGGCCAGACGATTATAGCGCTGAATGATGCCTTTTATTCTAAAGCCCGAAAGCTCCTGGCTCTGCCCCAAAAGCGCACCATCGACGGCTTTAAGTAGCTGGTAGAGCGGGCCATATTGCTTGAAAAGCACTTCCAATTCGTGCGCCAGTTGGTTCATTCCGGCATTATCTACTGCGCCAGCGTTCTGCCCGATTATGGCGGCAAAGGCCGAGGCAAAGGCCGACCAGTCCTTTCCCAGCTTTTGGGGTAGCATCGCTTTTTCTTCGGCGAAAAAATCGAGTATTCCCTGGTGATTCATTATTTCACCTCTTTATTAAATTTAATTAACTACTCGTCGCGTTGACCCTGGAGAAAAGTAACAACTCGCCCCGCCGGGCCTGTCACCCTGACGAAGGAAGGGTTTCGGTTCTGCCCGAAAACTTTATTTTGGCAACCAGAGATGCTCCGTACCTCACACCCCGTAAAGGGGCGTGACGAGCGTAAGTTGTTACCGAGAAAACCAGAAGATTTTGTTACCTGTCGCTCATTCAATCTTTATCTACTTTGAATTTTATCATACTCTGTAAAGCTAAACGCCGTTCAGCTTGATTTTAGCTAATAAAAAGCTCACAAATACCTTAAAGATTAAGCCTTCTTAATATCAGGGAAATGTTAGCTAAACTTAATGAAAAAAACTTAATAAAGTTCTTGACACTTAAGTACTAATGTGGTAAAACGGATACTATAATCAAGAAAGGAAACAGAAAATGATGCAGTGTTCCAAGGTAGAAACATCCTCGTCTATAATCAAAGTTGATAGCACCGATAATTGGGCTAGTGTTGTGGTTGATTGCGCTGAGAAAGAGACTAGCTTCAGCCTGGCTTTACATAAAATGAGCCAGCACGTCACGGTTCTATTGACTACGCTTGAATTGAGCCAGATGACTGGTAAAGTAATTCCTGAAGATTTGACCACTCTGTTAGATAGTGCTATCCAATTGCGTGACGATATTCGGGCCTTGCGTATTATCAACAATGTAAACGACGCTCCTCCTCCTTTTGCCAGGTTGAATCAATAGTTCAACTCTACAGACCCATATTCAAAATAGCGAAAGCACTCGCCAATTTAAGATACCCTTCTAAAGAAACAAAAATTTATAAATTAATTAAATTGCGTTGATTACAACTTAATAGCGCTTTGTTATGTCTTTTGTAATGTCTTTGTGATAACTTTACATTAAGCTAGTTTTGTACAATCTGTTCGGTACAAAATATGTTGACCTGATGCTATGAAACGAAACCTGGGGGACTAATGTTAAGCGTTGAAACAAAATTTGCACCTCTGTTTAAATCTGGCTTCACGGAGACAACTTAGGTAATGCTAAAAATTAAGAATGACGATTTACCAACGTTTGTAAAGACGGATGTTGGTCTAACCGATTCGCTTTCGGCGGATTTAACTCAAACGAATCCGACCACGCAATCTACCTCTAAAAATGATGTTACCAAACTTTTAGTCAGTAGTGCCGGGCGCGAACAACGGTTTTTAAGAATACTCTCCCTAATTCTACTATCTTCCAGCCCCATTTCTACGGTGATATTTACTGGTTTACTGATTTTGACCAACCAGCCTACCTTATGGCCGCTTATAGCACTTTGCGGCGGGACATCCGGGTTATATATATTTACTTACTGGTGTAGTCGGAAGCCCAACCTGGTACAATTGGGTAGCTGGTTTGCTATAATTGGTCTTGCCCTGGCTATCATGACCGTAATTTACTCATTTGGCTCTTCACAGCCTTTTTCTGGTGTATTTTTTGTTCCGCTTGCTTTGAGCCTGTTTTTGCTGCCTAAATGGGCGACGCTGGCTTTTAGCTTGATAGCAATAGCCGAGACCTTTTTGGTTTATCTTGTACCATACCAACCACTAATCCAACTCGATATGGCTGAAGCAAGATTGTACCTAACTCTAGTGATCTGGACATGCTCATTATTAGTAACCGCTTTGATTGGAATGCTTCTTTCGCACCAATTATCCCAGCTAAAACAGGTTAACCAACTTGCCATTGCCCAAACTAGCCAACTTCAAGCCGCCTTTGGCAATATTGAAAATAAACGCCATTATGGAGAGGCGGTCGGGCAGCGTATGGCTTCGGTGACAAGCGAACTTCAGGCGATAGCTAATCAGCAAGCGGTTGGTAGCCAACAGCAGGTGGCGACGGTGCTTCAAATTACGCAAGCCCAGGCTGAACTTTTAGAGAGTGCCGGGACGATTGAAGGGAAGAGCCAAACCATCAACCAAACCGCCGCCGAAATTCTCCAGTTGAGTCTAAAGGTACAAACTACTATTAACACTGTCCAACAAACCGGGCAACATGGTTTGCTTTCGGTGGAGCGCACAGTTGAAACCAATCAGGAAGTTGAAAAGCTCTACAGTACGCTGACAAATGGGCTAACTTTGCTGCGAGAGCGGACTGACCATATCCAGCGGATAGTCGGTAGTCTTAAGGAGATAAGCGACCAGACGCATCTGCTGGCGCTCAATGCTGCCATCGAAGCGGCGGGGGTAGGCGCAGAGGGCGGGGAGCGGTTTGGGGTGGTAGCGGCGGAAATGCGCGGGTTAGCCGACCTTAGCCGGGCTGCCAGCAAAGAAGCCGCCGAAATTCTAGAGAAAGTTGGCGGTGCTATAATGGAGGTGACAAACATGGCTCGGCAGGGCCAAACTCAAACCGAGCAAGCGCTGGGAGTGGCGCAGGAAAGCGGCTTAGTAATTCACAAGCTGATGCAGGCGGTAGTCTACAATGCCCAGGAAGTGAGCCTGATTGAACAGGCGACCCGGAAAATGAACGGGCTTACTCAGGAAATTAGTTTGTCAACCGGGCAACAGCGCAGTGCTACCGACCAATCAGTAAAGGCGTTGCAGCAATTAGGCATTGTAGCCGAACAAAGTGCGAGTGGCGGTCAGCTGGTGACGCAGACCGCTTTCTCGCTGGAAGAATTATCGCACGAGCTGGTTTTGACCCTGGCCGTCTAATAATTCATTCCAGCTTAGAACTAATCTGAGTAGGGGCGCAATTCATTGCGCCCAAATCCAGGGTTTGATGAAGCAAACCCCTACGATGATAGACGCTTGAACTAATTTTTGGCGCACCAGGCGAAATGCCTGGTGTTATTTTATATTTCTGTGATTTCTCACTTGCGCCAGACCTTAAAGTGATTTAAGATAGCCCTATCCAAAATTAAAAGCTGTTCAATCAGGTTTAATGAACCAAAATTAAAAGGAATCAGTAATTATGGCGATAGAAATAAATCGAGGCGGTAATTCGGACGCGGGAATGAGTTCGACTGTTCCGCCAGGGCCGATAAATTTCCCGGGCTTTTTGATGACCGAAGCTCCGGCCTATGAAGATATGACGCGCTGTATTCATTGTGGCCTGTGTTTGCAGCAATGCCCTACTTATAGAGAGACCGGCCATGAGACCGAGTCGCCGCGTGGTCGGCTTTATTTGATGCGGGCCTTTGCCGAAGGCCGGGTGGATGCCGAAAGCGAAAGCTTGCACAAGCATCTCGATTTATGTCTGCAATGCCGGGCCTGTGAGACGGCTTGCCCAAGTGGAGTGCGCTACGGTCATCTAATCGAAAAAACGCTGGATGAATTGGGCAAGCGCGAAGAGAATAAGGCCAAACAGAGCCGCACTGAAAAGATTTTGAAATTTGTAATTTTTCGCCAACTTTTCCCCTACCCGGAACGGCTACGCATGTTCGGGTTGGCGACGCGCTTTTATCAGCGCACTGGTTTGCAAACGCTGACGCGCAAGCTGGGTCTGCTAAAATTGCCAATTTTTTCAAAAATCGGGCTGGGTAATCTGGCGGAACTGGAAGAGATGATGCCCGCGATTAGTCAGCCGATTTTTGCGCCACCGCTGGGCGGGAGTGTGTTGCCGTTGGGCGAGAAGAAATATCGAGTGGCGCTTTTTAGCGGCTGTATTATGAGCCTGGCTTTTGCGCGGGTGAACGAGGCGACGGTGCGGGTGCTGGCTCACAATAATTGCGAGGTGGCAGTGCCGGATGAGCAAATTTGTTGCGGGGCGTTGCACGTTCACAACGGAGACCGCGATTACGCCAAAGAAATGGCCCGTCGCAATATTGAAGTGTTCGAGCGAAGCGGCGAACTTGATGCAATCATTATCAATGCAGCGGGCTGCGGCGCGAACCTGAAAGAATATGGCGAACTATTAAAGGATGACCCGAAATTTGCCGAACGCGCCGAACAGTTTGCTCACAAAGTAAAAGACATTAGCGAATTTTTGGCAGGGATGGATTTCAACCGCAATTTCGGGCGGGTCGAAAAGCGGGTGACTTATCAGGATGCCTGTCATTTGCTGCACGCCCAACGGGTACGGAATCCACCGCGTATTTTGCTGAACGCGATACCGGGCCTGGAATTAATCGAAATGCGCGATAGTGACAAGTGTTGCGGCAGCGCCGGAATTTACAACGTGACTCAGCACGATATGTCTATGCAAATCCTCGATCACAAGATGGAAAACGTGGCGGCGACGCGGGCGAGTTGCGTGGCAACCGCAAACCCCGGTTGCCAGCTACAGCTTCAACTGGGCGTGAAGCGTGCCAA
>JBBQXW010000304.1:0-9062 GCA_038209275.1 Chloroflexia bacterium | reverse complement strand
CACGATAGCAGTGTGTGCCGCTAAATTCTGCCAGAACCAGCACGAGCGCACGGTCGTTTTGATGAACCAACTGGGCTTTCTATCGGGCAAAATCAGCGTCTCACCTTTCAATCGGCGCTGGCATAAACTGGCCGACTGGTTCGAGTTAGCCTTGGCGGTGTTAAGCGAATTACACTGCAAAGGCGACACCTTTATCATCGATAGTATGCCGCTGCCAGTCTGTCGGCGAGTGCGGGCTAGGCGCTGCCGTAAGCTACGCGGCAAAGATTTGTGTGGTTAGTGTGCCGCCAAACGTGAAAAGTTTTTCGGCTGGCGCTTACACCTGATAATCAATCCACAAGGAGTGCCAGTCAGCTTTAGTATGCTGCCAGCCGACTTACACGATTTGACCCCGATCCACGAACTGACTTACCTGCTGCCACCGTGGTGCTGGCTTTTGGGCGATAGAGGCTACAATGCCGAAGCGGATGAAGCCACTATTTGGGAAGAAGTGCGGGTACGCTTTGTGCCTCGGCACAAAGCCAATATGGAGCCTAACACCATTGACGAACGGGTAGCTTTACGTAAACATCGCAAAGCGGTCGAAAGTGTTAACAGCCAATTGGAGCGGATGGGGGGTCGAACGCTTGTACGTCCGTACTAATATTGGCTTCGAGTTAAAAGTTCAGGCTAGTTTGCTGGCGGTCACTTTCACTAACGCTTACTAGCAATCAAGGTATCTCTAATTGGGATACTTAATTCTTTTCAAGTTAAAGCGAAACTCCTACTGGTATAACTGCTGCTTTTAGCGGTTAGATTTTCGGCGTAGGCCCACCAGCGTCGTGCAAGCGCCACCCATCACCACTAGCAAACCTGCAATAATGAGTAGCTCGTTACCGCCGCTTGCATTGACACTTCCGCCCTGCCCTGCCGCTGGTAAACTGGCGATGGCATCCAGTGACAGCACGGTACAGGCGATGCGAGCGCCGCTATTGCCCGCCGGGTCGCTACTCATGTCGTCGGCATTGGCGTGGATGACCAAAGCCGCGCCATCGGCATCGAAGAGCGATTTCGCTCCGGCGGAGAGCGTGATAAGGTTAGTGCTAGACTCGAAAGTGCCGTTGCCACCGGCGGGCGCGCTCAGGTTCATCAAAATGTCGCCCGCATGCGGCCCGTCCGGGCTGTTGCCGCCGTGTTTCTTGTTATCGGGGTTGAAGTGACCGCCCGCCGTCATAAAATCTGGCCCATCGCACTTGCCGGTCGCATGAAAGTGAACTCCATGGTTGCCTGCCGGTAGGCCGCTATAATTAACACTTAGCTTTACCGCCCCGGTGTTATCTTGCGAAAGCGAAACTTTGCCCATGCTCTTGCCGTCCTTGTCCTTGAGCTCGCCACTGGCTTTTTCTCCGGCGGCTGATACCGAGGCCAATGGTAGAACCAGGGCCAGCAACAACAAGGCTGCTAACCAACCGCTAAAGCGCTTTTTCATTTTGAAGTTCCTCCTTAAGTTATTCAAAAACTGGTTTGAATCATCCTAACTTTTATAACCAATTTTCCTTTTCAACCACCACTATTCTCACCTACACTCCCGGTCGGCGGGCAGCATAAAAACGAGAAGCATAATAAGGCTCGTTTAAATTGTTAATGCTGACTCCGGTACTTTCAGTTTCAGCGTGGATGAAGCGTCCGCCGCCGAGATAAATGCCGGAATGAGAAGGGCCAGGTTTGTACGTGTTAGCCCAGATCAAAATATCGCCGGGTTGAATCTGGTCAAGCGCTACGGGTACTCCCAAGGTTAATTCTGCCTCCACACTGCGGCCTACCTCCCTGACACCATTTTGAGTAAGAACCCAGTAGATTAGGCCAGAGCAATCAAAACCACCCGCCGCAGGCGAATTGCCGCCCCAGATATAGCGCCACCCGACGAATTGTTTAGCGTAACTGGCGATGCGTTCACCGAGCGGGCCATTACTGGCTGGTGCGGGAACGGGTTGAAGGGGTTTAGGTGCCGCGGCAACTGGTGGTGCAATACCGCTGGAGTTACGGGGTGGATTAATCGTAACGGTGGTTACTGTCTGGTCGGTACGACGAACATAGCTGGCATCCACATAACCTACTTCCCCGTTGCGCTCCAGCTTGTACCAGTTATTGTCCAGACTGTCTTTGAACGGCCCGGCCAGTAATTTCAGAACTTGCCCTTCGTAAACATAGCCATTACTATTGTTATCGCGACCTGGCCCGTTTCGGAAGCGAATTGGATCCCCGTCAGTGTTAGTTACCCGCAAGGTGCCGCCTTTGCCTGCTACCGCGTTTTTAGGAGCGCTAGTTAAATAGTTGTTACTGACATAGCCAGTGTAGCCAGCCCACTCTACTTTAAAGAAGCTGTTACCCGCCTTATCGTTGAACGGCCCGCCCATAACGCTCACCAGATAAGTTTCATTCAAAATAGCTAAGCTGGCCGCACTAACGTTAGGCTGTTGGCGCATTCGTACCCCGTCTCCACCAGTGCCACTAACTCGAGCCTGTCCACCAATAGACAAATTCTTACTATTATTGCCGGGCAAGGCAGCACTGTTCTTACCGGCATAAACCAAATATTGGGACATGGCAAAGCCACTACGATTACTCCATTCTATTTGGTAAAAGCTGTTACCCGCCTTATCATTGAATGGTCCGCCCTTGATTGTTACCAACCAGTTTTCTTTGAGGGTTAACAGCGTATCAGATTTGGCAGTAGCTTCAGTTCGGAGACGTAGACCGTCTCCGTCGGTATTAGCTACGCGGGCCTGACTACCAGCATCAAGCCCAGACTCAGCTATGGCAATCTCAACATCAAAGCCCACTAAAGCCGACGGAAGTAAAGTGGTCAAAAATAGTAGATTGGCAAATGCCAGACAAATAGTTGCTTGTCTGATGTTTCGACTCCGCCACAAGTAAGTAAAAATATTACCCTCCTCTGTAAATAGCCGCCCCTGACCGCTAAGATTCGGAGTGGAAGGGGCAGACGTTAAGGTTTCATTGGTGCTGGTGCGCCTGGGCGAATGGCGTCTCCTCTGTAAATAGCTGCCCCTGACCACTAGAACTTCTAGTTGGAAAAGGCGAGCATTAGATTTTCATTACCGCTACGGCGCCTCGCGCACACGGTCTCCCTTCGATTAAACCTTAAATCTAAAAAACCTCTATTGGCGTACCAACTGGTAATTGATGCACCAGGCCCGCATCGTAAACGGTTGCATTGACACAGCCATGACTTTGTGGCGCGATACCGTATTTGGCGTGCCAGTAGCTGCCGTGAATAGCAAAATCCCGGAAGAAGTAGGTTACGTTACGTACTTCCTCTAACCGATAACCATCCCCAGCCGCCCGGTTGCCACCTTCCATGACCTGAGAAAGGGGTCGCCAGCCACCTATAGCCTTAAAGCTACCTGTTACCGTCTCATAACCTGAGCGGCCAGTTGCTACCAGGGTAGTTAAAATTCGCTCCTGGTTATTGTAGATTGCCATCATCTGCTTGTTTAGTGATATTGCCACCCATAGCCCCTTATAGCTGCGCGGTGGGGTGGGGAAAGTTGGTATTTGGAGCCGTTCGGTGTATTTGGAATAGACAAATAAATCTGGCTTCTCATAAATTTGATACCACAGGTCGTTACCCGGCTCAACCTCTTCGCCCTTAACTGCCCTTAGCACCTTGAGCCGGTCTCCCGGCTGAAGCTGAGTTACAAAGGGCCGCGTCTTGGAGCTGAATGGCAACGAGGCTTTAGCATTTGGGGCAGTACGGATATTAAGTACTTCGGTAGTTTTATACCATAGAGGTTGGTTTTGATTTGTCCCGTCAAAAATACTCAGCAGGGGATTCTCATATTGGGGCAAATTACCTTTGTAGCGCCACTGGAGATAGTGTAGCCCCACATTACCCATCTCCACCTGAAAAGCCGCATCGTTGTCCGGGGTGTAAGTTAGTACCCGGCGCTCAAACGCCTGGAAAAGCACGTCTTTTTCGATGTTGTCCACTTTTACTCGGGTCCAGTAGGCTTCTGTGACCGGCAGGCCGATTGAAAAACGCCAGTCCGAAATCAAATCATTTGTAAAGCTCCCACCATTGTATACTACGCCTTTTCGGTTCATAAATTCCCAGAAAGCCTGGGGAACCCCAAAGCCTTCTTGTACCGTTGCCACACGAGTGGCGGCATCGAGGCTGTAGCGGTTGTAGGTCTGGCTGGCGGGGCTATCTCCTTGCCACAGGCGAGTTACCGCTTCCCTCACTTGAAGGTTAGTCGAGATATTATAAGCTTTGGCTAACTGCCGGTAGGTGGGCGAAGAATTGGAAAGGTCGCCTGCTACCGGCACATCTGCTCCGTTGATGGACTGCTCATCAAAGGTTTCATCACCCTGCTGTACTCGTCCAGTGATCATTTCTACTACCAACAGGCCGTTAGTGATTTGCCCTTTAGAAGGGTCGTTAATCTCCATTCTGGCCTTATCGAAATATTGCACCAACCGCCGCCCATAGGGTGCCTCGGCATAAGGCTCATATAGACCACCCGCCAGTGGCTCTGGCCCCCAGTACCAGCTTCGGTCGGTTTTCCTGGCAAAAATAGGCTGGTCTACCCTCTGCCAGACTGTCTCAAAAGCTTTGTTACTAAATTTCTCCGGCTCGGCTGCGAGTGGTGTTGCCAGCGCCGTTAGAGGACTCCCTGTTAGTGCCAATAGTATTAGCAGGGAAATCTGTAAACTTAAAACGCCCGGTCCTATAAAAGTTCGTCTGGTAACCAAAATGGGTTTTTCTCCTCTAATTTGTCTCAATCTTTGTCAAAATGTCTTGCCGGTAGTTACTGGCTAACACTCACAACAAACCAGAAATACAAGGTATAGTGGCTGAATGGCAAATTATGGGAACTCCGCTATCAGCTACTACATAAATTTTAGTGTGAACGTTACCTACTCCATCACTCTCTTAAAGGCAGAGGCAGGAACGGTGCTGCCAGCTTTTCGGCACCCAGCCGTCCCAATTGGATAACCGGGGGTTGCCCTGAATTATTTTCTGCCGGGTGTAGTTCTAACCTGGCTCGCTCAAAATATTGAACCTGTCGGCCATTCTCATAAAAAGGGCGGGAGATAGGATAACCAAAATTGGATAGACCTCCTCGCTGCCACCACAAAGTTCTAAACTCTGAGCCTAGCACAAAACTGGTCTGAGAAAAAAGTGGTTCTGTTCTTGTGCGCTTAGCTGGCTTATTTCAGGGCCAGTCAATGGGGTAAAAGAGTTTTCCGCCTCGCGACCCTGGCTTAATTCTCGACCAAGCAGACCCTTTGCAATGACCTGAGTGGCATTCTGAACCGTATCGTATTCAAGCCGGGTACGCTCGAAATATTGAAAAATTTTGCCCTGGCTTTTGTATTCTGAGGCCAGCGGCTGCCCAAGTAATTCGGTTGCGCCATTACGCAGCCAGTAACGATAAAATTCAGGTGCAATGCCGGGTGCCTCGCCCTGGGTGGCTCCCTGGCTGGTCGGCCATACCGACATTGCCATGTTTCCCAGATAGCTCCAACCCCGTTTAAACTCCGACCAACTATAATAGTTGTAAGTACCATAGCCAGGGTCGGCTACAAAGATACCGTTTTCATCGTAACCATAGGCTGTAACGGTATGTTCGTAAGGCATTAGCCAAAAAGATTGCCCGGCTGCTTCAGCCTCAAAGGGGCTGGCATAACCCAACCCCCCCGAAATCCACACTACCACCGGGCGACCAAGGGCAATCTCTTCTTTAAGCGACGCCACGCCATTCCAGATAAGCTTGGTATTAAGACCTCGGGTTAACAGAAATTGAGCAATTGGTTCAGCATAAATGCCATAATTCGTAGTACCACCCCATCCACCGTTGATATTGCCTCGAAAGCCTAGATGGGGGTTTTCGTTGACAGGAATGGCATCAATAAAATCTTCCTCGTTTAATTGAATACCCCAGCGGGCTACTGCTGCACGAGTGGCTGCATATTCACAACTCAGGTAGCGCTGCTGGGCATAGACCGGCATACCCTCAATTCGAGTGGCAACCGGCACAGAAAGGGCGGCCTGTACTGCGTCCGCCTGGAATCCACTTGCTATTATTAAAAATAGCATTAGCCCTTCCCAGAATAATAGCCGTCGCCAATTGACAAGCCGAAAGACCTCCTTTACTTTGCCAATTGCCATCTGCCCATGCCTCCAATTCTAAATAAAGCTCTTTTATTTTTGAGTGCGGTTCATCTGCGCAATAAAGTCATAAGACTACTAGCTTCAGCAGCTGGTCTATTGCCATAGCAAGGTAAAGCGCTGCCAGATAAGTATTCGAAAATTTGAAGAGCATATAGGCTTGCATCTTCCACCCAGGCCCACCCTTGAGTAGCTTGAACGCCTTCATCACAAACAACCCGCCCAGCACTAACGCCGTTGCCAGATACAGATAGCCCAGAGCGTTTAACAGGAATGGTAACATAGTAACCATTGTTAGCAGTAGCGTGTAAAGCAGAATTTGCTGACGGGTAAAAGCTTCACCCTTTACCACTGGCAGCATCGGCACGTCTGCTTCTTGGTAATCTTCCTGCCGTACCAGCGCTAATGCCCAGAAATGCGCCGGTGTCCAAAAAAATATAATGGCAAAGAAGAGCAGTGCTGGAAGACCTATTCCATCTGTAACTGTTGCCCAACCAACTAAAGGTGGAACTGCACCTGCTGCGCCTCCGATTACAATGTTCTGAGTTGTCCTCCGCTTTAGCCAAGTAGTATAGACGAAAACGTAAAAGAAATTTCCTCCGAGTGATAGCACCGCTGTCGTTAGATTGACCGTCACCATGAACAGGATGGTCGAGATAATAGTTAGGCCAAAGCCAAAGTTCAAAGCCTGTTTTGGCGAAATCTTCCCCGTAACCACTACCCGCCGTCGAGTCCGTCGCATCCGGGCATCAATGCCTCGCTCAAGATATTGGTTAATCGCGTGCGCTCCGCCCGTCGCTAATGTACCGTTCAAGGTTGTCCGAAAAATCAATTCCAGCAAATCACGTTTAGGCGGATTCTGAGTCGCCGCAATTAGAATTGACCCTATCGTTGGTACAATTAAAAGTGGAATTACATCAGGACGCAGCAACTCAATATAATTTTGGATTTTGGATTTTGATGGTTGGATTAGCATTTTTGGCTAATCCTGTAAGATCTTGGTTAAGCGGTCTTCCAGTCCCTTTTTATCCATCCCTCCTATTTGGGTAGCTCGAATATAACCCTGCCGGTCTACAAAAAAACTGGTTGGAAAAGCGGCCACGCCGTAGTTTGCTACTATTGTACCTTCATAATCCATTGGCATATCCCAGCTATAACCGCCATCTTCTACGTATTTCTTAACCGAGGAATTATCCTCGCGGGCATCTATACCCAGTACTACCAGCCCATATTTTTCCTTGTACTTACGGTAGGCCGCTTCAATTTCTGGCATCTCGGCACGACAGGGCGGACACCAGGTAGCCCAAAAATTTATCAGGACGGGCTTTCCCTTAAAATTACTCAGTCTCACCTGGTTGCCCTGATAATCTTTCAATTGAAAATCGGGAGCGAGGTAGTTAACCCTGGGTGCAATTTCAGGCACCAATTTCCCCGAATTGGCTTCAGCATTATCTCCACAGGCTGCCAGCACCAGACTTAAGAATATTAGTAATGGTATTACCACTATTAGCCACCTGTTGCGCTTCATTTTTATTTCCTCATAACCTTTTGACAATCTTGTTTTGCCTTGAGGTGCTCATACGTTGGCGTTTATACCTACAGCGTCAATTAAAAACCCTATCACAGCGGCTCCTATCCAAATCAGTAAGGCAAACATTAAAGTTGGCTTCAGCCCATACCGTCTTTGCCACTCCACTAACCCTATTCCAGTTAGGAGCGGGAAAGTTAATAAAGCAGCTACACCACTACCAGTGCTGGCTCCTTTAGTAAACAAAGCTAAGACCAGAGCCATTTCACTGCCAGTAGCCGGGATTAGTAGTAGCGCCAGCAGAGGAATCAGCACAGGTCCCAGTAATTGACCTGGCCCAAACCAGTTTTCTATGATTCTTAACGGAACAAAGATGGTTAACAAGGCGGCAACCAGAAAATTGTAAAGTCCCCAGCTTAGATACTGGTCTAATTCTCCCAGCCAAGCCTTCAATAAATTACCGGGTTGCCAGGGGTTTAATGCTGTAGTGGGAGTACTAGAAGCTGAACTTTTTCGGGCTACGACCGGCTTTGGTTTAGCTATAGCCAGGGTCAGACGAAAATTACTCCAGGCGGCTTGCCCCAATAATGCCAAAGCTACCCCAACTCCTATCCGTAGTATCAAAAGCAGAGGACTTAAAACCAGAGCAGTGAGCAAAGCTGCTGGTGAGACAACCAATGCTCCAGCCTCCAACCAGAGATTTTTAGGGCTAATTGCCAGCCTGCTAATAGCCTGTTCCAGCCATAACCACTGGGGACTGAAAAGAGTAAAGGGGCTACTTGAAATAGCCGAAGGCGCTTGTAGATATTTTTCTAGCGGTTTCCACCGATTTGAAGGACGAGTGTGAATAGCGGCCAGTACGGCGGTTTTAAGGCTTGCTGCTATAAGCAAAGCCGGACCCAGCACCAAAAAATAGTCCTTTATTTTAATCAGTAAGGCCAATACATCAGGAGGTAAACGCATAAATTCTATCCAAATTGTGATAACCGAGCATTTTCAACTACTCGGCGATTATAGGGGTTTTATCTACTACTGTCAATAGTATTTGACACACTAATAAATGGTTAATGTTTGTGTTACGGTTGCCTAGACCATATGACTGTATCAGAAGACTTAATCACTTTGCTTTAATAAAGCTACCTTATTTCGTTAGCAAGATACAAAATTTACTACTATTGGCAGTAGTATGATAATAGACTGTGTAAGTTGGCGCTACCCTACTGTCCAGAGGTCTCATAGCCAGCTTTAATCACGCAACCTTCACGATGTTACTGTAACGTCGTGAAGCTTATTGTAAAAATAAAAAGCCTAAATCTCTGAAAGTACTTTTTAGACTAAGGTTTCGTCCAAAGACAATCCGCT
>JBBQXW010000303.1:0-9068 GCA_038209275.1 Chloroflexia bacterium | reverse complement strand
ATAGACGATGCCATTTTTGGGCCACTGCTTGGGCCGCATACTCAACAGTAGTAGTTTTAGTACGTACAAACGACGACAATTCCTTCCAAGATTTTTTATTAGATAGTTCTAAAAATCAAACAATTCGCTTACTTGAACTTTGAACCCTGGCACAACATCGCCAGCGTCAAGTTCTTGCTCACCGCGCCTAGTTTCTGGCCCAGCCTCAGCTTGATAAATCTCAACAGTACGATTTAGGGCATTGATTATCCAGATTAACGGCACACCCGCATCCAAATATTTTTGGGTTTTAAGGTCAATCTCTTCGCGTCCTTTACCAGTTTCCTGACTACCGCTAAGAATTTCAATGGCGAGGTCAGGAGCTACAGGTACAGCCCCTTTGGTCACTGGCTGTAAACGGTCAGCTCTGACAAAACCAATATCAGGACAAAGTGAAGTACCTTTTGGCCTGCCCCGTTTCCCCTTTACAGGTTTAAAATCAGCAGGTGTTAGGTCAAAAGCAGTCTCCTGTGGATAGACAAAGCCTAGTTTATGCTGCTTTACAAAACCATAGAGCCGGAAGAATAGTTCACCACTAATCCGACCATGCTCATCCCCAGTTCCTGACATAGCAAATTGTATTAACCGCCCTTCGATTAAGCCGTAGCGCTTGCCGCTCGGTAATTTCAAAAAGTCTTCTATTGTATAATTATCCCGTGTCTGGTCTATTGTAGCTGGCGGAATATTTCGAGCTACGCTCATAAGTAATGCCCTTCCCTGAGTGACCAATTATTTAGTTAACACACGGTGGCGTGCCGCTTCAATTCAAAGGGCGCTATTGTTCCAGGCTAACTAAATTTATAAGCCTGTACTTCTAAATATAATGCTCCGACCCTGATAAGTCAAATTTGTGTTATACTTCAAAATAGTTATGAAGGGTTACAATTAAGGCAATATAAAGAATTAGCTTCCGGCGGTGGTAGGGGCGAATCGCATACGCCCGTTTGATTTGGCACAGCGTTCAAGGGCGTATGCGATTCACCCCTACGAAAAAAGGGAACTTAATTTTTAACGCTGCCTTAGTATGCAGAAAAGCTATGACCGAAGACGACCAGGATAATATCAGCCCGGTAGCTTATCCTATTCTGCTGGAAGTGCTGGAAGCCGAGCGCGAAGCGGTAGGCTGGACGATAGAGGAACTGGCCCAGGAAGTAAATGCGCTGGTGGACGTAGACCTGAGTATGGCGGGAGTGTACCGGCGTTTTGTGGCGGGCAATCGGCTGGCGTTATCGTGGGCCGAAGCTTTTTTGCTGGCGCTGGCCCTCAATATTGGCCCACGCGATTTGTTACTTTCTTTTCCTTCGGCCTTCGATATGGGCGGCAAGCCCTATATTATTATTTATCAACTAGACCCCACCAAAGCGAAAAACCTAATCTGGCAGGATTTTTTGGCGTTATGGCGCGATAGTTAGCTTTGCTTTACAGTTAACTATTGGCTTACCGACTTGCCGGATATTTCTTCAGCAACCTTGAACAGGGCGTAAGGGCTTGCCAGCTTTGCCACAGGTAGTTCCAATAGTTCCGGCAGCATAATCGAATGGGACGGGCGCAACAGGCCGCTTTCGACCACCCGCCCCAGCCATTCGATAGTATAAAAGGCCGACTTATAAAGGTGTTCCAGGGCAGCAGAAGGCTCGGCGCAATGATACAGGCGGCACAGTAGCGGCCTTCCCTCGTACACCCCGCACAGCCCGCGCCCATCCAGAAATACGCACGGGCTATCGGCACCGCCACTGCCATCGCGCTTGCGAAAATAAAGGCGGGCGGCGGGCAATAAACTGGTATCCAGCGCCGCTTTTGGGAAAGCCAGCGTGCTATGGGCCTGAGCTAACGCCGCTTCAGGACTGCGCTGGTACAAATCGGCAAAGCGATAGGCTGCCACATTGCCAACATCGAAATAAGTTAGCGGAATTTCAGGGTCGGAACAGCAGCGCCCGCAGCCGCCACAGTTACGCGCTCCCTGTCTCATTCGTATCAATTTCGCTTTTACCGCCAGACCCGCCAGTGCTTCGGAGAGTTGGCCCAGCGTCACGTCCGGGCCGAAATTTCGCAAGGCCATACCGCCGTCGGGTCGGACAATCAGTTCCAGTTCGTTTGTGCTGCCAAAAAGTTGAGCCGAAGCGGTTGCCGTCAGGCGGGCGTAACCCAGCCGTAGCATTTCCTGAATAGCGGCGCGTAATGCGGTTGTCACTGAGTCGCGGCGACGAGTGCGGGTGACATCGGCATAGCCCGTTGGAAAATCTTCAGGGTCAAAGGTTTCTTCGGACAGCAAGTTGCTCAAAAAGCCGGAGGTAGCACACACCAGCGTCTCGATTTCGCCCCGTTCAATCGTAAGCAAGAGAGCCAAACCAACTTGCCCAGTTTGCGCTAAATCCAATAGCGGCCCGCCCGTCCCCTGCCAGACTGGAAAAGGTGGCGCGCTACAAAAGAAGCGAATTTTGCCCTGGCTTTCCTGCCCGGTGATAATCCAGTAATCGGGCTGTTCACCATTTTCGCTCAGACATTGGCGGGTTAGCTGCTTTAGTTCCGCAATCAGGTCGCGGTTAGCTCCCGCTCCTACCGAATTTTTAGTTAAGGCTTTTTTGGACAAATTATTTCTCGATTCCAACAATTTTTGACACTTGAACCAAAAAATTGTATGCTCATCCAGGGTTTAAGTCAATCAGCACTTTTTGACTGGGTGTGTGCGTCAATTTTTTGCAAAACCCGGACATGAATGTCCGGGCTAAAACTAGATGAGTCGCCTGGTTTTAGCCCGGACATTCATGTCCGGGTTCGCGTGGCTTGAGGCAAAAAACTGACGCTCACCCTTTTCGATGGATCAAAGCTAGAGTAACTTTAAGTATTATGGGTTTTCAAGGGAATACAAAGAATAGCATTGGGCCGAGTGAAGAATTCGGCGGGAATAATAGCACGGCGATTGTTTACCACGAATTGTACGACGGGCGGGGGTTTTCGCGCTTGACCCGTTCGTGGGGGCGCTACCAGATTGGTCTGGCTAAATTGCGCGAGCTGGGTCTGCTTGCGCCGGAAGGTACTGGTGAACAAGCACAAACTGCCGATAGTTACTTGCCGCTCTACCGTCCTCACGAGGCAACCGAAGCCGAACTGACTACTGTACATAGTCGCCAGTACATCGAGTATGTCAAAGAAATGGACGCAAAAGGCGAAGGTTTCTTTGACCGCAACGATACTCCGGCCTGGCACGGGGTGTACCGAAGGGCAGCAATGGCGGTAGGCGGGACTCTAATGGGGGCAGATTTAGTCGGGTCGGGGGTGGCTCGACACGCTTTTCACCCGGCGGGCGGCTTGCACCACGCCAAATATGAGCAGGCTGCCGGATTTTGCATCTTTAACGATATTGTGGCGGCAGTGCGACGCTGGCAAAGCCGATTTGGGTTGGAACGAATCGCTATTCTGGATGTAGACGGGCATCACGGCGATGGCACGCAGGCGCTGCTCTACCGTGAGCCTATTCTGACGGTTTCGCTGCACCAGTACGACGGACGCTTTTATCCCCGTACCGGCGCACTGACCGAACGCGGCGAAGGGCCAGGGTTGGGTTACGCCCTCAATTTGCCATTGCCGCGCTTTACCACCGACGAAGATTATTTTAAAGTGCTGGATATTGCGCTGGCGGAAATCGAACGCTACCGCCCACAGGCACTGATTGTACAGTACGGCGTTGATGCCCATTTTTCTGACCGCATGGTCGGCCTGAAAATTTCGACTTACGTCTACGAGCGGGTTGCCGAACGCGCCCTGGCCCTGGCCCAGCAATATTGCAACGGACGTTTGCTGGTGGTCGGTGGCGGCGGTTACGAGCCAGAAACGGTAGCGCGCTGCTGGGGCATTATGGCAGCCAACCTGAGTGGTCGCCGGGCCGCACTTGGCGAACGCTACTACGCCCTGCACGACCTCCCCGAAACCTTGCCCTCGCCCGACCCGGCAGTCAGCGAACAGGTAGCGCGGGTAGTCGAGGCGCTAAATCAGATGATTTAAAGGATAAGGGCTTATGAAAGCGACACTTGTAGCCTGTGTGCTACTGGAACACGACGGAAAATATTTGCTGGTGCAACAGGCCCGAAGCAGACGGCAACCGGGCAAATGGGGTGCGCCGGGCGGCAAACCTGACCTGGGCGAAACCCTTTTTGAAGCGGCCCGGCGCGAGACTTTGGAGGAAACTGGCTTAAAAATCGAGCTAACCGGGTTTGTCGGGATAATACGGAGCGGACACCGGGCCGACCCCAACTTGTTTGTCTGTTTCGCGGGCCGTCTGGAAAACGAAGCAGACGCAGTCAACTTAAAATTGAAAGAGGGCGAAATTTCGGGTGGGCGCTGGCTCACGCTGGCTGAAATCGAAGCGGGTGCTGTTCCGCTCCGTGCCGCCCCGTTCACCGAACTATATCGGCGCTGCTCGGCAGGCCAGCTTTACCCGCTCGAACTGGTTCAGCACGAAGCACTTGACCCAGCCTAGCCAAAATTTCTGGGCGCTACTTACAGATTATTGGGAGTGCCGAAAACAGTAGAGGTAGGGGCGAATCGCATACGCCCTTGAACGCTATGCAAAATCAAAAGGGCGTATGCGATTCGCCCCTACGTAAATTACCTCTGCTACTATAGGCACTTCCAGATTATTTGAGGACTGGACATAATTCGCAAGCTCGGCTTAATGGTAGGGGAGAGGTTTCCTCGCCCTCGAACACTAAGCCAGGTCAAAAGGATTGGGGAAACCCAACCCCTACCGCATCCAGATTTTGTCCCAGGCAATTATGCCCTTTTAGGCTTGTCCGTAGGTAAATGTTCGGTAATACCCCATTTCAGACAATTAAGCTCATTATTCACTACTTCGACAATGGTGACAGCCGTATTTCCCATACCGCGCCCCCATTGCTCAACCGGGAGATTAGTACAGAGGGAAGGTAAGCCCAGCGTAAAAATGCCGCCGTGTGCGACTACCGCTACGCCCTGTTCGTCACTCAGGTCGGTATTTTCGGCTAAAATTTGCGATAGAGCAAATTTGATACGCGCCCGTAGACTGTGATGGTCTTCGCCGCCTTCAAAAACCACTTCCGGCTCGTTATTCATCCAGCGCCACAAAATAAGGTCGTGAATTTTCCAGGAAGCAGCGTCGTCCTTGCCATCCAGCACACCCACGTTTATCTCGTGCAATTCCTCTATTGTAGTAATATCGGTCAGGCCCAGGCGTTCGGCTACGATTTGGGCGGTCTGGAAAGCCCGATTTAGTGGGCTACTATAAACCCGCACGATTTGCTTATCGGTGAGCCATTCCGCCAGATATTGCGCTTGCTGCACTCCTTTGATATTAAGCGGGTAATCCACAACTTTATAGGCCATTACCCCATCAACGTTGGCCTGATTCTCGCCGTGCCGAATTAAATATAATTTCATTGCTTGCGTTCTTTGGTTTGGGTTTCTTGTTTACATTGGTAATTACTCAACATATAGCTTAGAGAACAGAGAAAACAACTAAAATTCTTGGCGTTCTTTGCGTCTTGGCGGTTCAGCCCTGGAATCTAATGAGTAATTATTTTTTTAACCGGGCAGATAAATTCGGCCTGCCGGATAATCGAACGTGACCCACTGGCCCGGCTCAAAAAGATTGAGGGCGATAAAGCCAACCGCATCGGGCGCGGCAAAAATGCCCTGCTCTGGCTGAACTACTACGCTGGGTTGCTCAAAACGAAGTGGCCCGATTTGCAGCGAACCAATCCGCCCAATATTTAGCTCAACTCTGCCGCCCATTCCTCCAGCGATAAGTTTATGATAAAAACTATATTCGGGCTGTTTTTCGCACAATTGCCGCCACATCGCAGTAGTAATGTTAAAATAAGGCCCATCTACACCCAGCGTCGCCGCGCCGCTATCCAGTCGCAACTCTACTTCCAGCCAACCGTCCAGCAGGCCGTGTACTCGCATAATATTATAATTATCGAGCCACATGGGAATATACGAGTCAGGGTTGACCCCTGGCGGTGGGTAGCCATAGAGCCGCGAAATATGAACCGTCGGCGGCACAAAATCTATCTCGACAATAAAATGCCGCAAATAATCGTTGCCAAGTAATCCCGCCTCCGAAGTATTCGGCATGGGAACATGAAACTGGGCTAAATCCTGGGTGGTAGCAATGAGGCCGTATTGGGTGAGTTCGGGGACAGCACGTACTCGCCTGAGCGGAGTAATTGAGTTAAGTTGTTTTATCGGTACATCCAGCACTCCGGCAGTGCCAGCCAGTTCGGTTTTGCCAATAGTGGGCAGGTTTAGGGTTTGAGCAATATTTTCGTCAATTGCGCTCATGCCCGCGCCGGTATCCAAAATAAAATAATAAGGTTCAAGATAACCATTAATGCTGACGGGCAGAAACACCTGCCCCAAATCCTGCACCGAGTCTATCTGCGGCACTCCTGAATAATTCCTTTCAAGAAAGTGATGAGTGATGAGGCAATAAAATCAGCTGACGGAGCAGCATCCTACAATTAACCTGTTCCTGTGGGACATTGCTCTGCCAATGGATTTACTCATCACTCATCGCTCATCACTCAATTCAGCGCGGCGACGCGAACGACCACTTTGAGGCTTTCCTTGCCGTTGCCTTTATAGGTGCCGCGTACTGGCGGTACGTCGGCGTAGTCGCGGCCTGCCCCGATTTTGATGTAGCGTTCGTCCACGAACAGCGTTTTGTGGGTTGGGTCGAAGCCGAGCCAGCCCTTTTCCGGCCTGCAATAAACTTCGCACCAGGCGTGGCTGGAGCGGTCACTGTCTTCGGTTTCCGGGCCACCATAGATGTAGCCACTGACATAGCGGGCCGGAATTTTCAAAAAGCGGCAAGCCGCCAGCATAACGTGGGCAAAATCCTGGCACACTCCGCGTCCCAGGTTGATGACCTGCGAGGCGGTACTCTGGGTGTCGGTTACGCCGCGCTCATAAACGAACGACTGATTAATATAGCGGCAAATATTTTCGGCTATCTGGTGAGGCTCGCCGCCATCTTTGAATTGGGCCGCGAACTGCTGGACGGTATCATCAAATTTTATAAAGCGGCTTTCGGCTTGAAAATCGAACAGCAATAGTTCTTCATCGGGGCGGGCGGGGGTCTGACCCGGCCCGGTTTCGACTATCGAAGTAGCAATTATTTCCAGTGCAGTATGGCGGGGCAATAAGTTGAAGTGATGCACACTATTACCGTAGAAATCGGTGTAGTGAAAAATATTGGTCGGCGGGTCTACTGCCAGGGTAAATTCGAGGCAATGCTGCGGTGCGCCCTGGTCATCCGGGTGCAGGCGGACTTCAGTAGCAGTTTCGTAGACTGGCTCGTCGTACTTGAATACGGTAGTGTGTTCGACTTTTAGTTTCATAGTGTTGCGCTTCTATTCCCTTAAAAATAGCTCGATACAACAAATCCAAGCAATCAGCTATATGAGATTGCTCCACAAGCTAATTTTAACATAAGTATAAGCCGAAAACTCATGTTTGTAAAAAATCAGTACTAAATTAGTAGCAATCTTTTGCATTAGTCTGGCTTTAACGCCAGGCCAGGCTTTCAAGCCCATTGTAATGGAGCAAATTTTGTACCAGCACCGTCTACTGCTGCTGCTGTTGCTGCGCCTGACTCCAGATGGCACGACCACTCATAAGACTGTCCATGTAGGGGAAGTGCGGTTCATACGGCTCATAATGATAAGGTGTTTCGTTGTAGGCGAAGTAACTCTGGTGAATTTGCTCACCAACTTTGACGAGGTGCTGCTCAATATCTTCGAGATAGTTGTGCAAACCGCGCTCGGTAATATCTTCGATAGTGGTGTAAGAAAGTTCAGCTTCCAGTTTGCCGATAAGTCGGTCAGCGTTATTGGTGTAATTGCGGCGCGAACTACCCGAAATGCGCCAGAGCGCTTCCTCTGCCGCCATCACCGAAAAATAGATGCTGCGCGGAAAGGCCCGGTCTAGCACCAAAAAGCGCAAAATAGTATCCGGCTCTAACTTCGATAAATAAACCTTGCGGAAAGCTTCCAGCGCGCTACAGCTTTTGAGAACTGCCATCCATTGAATCGCGTCTACCGATTCGTAGCGTTCTTCCCCGACACGCGGAACTAATAAATGGTATTTTACATCCAGCAGACGAGCGGTGCTATCGGCTCGTTCCAGATATTTGCCGGATTGGACGAAATACCAGCCTTCGTTGCGCGACAAAGTATCGTCGGTAATACCCTGGAAGGTGTGTGAGCCGTTTTTAATCTCTTTATAAAAATTGTAGGGGTCGGTGCGAACAAGTTGCTCGGTGGCGCGCTGAAGGTAGTGATACATATTGTTGACCTGTTCCCACATTTCGCTGGAAATAGTCTCAATAATGCTGCGCCCGTTCTCCCGTGCCAGCGCAATACAGGAGTAAATCGAGTTGGGATTATCGCGGTTGAAGACCAAAAAATCGGTTACAGTTTCAGCGTTATATTGTCCATCATAGAGACCCTCGAAACGAGCCTCGTCGCTGGTGACACGAATAAGCCCTTCCCAGTATTCAGGCGTATCTACCTCGGTAATGTAGTTCAAATCGAGCAGCAGGTGAAAGTTAACGTCCAGAAAGCGGGCGGTATTTTCGGCCCGCTCGATATAGCGGCTCATCCAGAACATCGATTCAGCAACGCGACTTAACATAATCAGTTCCTTTAGTTGTCAGTTGTCAGTTGTCAGTCGTCAGTTTTCAGTTTCCAATCCAGGGTTGTAGGTTTAATTTCTTAGGAAACACCGAAACCAGTAGTGGTAGGGGCGAATCGTATACGCCCTTGAACACTAGGCCGGGTCAAAAAGGGCGTATGCGATTCGCCCCTACAAAACGAAATTTACCATTGCCAGTATAGGCACTCCAATTTCCCAGCAGGTCAGTCTCTTTACTGAAAACTGACGACTGACAACTGATAACTGCTAACTCAATCATAAAGTACCCAGGTGTCTTTGCTGCCGCCGCCTTGCGAGGAGTTGACGACCAGCGAACCACGTTTGAGGGCGACGCGGGT
>JBBQXW010000302.1:0-9073 GCA_038209275.1 Chloroflexia bacterium | reverse complement strand
TCCTCCGTCCTTGATTTAGGTTGTGGTTCAGGGCTGTTGGCGCTGGCGGCGGCGCGGGCCGGATACGAGCGGGTGGTAGCAACTGATTTAAATCCGCAAGCTGCCTGGGTCGCCGGAGTAAACGCCCGACTGAACGGAATTGAAGCCAAAATCGAGACGAGGCAAGGTAATCTCTATGAGCCAGTCGCGGGCGAAACTTTCGACCTTATTCTGAACAACCCGCCCTACTATCGCCGCGACCCCGCTAATCTGCTTGAACACGCCTTCTTTGCCGGAGCGCAACAGGAAGTTTTGACCGCGATGGCGGCGGGCCTAGCTGCTCACTTAACTCCCAAAGGCACGGCCTTGATGGTAGTTACTTCAACTATCTCAATGGAAGCGGCCCTGGCTGCTGCCGCCAAAACTGGCTTGCAAGCCGAAATCGTCGCCCGTCGCCGCTTCTGGGCCGAGTATCATTTGATTTACGCTTTCACATACGAATCTTTCACCGCAGAGGGCGCAGAGGGCGCAGAGGAACACAGAGATTTATAGATTTTTCCTCTGTGTCTCCGTGCCTCCGTGGTGAATTTCTAATGGATGTTCTCATGAAACAGAATCCCGTAGCCACAAAACCGCGCCGCCTCAGTTTCGATTTTGGCTTGCTATTGGCGGGACAGGCGCTAAATCAGGCGTTGTTGGCGTTGGCGGGGCTACTGGTGGTGCGGTTTCTTGCGCCCATTGAGTATAGCCGTTACACGCTGGCAGTAGCGGGGCTAAATTTGGGCGCAATCGTGGCGGATGCCGGGCTATCGGCTTATGTCGGGCGGGAAGCGGCCCGGCTGGATGAATTCCAGGCCGGACAACTCTGGCGCAACGGGCTGCGGTTGCGGGCGATGCTCTGTTTGCTGGTCTGGCTCGTTACGATTTTATTGACGGCGCTATTTCCGGCAAGTGGCGAACCGGGATTGGCTTTGATTGCGAGTTTGGCGCTTTTTCCGTCCGGTGCGGCAGCTTTGACCACCGCTTTTCTGAACGCACGCGGTTTCATTCCGGCGGGGGTGGGCCTGAACGTCCTCAACACGCTGGCTAATTTTGGCCTGACCCTGACCGCCCTTTGGTGGTTGCCCGAAGCCGCGCCGCTACTGGCAGCAAATGTGGTGGCGGCGCTAGTTGCGGCGAGTTTGCTGGGGCAGCGCGCCTACCGCACCACTAACCTACCCAGCCTTACTCAAATATCAGCAGACCCTACGCCAGATTCAGCCAAAGATATACCAAATCTTAAAAAGGCGGGACTATTAAAAAAAATTGGGCGAATGAAATTAGCCCCTACCAATAACAATAACGCTGATTCTTCAAGGCCCGGATTTAGCAACTTCGATTTGCTCAAAGCCAGCAGTGGGTTTATGCTGGTTGGGTTGGCGGCGGTGCTATTTCAATACGCCGATATTTACCTGGTTTCCAGCTTGTTGAGCCGGGCCGAAGTAGGCCAGTACGGGGCGGCTTTGCGCCTATTAGCAATTGTTACGGCTGTGCCGACGGTCTGGGGCATTGCCGCCTTGCCACGCTACGCCCGACGTTGGCTGGACACACAAAACCAAATCCAGGTAATTAGCGAATTACGACGCTGGGGAACGCTTTTAACCGGGGCTGGGCTAATAGTGGCCGGGGCTGGGTTATTTCTCTCTGGCCCGATGGTGGCGCTACTGCTCGGCCCAAAGTACGAAAACGCTGCCGGGCCGTTGGCGCTGTTACTCTGGAGCGGGGCAGGCATTTTCGCCAGCGCCGCCCCGGTCACGTTTTTAACAATCACCAACCGCCAGCACTTTATCGCTCTGGCCCTCTTTCTGGCAGATAGCTTTGGCCTGACCCTGGCTGCTCTGCTAATCGGGCCGCTCGGCTGGGGTCTAACGGGAGCCGCTATTGCCCGCGTCGCGACGGCCTGGTTATTATGTGGTTTGTATCTCTGGTTTGGCAGGAAGTAGTTTTCAGTTATCAGTCGTCAGTCGTCAGTTAATTTCGATAGGAATATTTGGATTGGCGGAGGTAATTTTTGGTAGGAGCGAATCGCATACGCCCCATACGCATCAAGTTAAGGAAATACGCTCGGAATTAGTGGCTAGTGTTGGCCCGCCCTGGAATACCCACAGGGCGGGCTTTCATCGCGTATCATCTTCAAGCTTAAATCCTTAGCTTGATGCGTATACGGCGTATGCGATTCGCCTCTAACTGGGTGATTTTAGACACCCCAATTTTGATTAACTGACGACTAAAGGAGTTTCTGATGCGGTGGCGACCAGTGGCGCTCGTAATAGCTGGGTTAGCAATTGCACTTGCAGTAATCTGGCTGGTAGATGGATTTATTGCCTATCCAACGCCCGATAATTTGCCGACACGCTGGGATCATTATCGCTACATCGCTATGTCGCGCCACCCGTTTGACCCTGGCGATGCACTGGCGCGAGAAGCGCCGTTTTGCTGGCGCATCCTTGCGCCACTACTGGTCTATCTTAGCCCGCTCGATTGGCGCATTTCGTTTATGCTAATTACGCTAGTAGGATTGGGCGGGGCTGCGCTCACTCTCTATGCCTATTTGCGGCGGGTAGGCCATAGCGAAGCGACGGCTACCTTCGGATTGGCCCTTTTCTTCTCACTCGGTGGCCTCATCTTCAACCTGCGCGACTTCTACCTGTCCGACCCCCTTGCCCTTTTCGCTATCGCGCTCGTTTTTTATTTAGTTCAAAGTTCAAAGTTTTCAGTCGTCAGTTTTCAGTCGTCAGTTTTCAGTCGTCAGTTTTCAGAAAAGTCTCCGTCCTCCGCCCTCCGTCCTGGCTGCATCAGCCCACCCGACGGGGTGCAGTCCTCCGTTTTCAGAAAAATCGTCAATCGCGGGTACCCTTTGGGTGCGTCAATCGTCAATCTCTTGTTACTGGTTTTAGTGCTGGGAGTACTGGCAAAGGAGACGGTGCTGGCGGTGCTGCCGTTGGTAATAGGGGTGCGGGGAATTGGCTGGCGGACAAAACTGGGTCTGTGCCTTGCGCCAATAATGGTTGTAGTGGGCTTGCGATTGGGCTTTCCTTCATCCAATAATTATAGTTATGTCAATGAGATAAGTGATGTAATCAAGAATAAATTTTTGGGTGAAGGTATAATCAGTCTGCTCATGCGGCTAAATTTTGCGTTATTGGGAACATGGGGGCCAGTGCTGGTGTTACTCCTCTATCGCCCCCGCGAAACGCTGGCTTATTTTGCCGGACGCAAAGCCGAACTAATTTATTTGGCAATTATCTACAGCCAGGTGTTTGTAGCACACAACGTAGACCGCTTGCTAGTCTATGGCTTTATGGTCATTATTCCGGCGCTAGTAGATAAAGCCACGCAACTTAGCGCCGAGCGCAATATTAGTATGTACACCCTGCTCGGCTTCACCCTGATATTACAATTGGCCTATTTCTATGGTCGCCCGCCGCTCTGGGCCAGCCTTGCCATCTGTGGGGTGCTGGCTTTTTGGCTGCTCCGGCCCAATTTGCGCCTGCAACATAATTGATTCTCCTTCCTGGTTTTTCGTTGGGGTAAGTGAAAGTTAAATTAGAGGCACAGATTAAGCTGTAACTCTTTCATGGCTGGAACGTAAATATAGCTGAGAGAGGATTTTGTTTAAAATTTAGAGGATACAAAAATGTTTGCGATGCTGAGAATGAGATGGTTGCTCACGCTGTTGCCGCGCACATGGCGCTACATGAACGACGTGAGAGTGCCTTTTTACTATAAAGTGTTACCGTTTACCTTTATTGCTTTCTTTTTTACGCCAGTAGCGCGGATAATGAGCCTGATTCCCGTAGCCGGATTGCTGGATGAATTTACTATTTTGCTCTTGAGTCTGGCACTATTTACTTACTTGAGCGAAAAAGTAATCAAGCGAAAAGTGGCCCGGCAAGAAAGCAAGGGTGGGGCGGCTTCGGTTGCCGCACTCGAAGTGATTGAAGGCGAGTATCAGGTGATAGAGCAGCACGCTAAAGCGGTAAAAGCCAAAGAAGCCGTGCCACCCGACGCGCACGAGGTAAAAGTAAAACACTAAATAAATTTAGGCTTTAGTAGTAGCAATTTCAATCGCTATGGCAGTATAATCAAGCCAGGGCAATTGAAATTGCTACTACATTTTTATTTCATAAGACCGTAACCAAATCAGGCTCATTACATTATATTCGTGAGAACTTATTGTAAAGGGACGGGCAGGCAAGGAAAGGCACATGCACCAAACCCAAAACCGATTGGGCAAATTAATAAGTTTGGCGCTGGTGTCAGTTGTGTGCCTGAGTTTTTGTCTACCTGCGGTTAGTGCCAATGATGAAAAGGCTGCACCCATTCCCGATTTTGACTTTACACTTCCGCTTTACCTGGGAAAGCTCGATGCGGACGGGCAGCGTAGCGTAATTCTCTACCTGCATTTTGATAACAAAGGCGTAGACCACGCCGAATACGTCCCGGTAAAGCTTGAGCAGGAACGCTTTGTAGCGCTACCGCCAAATGAACGAGCAACCGCCTTAGCCGAAATAGTAGCGCGTTTCCCGCAGCCCGAAAACTCGCCCTGGCGCGCCCAGACCGTTTTCTGGAACGGCACAGAGTGGCAAAGCGCTCCGGCCCTGGCGTATGTACGCGATGCCAGGTCCGATAATTGGATAAATTTGCCGATTGAACGGACTATTCAAGTACGCGATTTGTCGGGCGAAAGCGGCGGCTTCGCTACCGGGAAGGCGATTGAAGATTTTGCCGCAGAGCCACAAACAGACGAGCGAATTAGTCTCAGTAACGGCAAGCTTCAAATCTGGCGACCTCACTCGAACGGCGAATGGCAGATGCTCTGGGAGAGTAAGCCGAGCTGGAAAGTGATGCAGTTTGGCTTTGGCGACGCGGACGAAGATGGACGGCCCGAAATAATTTTTACCCTCTGGAAAAACGATGGCCCGGACGACCAGGGCCAGTACCGCAGCCATCCCTTTGTTTACGGCTGGCGGCGCGACGCTATTCGCCCGGTTTGGGCCGGGTCTGCCCTGGTTGACCCGATTCGCGAGTTTGCCCTGAGCAACTTTGCTCAATCCGGGACTGGCCCGACCAACCAGTTAGTCGTACTGGAAGGTAGTTATGACGATGCCCGCGAAGCGCCCGCTCGTTCGGTCACGGTCTGGCAATGGATTGGTTGGGGCTATGAATTATTGTGGCGCGGCCCGCCCGGAGCATATTCATCATTGCGTTACATTCCCGGTCAACCTTATGCGTTTTTTAAGTTGTCACAGGAGAAACCATGAAACCTCGAAAAAATTTGTACTTATTCTTAATTTTTCTGTTTTTGATGAATTTAGGGCTGATGGCCTGTGGCGACCCTACGCCCGCTGGAACGCCGGTAGCGGCAGGGACAGGCGCAATTGTGCCAGGGCTGAATCCGACCACGGCGGCAGCCACTACCGCCAACCCTGCAACCACCGCCGCCTCAACTAATCCCGCAACGCTCCCAACTTCCACACCTGGGGCAGCTACCACCGGGGCAGCTACCACCAGCGCCGCTACAACGGCGGTTGCTACAACGGCGGTAGCAACGACAGCGGTAGCAACCAATCCGCCTGTTAACGTAACCAGTCCGCGCTATATTCCAACTTTCGCGGCTTATAAAGAACCTGCCGTGAATGGCAAAGCGGCGGTTAAGCCTTACACCGTAGCAGCTAACTTATCCAATCTGGCTAATCTGGTGGATTTCAAATTGAGCGACGCTCAGAAAAAATTACTGGCCCAAAATTACTTTGTGGTTGAACCGGCAGATTTCAAGCAATTCTTCCAGGCTTACGAAAGTTTCCGCTACGACCAGATTCCGACCTTTGTTTCAACCGATAGTGTTGCCCACGTCTATCATTTGATGTTCGATAAACTGTTGCGCGATACCGAGCGCAAATTTTTGATAAAAGATTTGACCACCCTGAACAAAGCGCTGCTGGCAGCCGCGATTAAGCAGTACGACCAGGTTAAAGGGACGGATTTGGAAGCGGCGGCAAAACGGGTGGTGGCTTTCGCGACAGTAGCGGCAAAACTGGGCAACCCAAAAGATAACATTACCGTAATGCCTTACGTCGCCACTATGGTAGACGCTGAACTAAAATTGATTGAGGCCAAAAAGGGTTTTGCTCCCTCGCCAATCATGGGCAGCGATTACCAGGAAGATTACAGCCAGTACCAGCCTCGCGGTCACTATACTAAAACCGAAGAGCAACAAAATTATTTCCGCTCGATGATATGGTATGGTCGGATGACTTTCCGGCTGAAAGAAGACAGCGAAACTCAATCCGCCCTGCTGCTGATGCAAACGATTTTGAACGGGCAGGCCGACGGGCGCAAGGCCGATGACCTCTGGTTCTTGCTCTACGAACCGACCTCGTTCTTTGTCGGCACTTCCGATGATTTGACCTACCAGGATTATTTGAACGTGGCAAAAGCAGTTTGGGGCGATGGGGTCAAAACTGACCCAAAACTTTTCGCCGATAAAACGAAGCTGGCGGCTTTCAAAAAGGCCACCGATTCGCTGCCACCGCCAAAAGTTAATTCGCAATTCACCCTGATTAACAGCCCACTCAGCCGCGAAGAACAGACCAAAGGCTTGCGGCTGATGGGCCAGCGCTTCACGATTGATGCTTATGTCTTCCAGCAACTAATCTGGCGCGAAGTCGGTACAGACGATAAAAAACGCGATTTGCCCAAAAATTTAGATTTATTCGCGGCGCTCGGTTCGGACGAAGCCTATAAGTTATTGCAGCAGCAGGGCGAGACCCAGTACAAAAATTACCCGGAGCAAATGCAAAAGGTGAAGGGCCAACTTGCCAATATCAACACCGATACCTGGACACAGAATTTGTACTGGGCCTGGATTTACAACTTGAAGCCGTTTGCCGAAACCAAAGCCGAAGGCTACCCCAAATTTATGCAGAACCAGGCGTGGCAACGCAAAGCTTTGATTACCGGGCTGGCAAGCTGGACAGAGCTAAAGCACGATACCCTGCTCTACGCCAAGCAGGTCTATGCCGAACGCGGCGGCGGGCCGGAAGATTTGCCCTATGGTTACGTTGAGCCAGAGCCAGTCTATTACGCACGCATGGCGGCACTGGTCAATATGACCCGCACCGGCTTGCAGCAACGCAATTTGATTGAAAAAGACCAGGCCGATTTGCTCAAGCAGCTAGAAGATAGCGTTCTCAAGCTCAAAACCATTTCCGAAAAGGAACTGGCTGGACAGAAAATCAGCGATACCGAACGCGATTTTATTGCTTACTGGGGCGCAACCATCGAGAATTACACGCTGGCTGCCGCCGATGCCGACGAGAACGGGCGCAAGTTCCTCGATAAGCAGGATGCGGCGCTAGTCGCGGATGTAGCAACCGGGCTAGGACAGGTACTCGAACAGGCAACCGGGCGCGTGAATTTGATTTACGTCGCAGTTGAAATAAACGGCAAGGTACAGTTGACCAAAGGGGCGGTCTACAGCCAGTATGAGTTCAAAGTACCGCAATCCAACCGCCTGACCGACGAAGCCTGGCAAAAGCAACTCAACGACGGCAAAGCGCCGCCGCTCGAAGATTGGAAAAAGAGTATCCAGGCGGCGGGCGTACCCAAACAGCCCTAAAACCAACTCATAAAAAAAGCATCCAAATTTTTGAGTTGAATTCGAGATTTTTCGTACCTCACACCCCATAAAGGGGTGTGAGCATTACATCAATTGTTAGATACAGTCTTAGAAAATTACCAGTTTTCTAACTCAAAATTCAAAACTCAAAATTCAAAACTCCTAAAACCCGTCCGCCATATGTGAAGCGGGCTGACCGGGCGGACTGAAGAGTTGCTGGGCCTCGTTCAGGTCGTGCTGATTGTGGCTTTGGAGTAGACCTAGCCGGGCAAGCCGAAGCGGACTGAGATAACCGGCATAAAGCTGCGAGAGCTGACGAATATCGCAGCTTAGTCCGGCTTGAAATGCGGCGGGCAAGCTTCGTACCTGCGCCCGACCCTCGGCGACTTCGACGTGCAGGTTCAGGTTGTTCCATTCCAGTACGTCGTCACGTAGCCCAATAGTGAAAGCGCCTTTGACCTCGGTTGACCAGGGCCGCTCTTGCAGGGCGCGGACGGCATCCAGAATACGGAGCATATAGCCAGGCCGAATTTTTTCTTCCGCTTCGCGCGGGTCGTCCAGCAAAGCGAAGAACTCATCGTCAGGTGAGGTTGCCCATCTTACGTTTTCGGCTTGCGAATCGTGGTTGGCAAGAAAAGCCAGCGTTTCATGCCAGGCCACCTGGTCAGCCCAGGCCATGTGGCTGATTACCATTTCGCGTTCCCATTCCTTGACTTCGCGGAAGGCATAAGTTATATAAGCCCGCGCCTGACCTTGAGCATCGTACCAGAGGTAGGCGATATTGGTAGTGCTGCCCCAGCCTTTGATAAGCCATTCCCAGCGCTCCTTGTGGCGGGTTATCTGCCCAAATTTCCCTTCACAAAATTTTTCATAAACCGCGTTAAATTCTTCCCACTGTTCGGAAGTGGCCCGCTTCCAGCGCCCTTCGGTTTTAGACCGAAATTTTTGCAGTTGTGCAAACTTGACGTTGATGCTTTTGGAGGCGCTGACCTGCTCATAGCCAAATCTTTTGTAAAAAGGAAAATAGAAGGGATAAAGCGTCGAAATGCCATAGCCAGCTTCCCGTAACTCGTGCATTACCGAAGTAAGCAGTTGCTTGACGTGGCGCTGGCGACGGTTTTCGGGCGGGGTAGCCACGCTGGTTATACCTGGCATCGGAACAGAGGCACGACCCAGCCAGAGGCGCGGGAAAATAATCCGCAGAGCGGTCTTCATTTCTCCATCATCGCCGATAAGGACGCGGGTGTTTTCCAATTGGGGCTTGATCGAGCGCTCAAGCCATTCGTTAGTTTGAGCCGGTTGCATCACAAAGGCTTCACGCTCAATACGGCTAAATTCATCAATTTCTTCGGGCCGAAGGGGGCGGATTTGCACAGACAATCTCCTTTCATAAAACCGATACTTGGTTAGCTGATTATATTATGGTTGCATTAA
>JBBQXW010000301.1:0-9090 GCA_038209275.1 Chloroflexia bacterium | reverse complement strand
AACGCGCCGCCCACGACACGCTGGCGTTATATCGGGAGATGGCGCAATAGGATTTACGATTTACGATTTACGATTTACGATTTTAAGTATTAACCGCCAAGACGCTAAGAACGCCAAGGTTTTATAAAATTTTCCCGGGTTTCTCCGTGCCTCCCTGGTGGTTTTCTTTAACCCTCAATCGCAAATGTGGGACATTGTTCCGCCAATGGATTTTCCCTCACCCCATTTAGAGGCAAACCCCACCCATTTCCGGCTTCCTCCGACAGGCTGCTAGTGCAAAAAATTGACGCTCACCCATTAATTTAGGTTAAATTGATTTTGGGGTAAGGCAATGTTAGAATAGCCCTACTATAGATTTTAAGCATAAGAGTAAAGCTCAAAGTTAGCTGCTATTTCTAACTTTGAACTTCGGCCCGTAGGGTTGCCCTGTGGGTGAACCTTGAACTGTTCAGAGGAAATGATTTGCGGCTGACTCGCCGATTAGAAGAAATTACAACAGATACTGAGTCGTCCCAAGATTTGGCGGGATTGGCTGATTTTTATTACTGGCGCTGGCTATTAGCTTTGGTCGGCGCAATGGCAGGTGTTTTGTTGTTGGCGTGGGGATATGTCGTGATGCCGCGCAACGGGCTGGGCTTTTGGGTCTGGCTGGCGGCAGCACTAGCAACAATAGTGGGGACAGGGTTTTTATTCTGGCGACATTTACGAATAGCAAAAACGGAGCTTGAAAAGAGCGACGCATTTCTGATGAGGCCAAAATTTCGGTTGCCGCTTGGCCTTGCTGGAATTTTGCTGGTGGGGTTAGCCGCAAATTTGCTGGTGGTTTTTGCCAATCCGCAGCCGCTAAGATTCGATGCATGGGGCTACAGCGACCAGGGCTTTAATATTTCCCGGCAGGGCTACAAGGCCGATGCCATTCGCACACCGGGCTACCCCTTCTTTGTCACCGTGGTCTACAAACTAGTGGGTGATGCACAACCCTTGCGCGACCCGGTTTACGGCCTGAGCGACCCACCCAACCGCAACATGATTGCGCTGTGGCTGGTACAAGCCTTGCTTTTAAGCCTCACCGTCGTGATAGTCTATGCCCTGACAAGCGAATTATTTTCCAAACGCGAGAATATAACTGCTAACGATAAATGGCGAGATTGGGGACAGCCTTTGCCACTATTGGCGGCGGGACTGGTCGCGTTTTGTCCGTTTCTGTGGGGCTATACTGGAACACCCCAGACTGAGATTTGCGCTACTTTTTGGCTGACCGCAACGGTTTATTTTTGGGTAAAGGCGTTACGTTCGCATCAGATTGCGCTTTATTATGTACTGACCGGGCTGGGTTTAGCCTGGACGCTGGAAAGCCGTCCGACTTTTGTCTTTTTGCCTCTGGTAGTGCTGACGATTTTTCTTATTTTTGGGAAAGGGCGCTGGCGGTTGTTTGGCCCGGTGTTGATTGCCGTTCCTTTGCTACTGATGCTGATACCGCCTTTCGCGGCAAATTTACGCGATTGGGATGAGCCGACCCCGCTTATTGCTGGCGACCTCTCGACTTATCAAACTGTTATCGGTGTTATCAATGTTACCTGGGGCGCGATGCCGTACCAGCAAAAAGTTTTGACCCCAGCCGATGCCCGCTTTTCTAAAGAAGATAGAGAGCGGTTGCGTGAATATGTGCCAAGCCAGCAAGCGCCAGACAAAGCCAGTCGCCACGCCGAAAGCGATTACTGGAAGCGCTATTTCTCTGGCTACGTCACTGGCAACCTGCTTGAGTACGGCGGCACGATGTTGCGGCGGGCCTGGTTTCAGTGGAGTCAGCATTTTGTCTTTCCCTACTACGACCCGGCTTACTGGGATTATCGTCTGCTCACCGACAATTTGAACCGGCTTTACCTGATTTTTGGGCTGGTCGGGCTAGGTATTACGATTGCAAAGCGTCCCTATCGCTGGACTATGCTACCGCTCTACCTGACCATTCTTTATCTGATGGGGCTAAACTTACTGGTGCGCGTCGAGTTTCGTTATACTTTGCCAGTATACCCGTTGCTGCTCATTTTCGCGGCGTTGGGTTTGTGGGAAGTTGGAAAAGCAATTGGCTGGGGAGTAAAACGGGCGCGACAGCGAGGAATGGTGGCGGGGGTGAAATCGAGGGCGCAGCCCCCTCCTACAGGGGTTTTGGTTGGATTTGGGCTGGCTTTTCTGCTTATTGGTGGGCTATCGGTGGCATGGCCGCTTATTCCGGCTACCTCGGCGGCGCGGGAAAAGGCGCTTGATGCAGTTTATGCCAGCCAGCAACAAGCCGACCCTTCTAGCTGTTATTATAGTAGCGCCCGCGAAGCACTGAACCGGGCTATCGCGCGGGGTGGGTCGGAGCGCGAGGTCAAAGATTGGGAGCAACAATTCCCGAAAGAAGTTGAAAATGCCATCAATATTTTTTCGCGCCGCATCGAGGCTAACCCAAAAAGTGAGAATTACGAAAGTTATCGCTGCCGGGGCGATGCCTACCGTGTGCAAGGCAAAGTTAAAGAGGCGCGGGCCGATTTCTTATATTACCTCACCTCCGCACCCGCCGATGCCCGCGAACGCAAAAAAGTTGAGGGCTGGCTCAGGGAACTAACATAATTTAAGAATTCACCACGGAGGCACGGAGACACGGAGATTTAGTCAATACCCACAATTGTCATGCTGAGGAACGAAGCATCTCAATGCGACCCCTAAATCAGTGCTATGGGTAGAGCCGAGACCCTTCCTTCGTCAGAGTGACAGGTGAGGAATACAGCTGGATTTTAAAAGTTGTGAGCTTAAATAAAATTAAATTTAATTCTTCCTCTGTGTTCTCCTCCGTGTCTCCGTGGTGAATTCTGGTTTACGATATTGGTAGGATATTTTTGCAAAAGGTAGAAACACACCCAACCGAAGATAAAGAAATGCCGCCCGAACGCCCGAATAAATGGCGGCGGTTGGGGCGCGACCATTTTGGGCCGTTGGCGCTTTATCTGGTGGGGGCGCTGGTTTTTACGTGGCCGCTAGTTCTTAATTTGGGCAATCGGGTGATTAATCCGCGTGCTACTAGCGCCGATGTATGGCAACACCTCTGGAATGAGTGGTGGCTGCGCTTTTCACTGCTCGATTTGCACTCGCAGCCGTTCTATAGCCCCATGATTTTCTGGCCTACTGGGGCAAACCTCTATTTTCACGCCCTTGACCCGCTCGATGGCTATATTTCTGTACCGTTGCAATTGTTGTTTGGGTTGGTTGCCGCCTTCAACCTGATTTTCTTTATCCAATTAACGCTGGCGGGTTACGCGGCGTACTGGCTGGCGCACTACCTGACCAGGAATTACGCGGCGGCACTGGTTGCCGGAATAATTTACGCTTTCTCGCCGCTAGAATCGGCTCTGCTAAATTTAGGGCAGGTAGAATTGACCTCGATTGCCTGGTTGCCCTTCTTCCTGCTTTTCTTCATCAAAACGCTCGATAATGCGCCGCGTCCCTGGCTCAACCGGGTTGCCAGCGTTTTATTTTTGCTGGCACTGGCGCTGGATAGCTGGTACTACGTGCTGTATGCCTTACTTTTTGGTGGTCTCTATCTGCTCTATTGCCTGTGGCGAACGCGCCAAAAGTGGCAGCAAGAATGGTGGCGCACGATTGCCCGGTTTGCCGGAGTGACGGCGGTTTGGGCGGTGCTGGTTTCGCCGCTACTCTTGCCGACCCTCCACGAGGCCAATAGCGGCGGCACCCGCCAGGAATTATGGATAGTGGCCTACAACAGCGCCGATTTGCTGGGCTTTATCCAGCCCGGCCCGTCGGCTATCTGGGGAATTTTTGGCTTTGGGCCGAGCCAGGAATATAGGGGAAATTTTCTGGGGTTGTTCGCCTTGCTGCTGGCAGTGGTTGGAATAGTAACTTGCTGGCGCAAAAGCTGGTTTTGGGTCGCGTCTGGCCTGATTTTTGGGCTGCTGGCACTTGGCCCGGTGTTACATCTGCGCTTCGAGGATTGGGATAACAAGACCGCCGTGCAAGGGCTGTGGCTACCGGGCCGCCTGCTCTTTGATTTGCCCTTCGGCAATATTGCCCGTGTGCCGCTCCGCTTCGGACTGGGCCTGATGCTGGCAATTGCGATTTGCGCCGCCTTCGGTCTGGGCTGGCTCATGAAGCGCTTTAGCCTGAATGGTTCAAGGGCTAATTTGCGGCGGGCTTTGCCTCTGGTGGCGGGTGGCCTGATTTTTCTGGAATTTTTGCCGATACCACGCACGCTGGTAGATACGCCCGTCCCGGCTTTTTATCAGCAGCTACGCAACGAAGGAAAATGGAACGATTTTGCAGTGCTGGAAATGCCCGACAAAGCGACTAACTTAGCGATGTACTACCAGACGGTTCACCAGCACCCGATACTAAACGCCTATCTCTCGCGCCGTCCGGTTTATCCCTTTGAGCAAACGCCTGGCATCCGCGATTTGCGCTTTTTGAAGCTGGACAAAGCGCAGGAAAATCAGATTATCTTGCAGCGCGATATTTTAGACCGCAATGCTGGAAAAAATATTTCGGCAGTGCTGGCTTACTACAAAATCCGTTACGTCATTTTGCATCCTGAATTATTAAAGGGAGATGAGCAGAAAGCCGAACGCGAACGTGCCGACGAAGTTTTGGGACAGGCTTTTAGTGATACGCGGCCCTATTATCAGGATGCCGAACTAAAAGTCTGGCGCGTGCCAGAGCTTGAACCAGCCAAACCAACGGCAGACAAAATATTGCCCGGTTTTGGGGCAGGTTGGGGCAACCGCGAGAACGGCCCAAATAACGAGGCCCGCCGCGTTATAGGTACACAGGCCGAACTATCGTTGGTCAATCCCTTGCAAGCGCCGCTAGAAGTGGAAATTACCAGCAATATAGAAAGTCTGGGTGCAGCTCGAAACTTGCAAATCTGGTTAGCTGACCAGAAAATAACTGAACAGCAAATTGATACTAACCCGACTAAAATTAGCTTTAGGTTAACGCTCAAGCCGGGCCTGAACAATTTGAGTTTCAGGGCTGGTGGCAAGGCCGAAAATAATCGAAGTTTGCTCTTTGGGCCGCTTAAAATCACTTGACGCTGGGTTAGCTAAAGAGTACAATTTCAAGGCTGTAACCTTAGTGTTACCCGCGAAGGTTCGAGGAAATTAGGATGAGGAGAAGTTTTTGAACTTAAGATTAAAGGGAATCACTCGGCCTTACCGTTTTGGTCTGGTCGCTATTTTACTAATATTGAGCGTAAGTCTTTTAGCGGCTTGCGGCGATACGCCCACCGTCACCCCGGTCGCTTCCAAACCTGCCACACCTACGGCGATGTCTAACGAGGATTTGGCTAAACTGTCGGGCGGGGCTACCACTGCTGCTTCCGCCGTCGGTGCGACTTCGGCTGCTGGTGCAACTACGGTTGCTGGTGCGATTACTTCGGCGGCGGCAGTAACTAATGTTGCTGGTGCAACTACTGCCGGCGGCGCAGCTGGAACGCCGGGCGCAGCTACTACTGCCCAGGCCGCCACGACACCCGCCGCCACTCCGACCGGCACCGGGCAGAACGAACCGCCCAATCTGGCCTACCCCGGCGGGCGTGAAGTAAAAATAGCCGACGCTACTTTGAAACAACTGATAGATAGTTCGGGCAACCCCGACGATGACCAGATTATTGGTCGGTTCGAGCCAAGCAAATTCCTGGTCTATTTCTCGCCGGATGCGCCCGACAAAATCGAAGATTTTTATAAAAAAGCGCTGGAAGGGGCGGGCTGGCAATTGTTCAGCCGCAACGCCGACCCTAGCGTTACTTTGATGGTCTATCAAAAAGGCGGCACCAAGCTAATTGCCCAGTTTGTCACACTGCCCAGCGCTCAGGGATTACCGCCGGAATTTGCCAGCGTGTACAAACAGGGAGACCGCCTGATTCTTTTAGGGACAGGCTCGGCCTATGTTCCAACGCCCACGCCGTTTGCTATTCCCGGCTCGGCTACTTTGCCGATTAGCGCAGGCCAAAAGAAAATTGCCACAATTGAGATGGAAAGCGGCGCTAAAATCGTGATGGAACTTTACCCGGATATTGCCCCCAAGACAGTTGAGAATTTCGAGAAGCTTGCGGCTAAGGGCTTCTATAACGGCTTAACTTTCCACCGGGTCGAGCCGGGCTTTGTAGTGCAGGGTGGCGACCCCAAAGGTGATGGCACAGGTGGCCCTGGCTACACTATCCCTGACGAGTTTACTACTCAGAAGAAGCACGAAATAGGTACGGTAGCGATGGCGCACAGCGCCGCGCCGAATAGCGCAGGTAGCCAGTTCTATATCACGATTGGCCCAGCCTCGCACCTGGACGGCAAATATGCCATTTTTGGCAAGGTAACAGAGGGCATGGATGCCGTCAGCAAAATCAAGATCGGCGACAAGATGAAGACGGTCAAGGTCGAAGTTAAATAAGAGGCCCAAAAACAGAAAAAGGGAGATTTAGATTAATGGCAGAGAAAAAGATTGTAACCATCGAGCTTGAAAAAGGCGGGACAATTACGGCGGATTTGTATTCCGACGTAGCACCCAACACAGTGGCTAATTTCGAGAAACTTGCCAAGCAAGGTTTCTACGATGGCTTGAACTTTCACCGCGTCGTACCCGGCTTCGTAGTGCAGGGCGGCGACCCTAACGGCGACGGTACGGGCGGCCCTGGCTACAAAATCAAGGCCGAGTTCAGCGAACGCCAGCACCTGACTGGCTCGCTGGCAATGGCCCGGTCAAGCCACCACCCGGATAGCGCGGGTAGCCAGTTCTACATCTGCCTCGAACCGCAACCCAGCCTTGACCGCCAGTACACCGTCTTCGGGCAGGTAACAGAAGGCATGGATTTGGTGCGCGGCATCCGCAAAGGCGACAAAATGAAAAGCGTCAAAGTTTCAACCAAAGAAGCTTAGACAAGAAATGCAATAACACGGATTAGCACGAAGTGCCTATTTGGGCAGAGGTAGTTTTTTGGTAGGGGCGAATCGCATACGCCCACTTGACCTGTCGTAGCGTTCGAGGGCGTATGCGATTCGCCCCTACCTCGCCTATTTTTGGTATTCCAGATAAACACAGATGAATTTTTAAAAAATCTGTGTTCATCTGTGCTAATCCGTGTTCATCTGTGTTCCCGAATTTAAACTCACTATGGATCGAAGCTATTTAGAAGAAAAAGTAAAATCGTTGCCGCACCAGCCGGGCGTGTATATTATGCACGACGCTACCGACAAGATTATTTACGTGGGCAAAGCCGTTTCGCTCCGCAATCGGGTCGCCAACTATTTCGGGTCGCTGACCGGGCAGGCCCACAAAGTCAGGATGATGGTCAGCCGTATCGCCGACTTTGAATATATTGTGGTGGATACTGAGCGCGAGGCGCTGAACCTCGAAAATACCCTCATCAAAGAACATCGCCCTTTTTACAATATTCTGTTGCGCGACGACAAAACTTACCCTTTCATCAAAGTTACCCTTAACGAAAAATGGCCCAGAGCCTTTATTGTCCGCAAAGTTTTGGACGACGGCGCACGCTACTTTGGCCCGTTCGCGGGCAACGGCTCGGCCTATCGCACTTTGCGCTTGCTCGAAAAACTCTTTCCCTACCGCTCCTGCGATTTGAAAATTACCGAAAAAGAGCCGCGTCCCTGCCTGGAATTTTACATTCATCGCTGTTTAGGGCCATGCGCCGGATTAGCCGACAAAAAAGCTTACGATGCCGCAATTGAGCAGGTAATTCTTTTCCTGGAAGGCAAGCAGGATAATGTGCTGCTACAACTTGAAAAGGACATGGAAGTTGCCGCCGAAAATCTGGAATTCGAGCGGGCCGCACTTATTCGCGACCAACTGGCAGCAGTGCGGCAAGTAACGGAGCAGCAGAAGGTCGTCAGCAGCGCCACTTTTGATGAGGATGTGATTGCGCTGGCCCGCGCCGAGAATGAGGCGGCGGTGCAAATCTTCTTCATCCGTAGCGGCAAAGTTATCGGGCGCGAACATTTTATGCTGCAAAACGTCGAGGACGAAAGCGAAGCCGAAGCACTGAGCAGTTTTGTGCGTCAGTATTATTCGGAAGCAACTTTTATCCCGCCGCGCATCCAGTTGCAACACGAATTGCCCGATGCCGCCGTCGTGCGCGAATGGTTGAGTGTGAAAGCCGGAACAACAGTCGAACTGGAAGTGCCAGCCGAAGGCGATAAAAAAGATTTGGTCACGATGGTGGCCCACAATGCCCAGGAAGCACTCGAACAAAATCGTTTACGCTGGCTAAACGACGAGCAGAAAACTACCGCCGCCCTGACCGAATTACAATCTCAGCTAAATTTATCCGTCCGCCCGCGCCGTATCGAGTGCTACGACATTTCCAATACCCAGGGAACTAACTCGGTTGCCAGCATGGTTGTCTTCGAGAACGGCAGCCCCAAGAAATCGGACTACCGCCGCTTCAAGATAAAAACGGTGGAAGGCCCGAACGACTACGCCTCAATGCAGGAAGTATTGCGCCGCCGCTTCAAACGCGCCAAAACAGTCGAGGAAGCCAGCCTGAACGCCGAGGAAATCGAAGAAGAAATTGAGGAACTGGAAGAAAGTGGCGAACTTATCGAGGGTGGGCTTTCGGTGCAAGACCCTCACGACCAACAGTGGGGCGTGCGCGGTCATCCCGGCATGGGGGCAGAAGATAAACCCAAACCAGCCAAAGCCGAGAAGCCCAAAGAGAAAAAGCCCAAAATAGATTATTCCTGGCAAGCCCTGCCTGATTTGGTAATTATTGACGGCGGCAAAGGCCAGCTTAGTGCCGCAGTCGAAGTTATGAATGAACTCGAACTAGCCGATATTCCGATTGTCGGGCTGGCGAAGCAGCGCGAGGAAATTTTCAAGCCCAATGACAAGCTTTCGGTTTATCTGCCGCGCACCAGCGAAGCACTTTATCTAGTGCAGCGCATTCGCGACGAAGCCCACCGCTTCGCCATTACTTTCCATCGCCAGCTTCGTAGCAAAGCTGCCAAAGAATCAGCTCTGGATAGCGTGCCGGGCATCGGCCCCAAACGCAAGCAAGCCCTCATCAAAACCTTCGGTAGCCCCTCCAAA
>JBBQXW010000300.1:0-9258 GCA_038209275.1 Chloroflexia bacterium | reverse complement strand
GATGACCAGATGCGGAAGATTCGCGGTAAGGAAATCGCGATGATTTTCCAAGACCCGATGACTTCACTCAACCCGGTGCTGACTATCGGCAAGCAAATCACCGAAAGTATCAGGTTGCATCTGAAATTTGATGAGAAGAAGGCCCGCGAACGGGCCGTAGAACTGCTCAATCGCGTCGGTATTCCTTCGGCGGCAAAGCGGCTGGACGATTATCCGCACCAGTTTTCGGGCGGTATGCGCCAGCGTGTGATGATTGCGATGGCCCTTAGCTGCGACCCGAAACTTTTGATTGCGGACGAACCGACGACGGCGCTGGACGTAACCATTCAGGCTCAAATCCTCGATTTGCTCAAGAACTTGCGTAAGGATTTTGGGACAGCGATTATTATGATTACCCACGACCTGGGCGTGGTAGCCGGAATGTGTGACCGGGTGAACGTGATGTACGGTGGCAAAATCGTTGAAACGGCGGCAGCCAAGCCGCTTTATGCCAACCCACGTATGCCTTATACGATTGGTCTATTAAACTCAATCCCGCGTTTGGATGAACAAAAGCGTGGTCGGTTGCTGCCGATTCCCGGTATGCCGCCCGATATGGTGACGCTGCCGCCCGGCTGTGCTTTTGAGCCACGCTGCGTTTATTCTCAGCCTAACGTCTGCCGGGGGCAAGTGCCACCGCTGCGCGAAGTAGCCGAGGGCCACCGCGCCGCCTGTCTGTTCGAGATTACCAGAGACACGCCAGTTCAGGCAGTAGACGAGCAACCACCTAAAACGAGCGATTCAACTTCAGTCAGCGCCAACGCGCCAGCGTAAGAGGAAAATTTTGAATTTTGAATTTTGAATTTTGAGTTATTAGGGCATCTGCTTTTGGCCTGTTACCTACTCTTGAACAGTTATTGCGGTTTAACAACTCAAAATTCAAAATTCAAAATTCAAAATTGATGTAAGGGGGAGAGAGAATGACAACACATATGTCGCAACCATCGCCAGGCAATAGCGCGGCGGCAGGTTCGGATGATTTGGTAGAAATTAGCGGGATGGAGATGCACTTTCCGATTACGGAAGGAATTATTTTCCAGCGCAAGGTCGGCACAGTGCGGGCGGTAGATGGCATCACTTTTTCGATTAAAAAAGGCGAAACGCTGGGCATGGTGGGTGAATCGGGCTGCGGCAAGAGTACCACTGGACGAGCGGTTTTGCAGTTGCACCGACCTACGGCTGGCACAGTCAAGTTCAAAGGTCAGGAACTAACTACTCTTAAAGGCGAAGATTTGCGGAAGAAGCGCAAGGAGATGCAAATTATCTTCCAAGACCCCTACGCTTCGCTCAATCCCCGCATGACCGTTGGTAATATTATTGGCGAACCGCTCGAAGTGCATAATCTGGCGAAGGGCAAAGAGCGGAACGAACGAGTGCGCGAACTGTTGCGGGTGGTCGGTCTCAACCCGAACTACATTAATCGCTATCCGCACGAGTTTTCGGGCGGGCAGCGTCAGCGCATCGGTATTGCCCGCGCTCTGGCGGTGCAGCCCGATTTTATTGTGGCGGATGAGCCAGTATCGGCGCTGGACGTTTCGATCCAGGCCCAGGTAATTAACTTGCTGGAGGATTTGCAAGCCCAGTTTGGCTTGACCTATCTCTTTATTGCCCACGATTTGAGCGTGGTACGCCACATCAGCGACCGCATCGCGGTGATGTACTTGGGCAAGATTGTAGAACTGGCTGACCGCGATGATTTATATATCGAGCCAATGCACCCTTACACCAAAGCGCTGCTGTCGGCGATTCCTGTGCCTGACCCGATTAAGGAAGAAAGTCGGCGGCGTATTATTCTGGAAGGCGATGTACCCAGCCCGATTAATCCGCCGAGTGGTTGCCACTTCCGCACGCGCTGCCCGTTGGCGCAAGAAATTTGTACAACTGAGCCGGAGTTTAAGCTATGGCGACCCAATCACTTTGTGGCCTGCCACTTTGCCGAAAAAGCCCTCGAAACTCTGCCGCAACCAGTTTAAAAAATGCTTCATACCTGTCATGCTGACTGAAGTGAAGCATCTTTAGACCTTTCGTTGCACTCAAGGTGACAAATTTGAAACAGGTACTAAGTAAAAAGAAGTAAGAAATGCTGAAGGATGAACCGAAAATTGTTCATCCTTCAGCGTTTTAATTAAGGAGTTTGTATGACGACTTCACTCTATCCCCCCGGCCCAACCCCCCGATTTTCTTACAGCAATATCTTGAGGATGCAGCGTGGTCGGCTCGAATTTTTTGTGAAGCTGGCGCAGGATTACGGTGATATTGCCTATTTTAAAATCGGCAAGCAGGGAATTTATTTTGTAAATCACCCAGATTACATTAAAGATGTGCTGGTCACAAACTCCAAAAATTTCAAGAAGGGACGCGGTCTGGAACGCGCCCGGCGGATGCTGGGTGATGGTTTGCTCACCAGCGAGGGCGAGAACTGGATGCGGCAACGTCGGTTAGCCCAACCAGCCTTTCATCGCAAGCGCATTTCGAGCTATGCCGTGGTAATGGTGGAATACGCCGAGCGCACCTCCGAAGGCTGGCAAGACGGTACAACCGTAGACATGTCGCAGGAAATGTCGCGGTTGACGCTGGCGATTGTGGGCAAAACTTTGTTCGATGCCGATGTCGAAAATGAAGCGGCGGAGATTGGCGAGGCGCTAACGGCGGCGATGGAGTTGTTCAACGGGCTGGCGATGTTACCGTTTAGCGAAATAATCGAAAAGCTGCCTTTACCGAGTGTGCGCCGCTTTAAGAAAGCGCGGACAAGATTGGATGAAACGGTCTATCGTATGATTAACGAGCGGCGGGTGAGTGGCGAAGACCGGGGCGATTTGCTCTCGATGCTATTATTATCGCACGATGACGAGGGCGATGGCGGCAGCATGAACGATTTGCAATTGCGCGACGAGGCCATGACTATCTTTCTGGCCGGACACGAAACCACTGCCAATGCGCTGACCTGGACTTGGTATCTGCTTTCGCAAAACCCCGCCGCCGAAGCGAAAATGCAGGCCGAACTTGAGGCCGTGCTGGGAGACCGATTGCCCACCTATGAGGATTTGCCCCGACTAAAATATACCGAAATGGTATTATCGGAGGCGATGCGGCTATATCCACCCGCGCATACAATGGGCCGTCGCGCGGTAGGCGAGTATAAGATAAAGGATTACGTTGTTCCGGCTGGTTCAATCGTGCTGATGAGCCAGTATGTAATGCACCAAGACCCGCGCTATTTCCCCGACCCTCACAAATTCGAGCCAGAGCGCTGGACGGCGGAAGCTCAGGCCCAGCGTCCCAAGTTTAGCTATTTTCCCTTTGGTGGTGGCCCACGCTTGTGTATTGGCGAACCGTTTGCCTGGATGGAAGGCGTTTTGCTGTTAGCAACGCTGGCCCAAAAATGGCAACCTCGGCTTGTTCCCGGTCATCCAGTTGAACTTCAGCCATTTGTGACGCTGCGGCCCAAGCATGGGATGCAAATGCGGTTAGTGCGCCGCCCGGCTGCTGAGAAGCAAGTAGAAAAAGTGCTGCAAGTAGGGCCAGAGCTAAATTAAGATCAGTTCTGGCTGCTTAGAGCAAAATGCCTAAATATTGGTAACTGTACCTCCGTCATGCTGAGGTACGAAACATCTAATTCCAAGCCTTATCTTTTGGGGAACTTTTGCAAAAGTTCCCCAAAAGATAAGGCTTGTTCTATTGATTTTAAACGTTCTATTTGATATAATTTGCACAACCGACACGTCAGTCGGTTTTGAAAAGAAGTAACGGAGTAGCAAAGAAGATGGGCGCAACTGGTAGTAAAGCCGAAAACCGAATAAGCAAGATTTTGGAAGCGGCGCTGGAAGTTTTTTCGCACAAAGGCTATCGCGACGCGGCGGTGGACGATATTGCAACCGCTTCGCAGACCTCGAAAGGCGGCGTTTACTTCCATTTCCCGAACAAGCAGGCCATTTTCCTGGCGCTCTTAGACCGCATGGCCGATTTGTTGCTATCGCGGGCGGCCAAAGCGATGGAAGCGGAAGCGGAATGGCCCAAAAAGGGTGATGCCGCACTCGCCACTATGTTACACACTTTTGCCGGACATCGCAACCTGACTCGCCTTTTTTTGGTCGAGGCGCTCGGTGCCGGGCGCGAATTTAACCAGAAATTATTAGAAATGCACGCTACTTTTACCGATTTAATCCAGCAATATCTGGATGAAGGGGTGGCGCAAAGTTATATTGCTCCGCTCGATACTCGCATCGCCAGCACCGCCTGGTTCGGGGCGGTGAACGAGGTAGTGACGCGCTGGGTTTTAGACGATAACAAAGGTAATCTGGAAGATGTTTATGTGCCGTTGCGAGAATTATTGCGGCGCGGGATTGGTTTATAAGTTTCTAGTTTCTAGTTAAGAACTAGAAACTAGAAACTTATAAACCAGAAACTAGAAACCGAGGAATATAATGGCTATTGCAACTGAAATTACTATAGATGCGACTAAAATAGCTCCGTTGTTTGAAGAAGGCGTGCGGCGGGCTACGGCGACTGGGCAAGCCATCATGGTGAGTTACACTCAGGCTATGCCGGAAGCTGACCCGCTTTATTTCTTTGCCGAGCGCCAGAAGGCCGGGGTGAACGCTTTTTATTGGGAACATCCGGCGGATAATTTTGCAATAGCGGGTTCGGGTTCGGCCTATGTTGTAAGCGGGGAAGGCGAACAGCGTTTTGAGCAGGCGGAAGCGGCCTGGCACAACTTATTGGATGACGCGGTAATTGGTGGAACGGTTCAGGAAGAACGGGGAACCGGGCCAATTTTGATGGGCGGCTTTGCCTTTGACCCGATGCGGCCTTCGACTGAACTATGGGAAGGCTTTGGTGATGGGCGACTGGTGCTGCCACGTTTGCAACTGACCCGCACCGCGCAAGGTACTTTTCTGACGATTAACGCTCTAATGGAAACTGGCGACGACGCGGACGTATTGGCCCGGCAAGCGGCGCACTTCTACCGCGAACCGGCGGCGCTTTCTTTTGAAAATACTTCAAATTCGCTGCAACTGAAAGATATACGACCCGCCGAAGAATGGAAAGCGGTAGTTGCCGAAGCGGTTCGCCAGATGCACAAAGGCGATTTTCAGAAAGTAGTGCTGGCGCGAGAAGTACGGGTGGTAGCCCAAAATCCGTTTGAGGCGGGCGCTGTGTTGGAACAATTGCGGCGCAATTTTCCCGATGCAACAGTATTCGCAGTAGCGCGAGAAGGCCGGGCGTTTGTGGGCGCAACGCCGGAGCGGTTGGTACAATTGCACGATGGACAGGTACGGACGGCGGGTTTAGCCGGAACTATCGGACGCGGCGCAACGCCGGAGGAAGATGAGCGGCTAGGCCAGGAGCTTTTGCATAGCGAGAAAAATCAGGCCGAACACGCAATTGTAGTTGACATAATATATGCGGCTTTGAAAAAAATTTGCGTCTCGCTCTACCTGGGCGAACCGCCGCGCCTTTTGAAATTGCGAAACTTGCAGCATTTGTATACGCCGATTGTCGGGCGCTTGCGCGAACGCAGCACGATTTTGAAACTGGTGGAGGCGTTGCACCCTACCCCCGCGCTAGGTGGTTATCCCCGTGTCGAGGCGCTGGAATTTATTCGTGAACATGAGGGTCTTGACCGGGGCTGGTACGGTGCGCCGCTAGGTTGGGTAGACCGACGCGGCGAAGGTGAATTTGTGGTTGCCATTCGCTCGGCTCTACTGGATGAACAGGGTGCGACGCTTTTCGCTGGTTGCGGTATTGTCGCCGACTCTACGCCGGATAACGAATACAAAGAGTCTTGCGTGAAACTGCGGGCGATGCTATCGGCATTAGAAGCGGCATCGTAGGGGCGCAATTTATTGCGCCCGAATTGGGTTTGATGAATCAAACCCCTACCGAATTATAAAAGGTTGTAATTAGTAAAATGAGAGAACCTGAGAACCCGACTTACGCTTACCTGGATGCTTTTGTGGACGAACTGGCCCGCAGTGGCCTGACCGATGTGGTGATTTGTCCCGGTTCACGCTCCACGCCGTTAGCTTATGCCTTTGCGCGGCAGGGCAGCATCAAGCTCTGGATGCACCTGGATGAGCGTTCGGCGGCGTTTTTTGCGCTGGGGATGGCGAAAGCGGCCCGTCGCCCGGTGGCACTGGTTTGTACTTCCGGGACGGCGGCAGCAAATTTCTTTCCGGCAGTGGTCGAGGCGCACCAATCCAGAGTGCCGCTTTTGGTTCTGACGGCTGACCGCCCGCCCGAACTGCGCGATATTGGCGCGCCCCAAGCGATTGACCAGCTAAGGATTTACGGGGTGTACACGCGCTGGTTTATGGAAATGGCTCTGCCGGAAGCCAGCGATGAGGTTTTGCGCTACAGTCGGACGGTGGCGGGCCGGGCAATGGCGATGGCAACGGGTGCGCCCGCCGGGGTAGTTCATCTTAATTTTCCTTTGCGCGAGCCGCTCGTTCCTGCGCCGATAATTGGTCAGCCAATGCCACCGATTGAGAAGCGCGATTTGGTGGCCTGGTATGGTCGGCCTGATGGCAAGCCTTATCTGGCGAGGGAGCAAGCGGCGCGGCGCTGGCCGGAGGATACACACGGAATGCTCTCCGCCCTGGTGAAACATCCGCGTGGCATTATTGTGGTCGGCCCTCTCAGTGAACAAAACAAAAAGGTACACCGCGCCATTACTGAGCTATCTCGTTGGTCGGGTTGGCCCGTTTTGGCTGACCCGCTTTCGGGCTTGCGAAATTACCCTGACAAGGAAGATGAGGTAATTGATAATTACGACGCTTTCTTGCGCGATAGCAAGATTAGTGAGCAGTTAGCGCCGGATTTTGTGTTGCGCTTTGGGGCAATGCCGACCTCAAAGCCGCTTTTACTATTTTTGAAGCGCCATTCGCAAGCCGAAACCTGGGTGGTTGACGGGGGGGACGGCTGGGAAGACCCAACCGGGCTGGCGGCGCAAATGTTGCACGTTGACCCTGAAACGTTTTGCGTGATGACGTTGGACTGGTTAGACCGTATCAAGCGTGACCACGATTGGTGGCAAAGCTGGCATAGGGTGGCGGAGCGGACGGCGACAGCGATTGCCGAGAAGATGGCGGAGTGCGAGGAGCTTTCCGAAGGCAAGGTTTTTGCCGAGTTGTCGCAGCTTTTGCCGGACGAAGCAATTTTGTATGTCGGCAACAGTATGCCAGTGCGCGATTTGGATACTTTTTTCATGAGCAGCGAACGGACGGTGCGAATTATGGGCAACCGGGGCGCGAACGGAATTGACGGACTGGTGTCGAGTGCGCTGGGAGCAAGTACGACGACGACTGCCCCAACCGTGCTGGTGCTAGGCGACATATCCTTTTATCACGATATGAACGGGCTGCTGGCAGCAAAATTGCACAAGTTGAACGCTACCATAATTTTGCTGAACAACGATGGTGGCGGTATCTTTTCGTTCTTGCCCCAGGCGAATTTCCCCGATAATTTCGAGCAGCTTTTCGGCACGCCGCACGGCCTCGCTTTTCAGCACGCCGCTGCGCTTTATGGCGCAAACTGGCAGCGCGTAACGAATTGGGACGAGTTTCGCTCGGCCCTTCAAAACGCTACCCAATCGGATGGCCTGAACATTATCGAAGTACCGACTGACCGGGCCAAAAATGTCACGCAGCACCGCGAAATCTGGTCAGCGGTGAGTGAGAAGTTGTTATTCGTGAGAAGCTGAATTTTCACCGCAGAGGACGCAGAGGACACAGAGGAAATTCACCACGGAGACACAGAGGCACGGAGATTTTATAGGATTGTAATTATTTATCGGGTTGTGGTGTTAAGGTTTGGCAAGAGGTAACTCGGCGCTTACCCACAGGGCAACCCTACGGGCCGAGGCCGAGCTACGAAGCCAAAGCCCACTAAAGGGGCTGGTAATTGTGTCAACAGACGGGTATTTTAATCCCTTCAGTGGATTTACGCTGTGTAGCTCGGCCTTGAGTGCCGAGCGCGCTTACCACTATCTTACAAAGGTGGCTAAAGCTTTCAGATTGAGAAGAATTAATGGCGGAACGGCTGGAAATTAACGGGGTCAAAACTAATGTTGAAGTGGCAGGGGAAGGCCCGGCCCTGATTTTGCTGCATGGGTTTACGGGAAGCGCGACAGGTTGGGGGCAGCATTTTGCAAAATTTGCCGAGACGCACCGGGTGATTGCGATTGACGCGCTGGGGCATGGGCTTTCCGATGCGCCGAACGACCCGACCCGTTATGATATGTCATACGTAATCGCCGATTTTCTGACAATCCTGGACAAGCTGGGAATTGAAAAAACGGCGCTATTGGGTTATTCGATGGGCGGGCGGATGGCACTGGCTATTGCGCTGGCTGCGCCAAAACGTATTACACATCTGGTGCTGGAAAGTGCTTCGCCCGGTTTAAGTGATGCTGCCGAACGTCGCGTCCGCACCGAAAGCGATAACGCGCTGGCTGACCGCATCGAACGTGACGGTATCGAGGCGTTCGTGGATTATTGGGAAAAGCTACCGCTCTGGCAAAGTCAGGCGCAATTGCCGGAAGAAGTTCGTGCCTCCCAACGCGCTACCCGGCTAAAGAATAATCCTCGTAGTCTGGTTAATAGTTTGCGTGGGCTGGGAACGGGCGTGCAACCGTCATTTTGGGATATACTGGATAAATTGACTATGCCAACGCTTTTGATAACGGGCGAACTCGACCCAAAATTTTGTACCATCGCCCGGCACATGCAAGAAGCCATCCCAAATGCCAGCCATACGATAATCCCAGGAGCAGGTCACGCGGCCCATTTGGAGCGACCAGAAGAATTTGATAGAATAGTAAATCAGTTTTTAACCACCGATGAACATTTACCCTACGGGCGTAAACACAGATGAATTTTAGGATTAGTTTGAACCACAGAGGACGCAGAGGACACAGAGGAATTTTGAGTTTGAGACTCTGGTTTTAGTAGTAGCGATTTGCCCAATCGGGCCACTGGGTGCAATCGCTTTTCGGTTGAGCGCGAAGGAAAAGCGATTGAAATCGCTACTACTTCTGGGGCAACGAGCAGGATTATTAAATATAAAAAAATCCGTGTTTACGCCCGAAAGGTGGTGCTAATCTGTGTTCATCTGTGTTCCTGCATTTCATCTGTGGTTAATAAATTTTAGGAGAAAAGATAAATGGCAAGTGTAAACTGGAAAAAGGTCGGCGACGATAGCGATATAATTTACGAAAAG
>JBBQXW010000299.1:0-9271 GCA_038209275.1 Chloroflexia bacterium | reverse complement strand
TTTATGGAGGCGGGCGATAGCAGCAAAGCCGAAATGCTCAAAAATACCAAACGCGGCCTATGGGTTACGCGCTTTCACTACGTCAACCCGCTTGTGCCAGATAAGGCTATCCTCACTGGCATGACCCGCGACGGCACTTTTTTGATTGAAAACGGCGAAATTGTCGGCCCAGCCAAGAATTTTCGCTTTACCCAGAGTGCCGTCGAAGCCCTGAACGGCGTGCAAAGCCTGAGCCGTGAACGCCGTTTGCAAATCGGCTTTGATGGGGCGATGGGCTATACCGTTCCAGCCCTGAAACTTGCCCGCTTTAATTTCAACAGCGCCACCGAGTTTTAATTTCAATGATTTTCTAGCTTTTGAAAATTTTGCAAAATTTTCAAAAGCTAGAAAATCATTGTATAATACTGCTACAAAATCAATTTTGAGCAAATCCTGTCTTCTCAATAAGCCGGGGAGATTGGCCTTTTGCAGAGCAACTTTGAATTCAAATTCAAGCTAGTTCCCAAAATTCAAGCCGGATTGTGGAGAAGATATAGTAAATCTGATAGTGGAGGCAGTTCCAGAATCATGACTACCGAAGAAAAAGCACATAACGAACAAAAAAAAGAAACATTGGGATTTCAGGCCGAGGTTAAGCAACTGCTTGACCTGATGATTCATTCGCTCTATAGCAACAAAGAGATTTTTTTGCGGGAGCTAATTTCTAACGCTTCCGATGCGGTAGACCGATTGCGCTTTGAGGCACTTTCGGATGGGTCGCTGTATGGTGATGATAGCGACCTGAAAATTCGGGTGGCTTACGATAAAGAAGCCCGCACGATTAGCGTCTCGGACAACGGTATCGGCATGAGCCGTGAGGAAGTAATTGAAAATATCGGCACGATTGCCCGCTCCGGCACTCGCGAGTTCTTCAAGGCGCTGACGGGCGACCAGCGCAAGGATGCCAGCCTGATTGGTCAGTTTGGGGTTGGCTTCTATTCCGCCTTTATTGTGGCGGATAAGGTGACGCTGACCACCCGCCGCGCCGGGCTTGGGTCGGAACAGGGCGTGCGCTGGGAGTCGGATGGTCAGGGCGATTATACTATTGAGGAAGTTGAGAAGGCTGCGCGGGGAACGGAAGTCACGCTACACCTGCGCGAGGGCGAAGATGATTTGCTGAATGGCTACCAGCTTCGCACGATTATCCGCAAATATTCCGACCACATCAGCCTACCGATTATCATGAAGGCCGAAGGACAGACCGAAGAAGCCGAGGCTCAGGACGAAACTGTCAATCGGGCTTCGGCGTTGTGGGCGCGCTCCAAAAGCGAAGTCACCGACGACGAATACAAAGAATTTTATAAGCACGTCGCCCACGATTTCACCGACCCGCTGGCTTACGTCCATAGCCGGATGGAAGGCAAATACGAGTACAATTTGCTGCTCTATATTCCGTCGCAAGCCCCCTTCGATTTGTGGAGTCGGGAGCGGCGGCACGGCGTGAAGCTCTACGTGCGGCGGGTCTTTATTATGGACGATGCCGAGCAGTTGATGCCGGGCTACTTGCGCTTTGTGCGCGGCGTAATTGACTCGAACGACTTGCCCTTGAATGTCTCCCGCGAGATTTTGCAGCACAACAAGATTATCGAGAGCATTCGGGCCGGGTCGGTCAAGAAAGTGCTGGGCCTGCTGAGAGATTTAGCCACCAAAGAGCCGGAGAAATACGCTACTTTCTGGCAGGAATTCGGGCAGGTACTCAAGGAAGGTATCGCCGAAGACCAGACCAACAAGGACGCTATCGCCAAACTGCTCCGCTTTACCACCACCGCTTCTCCCGACGAGAAACAAACCGTTTCGCTGGAAGAATACGTGGGCCGGATGAAGGAAGGGCAGGACAAGATTTATTACGTGGTGGCGGATACTTTTGCGGCGGCCAAGAACAGCCCGCTTCTGGAAATCTTCCGCAAGAAGGGTATCGAAGTGTTGCTGCTATCCGACATTGTGGATAACTGGCTGGTCTCGAATCTGCTGGATTTCGATAACAAGCAACTTCAGTCGGTGGGCCGGGGCGAAATTGACCTCGATAAGCTGGAAGATGAGCAGGAGAAAGAGGAGCATCAGAAAGCCGCCGATGAAGCCAAAGGACTGGTAGAACGCATCAAGGTGGCGCTGGGCGATAAAGTCAAAGAGGTGCGCGTCACTAATCGGCTGACGACTTCGCCCGCCTGTCTGGTGGTGGATGAACAAGACCTGGATGTGACTTTCAAGCGTTTGCTCAAAGCTGCCGGAAAAGCCATTCCCAACGATAAGCCGATTTTTGAGATAAATCCGCAGCATCCTTTGCTCCACAAATTGCAAGCCGTAACTAACGAGGAGCGCTTTGGCGATTGGACGCATATTCTGTTCGATCAGGCGGTACTCAGCGAAGGCACGCAACTGGAAGACCCGGTAGGCTTCGTAAACCGACTCAATGGTTTGCTGGTTGCCCTGAGTGAAGGCCGCTCTGAGTAAAGATTCACCACGGAGACACGGGGACACGGAGACAAAGCTAAATTATGAACTTTACCTAAATAATCCGTCTATGACCCGCTTGAGCTGTCTTAGCGTTCAAGGGCGAATGCAATGAGCCAATACCGCTTCGATACACGGATTTAATAGGTAAAGTTCATAATTTAGCGTCTACGGTTTGTGTGGTGAGCAGCTACCATAGAATCTGTTTTAAAATGGGTAGGGATTCAATTTATTGAACCCAATCGGGCTTGCCTCTTTGAGCCACCACCGCATCATGAAACAGGTTCTCACGAGTGTTATAATCAAAGTGAAGAAAGCGTTCGAGGGGATTTTAGGAAAGATGGGCCCAGCAGGATTCGAACCTGCGACCTGTCGATTATGAGTCGATTGCGCTAACCGCTGCGCCATAGGCCCGTCCTAAGTAGCCCTATTATAACCGATGCGGCTTTATCTTTCAAGTTGAGGAAAAGGGGTGAGCGTCAGGGTTTTGCACCAAGATAACGCGAACCCGACCATGAATGGTCAGGCTAAAAATAAATGAGCTGACAGTTTTTAGCCCGACCATTCATGGTCGAGTTTGCCTAAAAATTGACGTATACCCATTGACAACTAAATTCTATGCTAGACATTCAGTTTGCAGCAGCAAAAGTGAATAAATACGCCAGCCGGGAGAGCGGGGATACCGTCGAGCTAGTCGAGCGACCAACCGCACCCGGCGGTTTTACGTTGGTGCTGGCGGACGGGCAGGGGAGTGGGCGCAATGCCAAAACCTTGAGCCAGCTTGTCACCAGCCGTTGCGTGGCTTTGCTCAAAGAAGGCGTGCGCGATGGCGCAGTGGCGCGGGCGGTCAGCGACCATCTTTACGCCTACCGGCACGGGCAGGTGTCGGCTACGCTCAACCTCATCACCGCCGATTTCACCACTCGCAGCCTGGTTATTACTCGTAACAATCCTGAACCTGCTTACTTAATCCGCCGAACGGTTTTAACTTTAGAAACCGCGCCGGAAGTTCAACTTGAAATTACCAGCCTGGATGAACCTGCCGTACCGATTGGAATTTACCCGCGCACCCGCCCGGTTGTTCGCGAAATTGAGCTTGAGCCGGGGCTAATCGTGGTCGCCTTCAGCGATGGCATTAGCGGCGCGGGCTTGCGCTACGATGCAAAGCTGGATGTACCGTTAACTTTACATAATATATTATGCCGTCCAATCTCGCGTATTGAAGCCCAAAGCCTTGCTGATGAAGTACTTGAGCTTGCTATTGTACAAGACCGTCGCCGCCCGCAAGACGATATGAGCGTTATTGTGGTCACTACTGCCAACCTTGAAGCCGATGATGGCGAACCCGTTCCCCGTCGCCTTGCCGCCAACGTGAGCTTGCAGTAGCTAATTATCGCTTTGCTTTAATAGCTGCCCACATTCCTCCAAATTCAAGCAGCCGCATTTTTCGATTTCCTTTAGCATTTCCTTCATTTTTTGAGCCTGCCTGATTAGTGCTTCCAACTCGATTAGCTTACTTTGGGCCAGCGTTTGCCAGCGTGTCGAAGCCGGAGTTGCCGCCTCAAACCCATAAAAAAGCGTCCGAATCTCGGCTACGGTAAAGCCCAGGCGCTGGGCCGTCTGGATAATCGCCAGTTGGTTCAGCACGGTTACGTCATAGCGGCGTTGCCCGTTTACTCGCCGGGGCGCTTCCAGAATACCGGCACTTTCGTAATAGCGCAGTGCGGACGGTTGTACCCCTACCCTGTTCGCCACTTCGCCAATCGTTAGCCCTTCCATCTTTCTTTGCCCTTTCGGATTAGTGCTAGATTAAATTCACATGGGGTGCGCGTCAATTTTTTGCAAAACCCGGACGTGAACGTCCGGGCTAAAAACAGTTGAACTGGCTTATTCTTAGCCCGGACGTTCACGTCCGGGTTGGCTTGACCCTGGCGCAAAAAACTGACGCGCACCCATTCACATGTCGCCTCTTGACTTAAAGTTCACTTTAACTATTACAATACCATAGCAGGACAAATCTTGCCAGCTATTTATAGAGAAAGGAAAAAGAAAAATGAGCCAGACCCAAAAACTTGAATTTGCCGAATTACCCCTGGTTTGTACGCTAACCGAGGCGGCGCGACCTGAACGGGAGCAGCATATACACAAACTTTTTGGCAGCAGCCAGGAGCGGCATGAGCTAGAAGACGGCTACGCCTTCCGTTTCGCCGGAACAGATGAATACGCCACCCAGTTATTTAATTTCATTCTAGCCGAGCGAAGTTGTTGCCAGTTCTTCCGCTTTGAACTGGTCTTCGAGCCAGCACAGAGCGCCATCTGGCTGCACATGCGTGGCCCCGGTGAAGTTAAAGAACTTATTCAGGGACAGTTTTTACTACTTCTGTCACTCAATTAACCCCTGTGGGAGCGAGCTTCCGCTCGCGATTTCATGTCGTGGTAAGGGCAAATCGCGAGCAGAAGCTCGCTCCCACAGAAGCCTGGCTTTGTTTAGGAGGTAATTTACTTTAAAATTCTCCGTGTCTCCGTGCCTCTGTGGTGAATTTTTCTGGGTTCAAAACTATAAATCTTTGACATAGAAGACACGCGGGCCGAAGCGGAAAGCGCCTTTTTCGGCAAAACCGAGGTGTTCGTAGAGGGCGCGGGCCGGTTTGTTGGCTCGTTCGGTGTGCAGAGCCAGGGTCTTTTTTCCGGCCTGCCGCGAAAGTTCTTCGGCCTGTTCCATCAGCTTGCGGGCGACGTGGTGGCCCTGCCACTGCGGGCGCACGCCTAGCCATTGAATGTAGCCCTGCTCCCGGTTGGCCCGTACCGCCATCATGCCGGGTACGCCGAGATTGGCAAAATAAAAGGCATCCCACCAGCCCATATATTTACGCATAATTGGGTGAACTATTTTCGGCTCGGCCTTTGGCACATCCGTTGCTGCCAAATCGAGCCAGACCGCCCCGACTACCTCGTCGCGTGCTGCTACCGCCACCAGCAGTTCTTTAATTTTCAGGGTGAGCAAATCGGCTAAAATCCGGCTGTTGCGCCGACGGTCTGGCCCGAACGATAAATCGAAAGTATGCCCGAATACCTGGGCAAACACCTCGCCTACGCCGATTAAATCTTGTGATTGGGCCGGGCGTATCTGTACGGTTTCATCTAGCCGATGGTCAACCATCGGCAACAATTCGCCGTTTTGGGTCAGCAATTGAATTTCACCGGCTTTGCCCATTACCGGGCGTGGGGTATAATCGCCTGGTTCGCGGTAAAGATAAAAAAGAACCGACCCGGAAATGTAGAAGAGCAGCAAAATCATCAACCAGAACGTCCAGGGATAATTTGCCGGGAAGCCCACTATAAACAGGCGCGGCAAAAACACCCCCACTATCAGGGTAGGCAAGAGTAATCGAGCCACATTGTAATATTTAGGGGCAGTGTTCCAGCTTTTAGCAATAGCCGGGATTGCCCCTACAAACCAAACTAACCCTACCAGCGCCATTACTAGCGCGAAGATTTCCATAGCTCTAATGTCAACCGCTTCTGTTACGACCTCTACAATAAACGGACTACTAGAAACGAGTGCGCTAAAAATATTGAACAGAGCAATTAACCCTGTACATTGTTACATTTTAAACCGCTCGGCAAAGAATGGCAAATTAATAAAAACTGAAAACTGATGACTGACAACTTTTGTAGTATAATCAGTAAGCAGATATTTTGTTATAAGACCAACCTATTGATTGCTCGAAACTTGAAAATCGAAACTCAAAGCGGAGGAGAATTTTTATGGATTACAACCTGCCCTCAGAAATAGTCGAAATGAAGCAAGCGGCCCACGAATTTGTGCATAAAACCTTGATTCCATTGGAGGCAACCGTAGACAAAAGCGGCGAAGTGCCACAGAGCGCCCTCAAACAATTGCGCGAACTTGGCTACTATGGCATCACCTCCCCGGAAGAATATGGCGGCATGGGGTTGGGCCAACTGGCCTACTGCTCTATTCTGGAAGAATTGGCCCAGGCGCATCCGGCTTTTACCGAAGAACTGGCGATTGCCAACGGTTTAGGGTCGCACGCTATTTTGAGTAATGGCACGCCGGAACACAAAGACCGCTATCTATCGCGCATCGTGTCGGGCGAGATTGTTACGGCTTTTGCCCTTTCCGAGCCGCAGGCGGGCAGCGATGCCGCCAATATCCAGACTACCGCCACCAAAGTACCGGGCGGCTGGAAATTAAACGGTAACAAGCTCTATATTACCAACGGCGCAACCGCCAACCTCTACACCGTTATCGCGGTTACTGACCGCGAGAAGAAATCGCGGGGCGGTATTACCGCTTTTCTGGTCGAGCGACCCACGCCCGGCTTTGAGGTGGCGCAAATACTGGAGACGATGGGCAGCAAGCCTTATCACCACGCCGAACTGGTCTTTACCGATTGTTTTGTGCCGGACGAAATGGTGCTGGGTACAGTCGGTAATGGCTTCAAGATTGCAATGGAGACGCTGGACGAGGGACGTTTGCACGTCGCGGCATCGGCTTGCGGTATCGCCCAACGCTTGCTGGAAATGAGCGTGGAGTGGAGCAAAAACCGGGTGGCCTTTGGTAATCCTATCGCGGTCAATCAGGGCATCCAGTGGATGCTTTCGGATAGCGCCACCGAGCTTTACGCCTCGCAGCAAATGCTCTACAACGCTTGCTGGCGGCTCGACCAGGGCGAAAAAGTTAGCAAGCAGTGCGCGATGACCAAACTCTTTGCCAGCGAAATGGTGGGCCGGGTCGCTGACCGGGCCGTTCAGGTTCACGGCGGCATGGGCTACATGAAAGAATTGCCGATTGAGCGTATGTACCGCGACGTGCGCGTAATGCGTATCTATGAAGGCACTTCGGAAATTCAGCGCATGGTCATCGCCCGCGAATTGCTCAAAGGCAATTTGAAGTAAGGAGAAGGAAAGAGGAGAAGGAGAAGGAAGGAATCTGTATGACATTGCTCCGCCAATGGAAAATCAGCTGACGGAGCAGCATCCTACAGAACAATCACTTCTCCTTCTCCTCGTTCCTTTCCCTGCTTGCCCTTTTAGGGCGGCTTTGCTACAATGGGCCAAATAGTTGAAGACATAACTATAACTCGGTCAAAACCTGGGTCTACAGGTAATGACCTTGAAGCGAACTGAGACTAATATCATTCAAATAAAGGCCGAATTTCGTTTTTCTTTTGAAAATTTTTGCAAAAATTTTCAAAAGAAAAACTTGAAACTTTGATTAGAATGGTGTTAGAACTAAGGCTGGTTCGGGTGAACTGGCAATAATAAGGAGTACCTGGCGTGCAATTAATGTCTGGTCTGGTTGGCAGTATCCTCAAGATTATCTTTGGTCTGCTCATGGTGGTAGTAGTGGTTGCGGTTGGAGTTGGTATTTATTTTGTCTTTGAACTGGGAGCCAGGCCCAGTGTTAAGGAAGATAGCGTGCCATTCCGGGTCAATTCGGGGGAAAGCTTTGCGACGGTTGCCGATAATTTGCAACAGAAAAACTTGATACGCAACACCTTCGTCTTCCGTATTCGGGCCAGACTGCTTAATGCCGAACAGAAGGTGCAAGCGGGCGATTTTTCATTGCGGCGCAATATGACGGTAGACGAAGTGCTGGAGAATTTGAGCAAAGCCCGCCTGAATGACCGCGACGTGACCATTATTGAGGGGCTGCGGCTAGAACAGATTGCCGCGATGTTTGCCCAAAAGGGCTGGGACAAGAATAAATTTATCGCCGCCGTCAGTCAAGAAGACTGGCAATTTGGTTTCCTGAACGACAAACCGCCCGGCGCTTCGGTTGAAGGCTTCTTGTTCCCGGATACTTATCGCATACCCGCCAGCTTCGACGAGAAGCAGATTGTCGAAATGATGCTGCGGCGCTTTGGCGAACAATACAACGCCACGCTGCGACAGAAAGCCCGCGAAGGCCCAGGTATTTACAAAGTGGTCGTACTGGCTTCGATTATCGAGCGGGAAGCGGCGAAAGAAGACGAACGCGGAGTTATTTCTAGCGTCTTCTATAACCGCCTCAGCAAAAATATGAAGCTGGAAACCGACCCAACCGTGCAATGGGCCAGGGATACCGCTCTGGCTGCCAAAGACCCTAACTTTAGCAAATGGTGGGCGGTGCCGAGCAAAGATGATTTGCAGATTGACTCGCCTTACAATACTTACAAAGTGACTGGTTTTCCGCCAGGGCCGATTTGCAACCCTGGTCTGGCAGCACTTCAGGCGGCTACCGAGCCATTTACCACTGACTATATCTTTTTCGTGGCTACGGGAGACCGCGAACGCAGTCACGCTTTCGCCAAAACTATAGAAGAACATAACGCTAATATTAAAAAATATTTGGGGAGTTAGCTCTCATGAGCCAAACACAACAACCACATGCACACCTTTACCGACCCGATGGCACGCCTCGCCCGGTTGGGGTCATCGGACACCCGATAGCGCATACGCTTTCGCCGTCTTTTCAGAATGTGGCATTCGAGTATCATAATTTGCCGCATCGCTACGAAAAATGGGAAGTCGAGCCAGCCGCGCTTGCCGCGTTCATCTTTCAAGTGCGCCAAGAAAATTTCCTGGGGCTGAATCTGACTTTGCCACACAAGCAGGATGTGCTTAACCACGTTGATATTTTGAGCGATGAAGCCGCCGCCACCGGCAGCGCCAACACGCTATTTTTCCACGAAGAGCAACTGGCAGCGCATACCACTGATGTTGCCGGATTTTTGGAAGCCCTCAAGCTGGAAGATTACGACCCTCGCGCCCA
>JBBQXW010000298.1:0-9310 GCA_038209275.1 Chloroflexia bacterium | reverse complement strand
ATAAACTGGGAGCGGTTGACCATAATTTGCAAAAAGTTATCCAATTGGTGCGAGGCTAAATTAGCAATAGAGAGGAACTACGACAGATATGTGCTTCAAAAATTTGCCGATTGAATTTGATGAGCAGGGTCAGGCTCATCTAAAGGAAGGAGCGCGTAATCCTTACCTTTACGAAACTAAATCTCTCGCTACCGAAGAAGATAAATTGCGCGAACTATTGGCAAAGAATGGTCATATCAAATCGGTGGATTTCGACCCGGTGACACGGGTAGCCGGGGCATTGGCCTTTCATAGCGTGGTTGACCTCAAAGAAGGCAAAGTTTTGGGGGCAAATTCGATGGCAACCCTCTTTCGGGGTTATGAAATAATCCTCAAGGGCCGCGACCCCCGTGATGCGATTTTCATCAGCAGTCGGGCTTGCGGGGTCTGTGGCGGGGTACACGCTACGGTGGCCGCCGAAGCAATGGAAATGGCTTTCGGTCTCCAACCGCCGCCGCTGGGGATTGTAGTCAGGAATATGCTTTTAGCCCTGGAATACCTTTATGACCACCCGTTACATCTCTTTCTTTTGGCTGGGCCGGACTACTCCCAGGCTTTGGTAGAGCCTAGCAACCCGGAGATTATGGAGCGGGCCTGGCATACCCCTGCCCCCGGTTCTAATGTGCATGGCTATTCCACCATGGGCGATTTGATGCAGGATATGAACCCACTCACTGGCAAACTTTACCTGGAAGCGTTAAATATGACGCGGGTGGCCCGTGAAGCTTATGTACTGTTGGGCGGCAAATATCCTCACCCCGAAACGGTTGTACCGGGCGGGGTCAGCACCACTATCACGCTCCAGACTTTCAACGAGGTGTATGCTCGCCTGACCCAGTTCTTCGATTATTCCAAGAAGACGGTAGCTATCTGGGATGACCTGACCGAGTTCTTTTATGATACCGACCCGCGTTATCGCCAGGTCGGAGCGCGTGACAAAAATATGATTGACACCGGAGTTTGGGATGACCCCGACGCTTACGATGCCAGTTACGAAAATTGCAACGACTGGGGCGAAAAACGCTGGTCTACTCCTGGGGTAGTCCGCGATGGCGAACTGGTTACGACCCGCCTACAAGACCTCAATATCGGGGTGGAAGAGTTTATTGAACACTCTTACTACGAGCAGTGGGATACCCACCGCTTCAAAACCGACCCGGCGGGTGCGCCTTTAAGTCCTTTCCACGCCTGGAACAAGGATACCAAACCCAAGCCGAGCGGTCAGAACTGGAAAGAGCGCTACACCTGGGACACCGCGCCGCGCTGGGATAGAGTACCAATGGAAGCCGGGGCTTATGCCCGCCTGTGGATTACGGCGGCGGCTAAAAAGATGCCGAACTCTCGCTTTATGGAATCCACCGGGAGGAGTCTGATTGTGCATCTGCCCAGGGCCAAACAGCCAATGCTGGACGTAGAATGGAAGATTCCTAACGATTGGAACGCCTTCGAGCGCAACCGCGCCCGCGCTTATTGCGTGGCCTATACCACCATGGTAGCATTTGATAACTGGCAGCGTGGCATGGATTTGCTCAAAGAAGGCAAGACTCAGGTCAGCACGCCCTTTGAATTGCCGCGCAAGGGAACTCAAATCGGGGTCGGGTTCTGGGGAGCAGGTCGGGGCTTCTTGACGCATCATCTGGTGGTAGACGATGGCAAGATTTCAAATTACCAGATTAATACGCCTTCGACTTGGAACGCTTCGCCCCGCGACCCCTGGGGAGTACCCGGCCCATACGAGCAGGCGGTGCTGAGTACCCCGATTCTGGAGAAATTCTCCGACGCGAGTAATTACAAAGGCATAGATATACTCAGGGCGATTCGCAGTTTCGATCCCTGTATGCCCTGCACCACTCATATTTATGTGGATGGGACGGATAAGGTAGTTTCTCGCGAAGTCAATACCTGTGCCTGTGGTATAAATGAGTAAGCGGGGATGAGCCAGGACGAGACCAGACGGGTTTTTATTGGTGGAGTCGGCTACCGCTTCTTGCGCGATATGTCGGTTGGGCCGGAACTTGTATCGGAACTCAAACGGCTGAACTGGCCTGGCGGGGTTGAAATTGACGACCTCAGCCCCGGCGGGCCAATCGCAGCCGTCCACCGCTTTCGGGAAGCGCTTCCTTACGAACGGGTGATTCTTTTTGGCAGCGTGAAGCGGGAGCGCGAAGCCGGCCAGATTTATTGCTACCGTTGGGACGGGCAGTTGCCCAGCCCGGACGAAATTCAGGAGCGGGTCTCGGAAGCGGTCACGGGCGTGATTAGCCTGGATAATTTGTTAATTATTGGCGGTCATTTTGCGATCTGGCCTGCCCTGGTGGTAATAGTAGAGCTAGAACCACGTGACGAAGATTGGGGCGAGGAATATAGTCCCCCGGTGCAGACCGCAATTCCCCATCTGATTGAAACGCTCCGTCAGGCGAGTTTAGCGCCATTAGAAAATTTTAGTACTGAGCCTTTTACTAAGTGGAGGCATACTTCATGAAGGATGTAAACGAAAAGAACGGGTCAGACCAACCTCTTGATGCGCTTTACTGGCGCGACGAAATTTTGCAGGTGATGTACTGGTATAAGGGTGAGGGTTTTGGTGATATGGTGGCGGCCCAGGATTTGACGACTTTTCTGTTGGTGGACGAGGCTTTTTTGCACGCTCAACTGGAAAGTCTGGCAGAAGAAGGCTACTTGAAACGCGAAAGTGATACCGCCCGCCCACATTATAGCTTTACTCCGTTTGGGGCGAGGGAAGGGGCGCGACGTTTCGCCGACGAATTTGCCGATTTAGTGAATCAGGGACACGGCGAATGCGCCCCGGATTGCCCGCACTGTAAAGACCAGCCCCGCGATAGCTGTATTCATTGTAGTACCGTCGCAGCTTCGGTTTAGAAGCTGGCCTGGATTGGATAAATTAGATTATGACCGAGAATATTCTGGAAGAATCGGAAGAATCTATCGAACAGATAACCCGACGGCTGGATTATTTGGTACAAATCTTTGAGCAGCACCCCGATGAACAGGTGCGCGACCGAGTAATGGAACTCTTAGCCCTGGTGGATGCTTTGCACCGTCAGGGGTTGGGCCGACTGGTTGAAAGTCTGCCAGCTGACCGTTACGAAACGTTGTTGCAAGACCCAGTGGTAAATACCCTGCTAACGCTCTATGACCTCGCGCCCGTCGAACCGCTGGTGCAGGTGGAAATGGCCCTCGACACAGCCCGGTCTTACCTGTCGGCGCACGGTGGGGCGGTAGAAGTGCTAAAGGTAGAAGAGGGCGTGGTGCATCTGCGCCTGAGCGGGTCGTGCAACGGCTGTAGTGCCTCGGCGGTAACGCTCAAACGGGTCATAGAAACGGCCTTAAAGGATGGCTTTGAGGCTTTCCAATCTATCGAAGTTCACGAACCGGCCCAGCCCTCCACTAAACGCTTCTTGCCGATGGTAAGCTCTAACCAGGCGGCAGCCCTGAAACGACCCGTATTTACCCTGGTTGGGCCACTTGAGGATATTCCACCGGGGACGCTCAAAGCGGTGGAACTGGAAGGGGCGCGAATCCTGCTTTGTAATGTTGAAAACGAGATTTACGCTTATCAGAACGTCTGCCCCGACTCCCTCCTCCCACTCAGCTCCGGCCATTTGGAAGGCGTAAAATTGCATTGCCCCTGGCATAATTGCGTTTACGATGCCCGGACTGGCAAGCGACTGGACGGCATTAATTTGAGCGGGTTAGCAGTAATTCCGGTGGCGGTCAGGAACGGTGAAATCCAGCTTGCCCTTAACGTTGCGCCAGTCGCAGCAGGCCACTAGAGATGGAGCAGCCAGAGCTAAACGAAACTGCTTTAACCAATAAAACTACTACCGCCAGCCAATTTCGAGTGCTGGTGGCCGGGGTAGGGAATGTGTTGCACGCCGATGATGGCTTTGGGATAGCGGTAGTGCAAGAACTGGCTCAAAGGCCAGACCTGCCCGCTAACGTCAAGGTGGTGGAAATCGGTATCGGCGGGATTAATCTGGTACAGGAACTTTTGGATGGCTACGAGGTACTTTTTATAGTAGACGCGGTAGAGCGGGGCGGCGAACCCGGTACAATCTATCTACTGGAACCACAAGTACCTGAAGCAAATCAATCGGTTTTTGAGCAGCGCAATACTTTTCTGGCCGATATGCACCTGGCAACACCATCCAAGACTATGATTATGGCTAAAGCACTGGGCGTGCTGCCGCCCCACAGTTATATCCTGGGTTGCCAGCCCGAAAGTTGCGAGGAACTGCGAATCGGCTTGAGCGAGCCAGTGCAAAAGGCGGTGGGGCTGAGTATCGAACGTCTGCTACATTAAATCGGACATCTGACACCAATTTTTGAAGGGTAGTAGTCATTCGTATTGGCTCATTGCACTCGCCCAACTCTCTTGAATAAACACTACTCTTCCAGACCTGGTATGACAGGAGGAAAAGATGGAATTTTTCCACGAAAATGAGCGATTAAATCAATCAGGTATCGGCGCGAAATCCGAGGCAAAACTGGAAACCCTTGCGCCCCTGATCGAATATTACACTCGTGAAATGGGCGAACTACCGGGCCGATTGATGATTGCCACCAATTTTTTGGAAGATGTGCCGATGATGCCGGGTTGGGATAACATGACCCCAGAAGCACGTCAATCTATCCAGCAGGCCCAGGCGCTGGTAGTTTCGGTAATGATTCGGCTGTTAAATATGCAAGACAAGGGCGGGTGTAATCATCTGGATGCTCAAGTGGCGGAGTTGCAAAAGTTCCTGAACAATTAATCACGCGGCAAATCCTGTGTGGTTAGTGGTCACATAATTCCCTGGATGGGAAAAACGAAAGTCGAAAGTCAATGTTAGATTCTTCACCTGACGCTACTGTTCAGCCAACCGCCAGTGTTGCTCAGGCGGTAAGGCCGCTCCGCCTTGCTATGGTGGGGAAAGGTGGCGTGGGTAAATCGGCGCTTTGCGGCACGTTAGCCCGGCTTTTTGCCCGGCGAGGCCATCGCGTGCTGGCTTTGGATGTGGACACTATGCCAGGGCTGGCTTTTTCTTTAGGGTTGTCCCCGGATAGGGTGGGGGATGCCGGAATGCCGGAAGATTTGGCGGAACGAGTGCCGGAAAAAGGCTGGGTGCTAAAAGAAGGGGTGGAAGTAGCCGCTTTAGTCCAGGCTCATGCCTTAATCGCACCGGATGGAGTGCGCTTTCTACAACTGGGTAAACTTCCTAATCGGGTAAAGCCCGGTTCAACCGTCGCTTTTCGGGCCGTAATGGAGGATTTCCGGGAGGAAGGCTGGACCCTGATTGGCGATTTGGCGGCTGGAACGCGCCAGCCCTTCTTTGGTTGGAGTGACTTTGCCGAGGCCATTCTGCTGGTAGTTGAACCCAGTGCTAAATCTACTCTTTCGGCCCGTCGCCTGGCTAAACTGGCTTACAAAACTGTCAGTGCCGACCAGACCGATAAACTAAATCTGGTGAAGCGCACTCCGCTCGGAATAGTAGCCAACAAGGTGCGAAGTGCCGAAGATGTGCGGCGGATCGAACAGGCTTTGAGCGGCTATAATTTGCCTTTGCTGGCAAGTATCCCTTACGACCCACAACTGGCCCAGGCCGAACAGGATTATCATGCCCCAATTGACGTGGCACCCAATTCGCCCGCAGTGTTAGCCTTGCGAGAACTAGCCGAAAGATTGGAACAGTGGGTGGATGAACGCCCCCAAATCCGAAGAACATTATGAGGAGATTAGGATGAAAATTGCGGTAGTTGGTAAAGGTGGTTCCGGCAAGACTACTACCAGCGGAACGTTGGCCCGCTTGCTGGCCCAACAGGGACGGCAGGTGATTGCGCTGGATTGTGACTCGAACCCGAACCTGGGGTTGTCGCTGGGGCTGTCGCTGGAAGAAACTGAGCGGCTGGCGGCGGTGCGCCAGGCGCTGGATGATGAAGAAACTGAACACGCCCCGACTGTCACGGAAATGCTAGTGCGGTTTGGGACTACTGCCCCGGATGGAGTGCGGTTGGTGGTCGTCACCAAAATCGAAGAGGTTAAACCTGGCTGACCCTGATGCGGAATATCGCCTGAGCAGTTGCTCAGTGAGATTGAAACTAACGGCGCACAACCTAGCTTGGTGTTGGCTGACATGGAAGCGGGTTTGGGAACGTTAAGCCGGATGGACGAAGGGCAGGTTGACCTGATTTTGGTGCTGGCAATCCCTACCCCCAAGTCGCTGGAAGTCGCCCGCCGAGCGGTCGAAATGGCCCAGGAGCGCAAGGTTGGGCCGGTGCTGGTACTGGCTAACCGTATCAGTAAGGCCGAGGATTTAGAGCTGGTTCGGCGGACTTTGCCCAACCAGGAAATTATGGTTATACCCGATGATATGGCAATCGAAAATGCCGACCGGGAGGCCCTGGCTTTGGTAGATGCTGCCCCCGACTCTCCGGCGTTGCAGGCTTTCCGAAAGGTAGTAGACCGTATCCTGCAACCGACTGCCAATAGCGTTAAGGCCCAGGAACAATCTTAGCGGACTAGGAAACTATCATGCGGGAAAGAAAAATAAGAACGCCTTTAGCTGCCTTCTCGCAAGCTCTCCGGTCAGCCCGCCAAAAACACGGGCTGACTCAGGAAGACTTAGCTACCCGCCTCAAGGTCAGTCAGGGTACTATCTCTTTTTGGGAAAATGGTAGTGAGACTCCTACCGTAGAGCATGTAATTTTGCTGGCGTTAGAATTGCCGGAACTAATCGAAAGTTTCGAGGGCTACGAGCAAGCCTTGTTACGCAAAGTATTGCAGCTTGAACGGGAACTTTATCCGGGTCGGTGTGCTTGCGCCGGATGTGTTTGTCAAGCGGCTGAGGCTAGTTGAACCATATTTTTACTCCCTATCTCTAATATCGTACCAATTATATCGTAGCAAGTTTTTAGCCCTAGAAATATTAGCCTGCTTATATCGGCATTTTAGCTCTAAATATTAGTCTGCTTATATTAAAACGACGCTGGTTTCAAAAAGCTAATCTTATAAAGAATGGGATACCCTCTAATTAGTAAACAATGTAGTTACTTAACATAACAGGAAGAGGTTTCTATGGCGATACGTCGTTTGTTTTCGTTGGCTCTGGTGGGCCTGCTTTTAGCTGGGCTGTTAGTGGCTTGTGGCGATAGCGCCACCCCAGTTCCGGCTTCTCCCGCTGCCCCACAACTTGCCGACAAGCAGGAAATTGTGATTGGAGCGGCCGCCGATGATTTTGAGGTAACGGCCCTCAAATCGCGGTTGGGCAACTATCCGATTAGTACCAATATGTGTGAATCGTTGGTGCGGCTGGGAGAGAACCTTTCGCCTCAACCGCTACTCGCTACCAAGTGGGAACTGACCGGGGCTAATACCTGGCGCTTTACCCTGCGCGATGGAGTAACTTTCTGGGACGGTAGCAAGATGACCGCCGAGGATGTCAAATGGTCAATTGACCGCACCGTGAAAGGGGCAATCGGTTACAGTTCTTTAGGAGAGAACTCGACCAAAATCATTGACCCGATGACGGTAGAGATAACTCCAACTCAGCCCAATCTACGCCTGATTGACCAGATTCTGCATCCCACTTACGCGATTATCAAGAATGGCACTGAGTTAGGTACCCAGCCGATGTGTACTGGCCCTTTCAAGTATGTAGAATACGTCAAGAAAGAGCGCATTGTGCTGGAACGCAACCCTACCTATTGGGGGGAGAAGGCTAAACTTCAGAAGGCCACTTACCGCTTTTATCCAGATGTCAACACTCGTCGTCTGGCTTTAGAAGCTGGCGAAATTGACCTCATGATGGATTTGCCGCCGGAACAGGTCAACAGCAGCAAAGCCCGCCCCGGCCTTAAAGTGATGAGCGCCCCGGTAGGTCGCACCATGCTGATGTACCTCAACATTCACGGTCAGGAACCCTACACTTTGCTACAGGACAAAGCGATTCGCCAAGCGATTGGCTTCGCGCTTGACCGCCAGACGATGGTTGGAAAAATCTGGGAAGGCAATGCCTCCGTAGTGGCGACTATGGGGCCACCGGAAGTCTTGGGCGACGCGGCCAAGACTGTCCAGGGCTTCACCTACGACACCGCCAAAGCCAATTCTATGCTTGAGCAGGCGGGCTGGAAGCTGGGGACCGACAAGGTACGCAGCAAAGATGGCAAACGACTGACTATCACCCTGATTGGCTGGGCCGAGTGGGATCGCCAGATATTAGAATATATTCAGGCCCAACTTGGAGCGGTGGGCATCGAAATGAAGATTGTGAAGTCACCCGACCAGGCCTCGTATGGCAAGTTGCTCGATGCTGGACAGTTCGATATTGACCTGGAAGGGCCAAACCAGAACGACTCCAATCCAATTTTCCTGCCCGCCCTCCGCTTCTATTCTAAAGCTACCGGCGCTAACGTCAAATATTTTGCTCCCGGCGCAAAATTTGACCAGCTAGTAGAGCAAGGTTCGGCGGCGACCGAACGAGCCGAAACCCAGAAGAAGGCCGCAGAGTCAATGCAACTCCTGATTGACCAGGAAGCGGTGGTCATTCCGGTGGCGGGTTTGTATCGCATTTACGCTATGAAAGATAAGGTACAGGGCTTTTTACCACATCCTTCCCAGACTAATCAATGGTGGAATACCGTCTACCTGGGGAGGTAAAACTTGTCTCGTTACCTGTTGCGCCGCCTTCTTTATCTGATACCAGTCTGGTTGGGGATTTCGCTACTGGCTTATGTACTGGCCGGGTTAGCCCCTGGCGACCCGGCCCGGATTGTCGTGCAGCGTCAGTTTGGCGAGATTCCATCCGAAGAAGCGGTGCAACGAGTCCGAGCAGAACTTGGTTTGAATGACCCTTTTCCAGTACGTTACGGGCGTTGGGTTTTTCACGCGGTGCAGGGCGACCTGGGAAAATCCTATCGCACTGGCGAACCGGTACTTCAAGACCTCAGTGACCGCTTTCCGGCGACGCTTCAGATTGCGGTCACGGCCCTGTTAATCGGATTGGCTATCGCGCTACCATTGGGAATAATTTCTGCTATCCGCCGGAACTCGCCGATTGATCATGTTTCGCGGCTGGTAGCCCTCCTGGGTACATCTATCCCCAGCTTCTGGCTGGGTTATTTGCTGATTATTATCTTTGCTGTCACCTTCAAAGTGTTGCCGGTCGCCGGACGAGGTGGGCCACAACATTTGGTGCTACCGGCCCTGACGCTCGGCCTGGGGGCAGCCGCCAGCCTGACTCGCCTGACTCGTTCCAGTCTGCTGGAAGTATTA
>JBBQXW010000297.1:0-9373 GCA_038209275.1 Chloroflexia bacterium | reverse complement strand
CTGGTCGGGAACGTCAACCGCACGGCGAAAGCCCTTTCCGCCGGAGCTATCAAAGACGTGATTGTCGAAGCTGAAAACCAGAGTTATCTGATTTCGCTGGTAGACAAAGATTATTTTCTGGTACTGACGCTAGGGCCAGGCGCAAATTTGGGTCGCGCCCGCTTTGAAGTCAAGCGCGTTCGGCAGCGCCTGCAAGATAGCCTTTCCTAAATATTTTCGGTAAAACCTCACTAATCTAAATTCAAGTTTTATAGAGGTAATAGCCCCCTTGGGTAGTATTGAGGGCTGTTACCTTACAGCCCAAAAATTTGTCTCCTTTCAAAACTTCGCTCGTTCTGATGGGGCTATGGTTATGTAGCTTCGCGGCTGGTTTATATGAAGACAAGCTTCTAATACCGCCACAAAATACCGCCAAAATACCGCCATAAAATATTGCTGGGTGTTAAGCTTGTTGGAATTTTTTTGCAAAAAAAATTCCAACAAGCTTAACACCCAGGGCAGTTGCAAAGTTGCCAATTTGTAGGATATTGCTCCGCCAATGGATTATCAGCTGACGGGGCAGCATCCTACAAGGTATTGGTTTTTGTAGGACATTGCTCCGCCAATGGATTTTTGGCGACTTTGCAATAGCCTTAGCTTAACACCAAAGAAACTTGACAGGAGTTTAAAGCCAATATACAATCGGAGCAGCATATCAGGTTGCTCAGTATTGCTATTTCATAGCGCAATAAAATTATTTTGTTCAATCCCAGCTTGAAGCTGCAATACCTTGAACCAAACCTGCTCGTATAAATCCAGCTAACACAATTGGATTCGCAATAGCAGTAGTAATGGAGGAAAAATAAATTGAGTAGAAAGAGAGGAAATGGCGCTTTAGGCCCCGGTGGGAAAGTTCTGCTTGGGGGCGGTGGCGCGCTAATTGTTCTCTTTTTGGTCTGGCAATTCGTGCTTAACCCTTTCTTTTTTGCACGCTCAGAACCAGACGCAGCATCGCCCCAGGCACAATCTGGCAATAGTTCCAATACCCAGGCCAAAAACACGACGGTTGCAAAGCCTGAGTTAGTGGGACAAATCCTGGATGCCGAAAATGGTCTGCCTATCGCAACTGCTTTGATTAAGCAAGGCGATGGCAAAGAATTGGCTAAAGCCGATGCTGACGGCAAATTCACGATTGCCAAACTACCCGCCGACAAGAACAAATTAATGATTGCTGCTCCCGGCTATTCCGCCCTGCCTTTGCCTACTTCGGCGGAAGCGGCAAAAGCAATTCAGCTAAAGCCGACTGTTTTGACCGGGCAACTGGTGGATTCCGAGTCGCAAAAGCCGATTGCTAACCGCTTGGTGGTAACAAACGACCGGGGCGGGGCAATTACCGATGATGCCGGCAAGTTCACCTTTAGCAAGGTCAGCGACCAGACCAAAGTTACGGTGCAACTGATCGGTTACGAGAAGGTAGAGCAGACGGTAGACCTGAATAAACTGGACAATCTGGTTCTTTCGGTACGCTCGACCAGCTTTAGTGGCTCATTGACCGATGCTAAAACAGGCAAGCCCATTCCAAATGCGGTAGTAAAAACCGATGACATTGGCGTAATAAGCGGGCAGGATGGCAAGTTTACCTTCAACGACCTGAAACGCGACGATAATACCATGTTAAAGGTGCGCGCTCCGGGCTACCGAGTGCAAAGCTTCAAGGCTACCGATTTGGCGAAGGGTGTCAAGATGGAGCCGTTTATGCTGCACTCGGTTTATGTGCCGGGTGTATTTGCAATCCGGGCCAACTACGACGATTTATTTACCCCTTACTTGCAGATGGCCCAGCGCGGCGAAATCAACGCCATTGTACTTGGCATGAAGGACGATGACGACGGTATGCTCTGGTGGGATAGCCAGGTTCCATTGGCTAAAGAGGCCGGGCTGGTCAAGAAAAAAGGGGTCGCCAAAGATGTTTTGATGGACATCCCCAAAATTCTGGCGGAAGCCAAAAAGCGCAATTTGTACGTGGTGGCGCGTTTTGTAGTAATGCGCGACCCGGCAATAGCTAAGGCAAAGCCGGAGTGGGCCATCAAGAATAATAAAACTGGCGGCCCCTGGCAAGATGATAACAAGCTCAACTGGCCTAATCCTTTCGTGCCGGAAGTAGCCGATTATAATGCGGCGCTGGCGAAGGAACTGGCAACGGCTGGCTTTGACGAGATTCAGTATGACTATATCCGCTTCCCAACCGATGGTAAGCTAAAAGAGATTCAGTACAAATCCGATTTGAGCTGGACGCAGCTATCGGAAAACGAGAAGTTGCGAACGGATACAATTGAGGCGGTGGTGAAGAAGGCTTACGATGTGCTACGGCCCAGCGATACTTTCCTGTCGCTGGATGTGTTCGGGATGAGTTTGTGGCGCGAAGATGATAACAATATCGGACAGCAATACAATAATCTGGTGATGCTGTCCGACTACATCTGCCCGATGGTCTATCCAACTCACTTTGAGCAGGGAACGCTCGACCAAAAAACTTACCCTGGCCCGACCGGGCTGTATCCAGCGGTCATCATGGAAAAGAGCGGGATTATTGCAAGCAAGCTGGAAGCCCAACTCAAGCCGATTGCGAAATATCGGCCCTGGCTGGAAGATTTCGGTTTGGGTTCGGTCAAGCATACTCCCGAACGAGTGCGTCTACAAATTCAGGCTGCCGAAGATAAGGGAGCCTGGGGTTGGACACTCTGGAATGCGGCAGGCAAATATTCCAACACGATTTTAGCTGCCCGCGCTAAGGCTAATTCGACACCTTAGAAAGTACTGCTCAATTCTTTATTCTAAGCTTTTGAAAATTCTCGCGAGAATTTTCAAAAGCTTAGAACTTTGACTCTGGTTGTACTTTTAATGTAGTAAGTAAAAGTTCAAGAGCTAAGAATTTTTCAAATATTAGCGTGCTTTAGATAAAGCTCTGATAAAAGTTGATTAGTAGTAAATTGTTTCAAGAACAAAAACAGAGAGAAGGACGTAATGGGGCGACGACGTAAGCGAGGGCTAAGTTACCTGCCGCCTACTCCGCAACGTACCCCGATTATTCTTTATATTCTGGTAGGGGCTGCCCTGGTGTTTGCACTTTTCCAGGTCAAGCAGAATATGGTCAAGAGCATCACGGGCGAAGTAATAGATGCCTACACCGGGCAACCTCTCGCCGAGGCAGTGGTTGTGCTGAAAAATGATGCAAAACTGGCCCATACCGCCGGAATTGAAAGCGACGCAACTACCAAGACCGATGCCGACGGTCATTTTCAATTTCCCCAGGTTGTAGAAAAATATTCCCTGAAAGTAGAAGTGAATAATTATCGGCCTTCCGGGGCGGAACAGTACGACGGTGTGTACAAAACCGAGTTTCGGCTCAAACCATTTGTACTGCGTGGCATAGTTAGAGACTCCGCCGGGAATCCGATTCCCCGCGCCAGCGTAACCTTGAATGGTCGCACCGTAAATACCGGGTTTGAAGGCGATTATCAGTTTTTGGATGCGCCGGAAAGCGGCCAACTTATTATTAAGGCGACTGGCTTTCGCCGTAATGCCGTCTCTTTCGATAAAACTATGCGGCAGGATGCCGAACTAAAGCCTTTCCGGGTCAAAGGGCTTTATTTACCCGCCGTCAATGCCGCCGATAAGGACTTTTTGCCTAATGTGCTGAATCTGGTAGATACTACCGAGATTAACACGCTGGTGATAGATATGAAAGACGAAAGCGGCAAGGTCTTCTTCGATAGCAAACAGCCGTTGGCCCAGACTGCCACCGATGTCAAAGGGCGCATCGCTGATTTGCCCGGCTTTATCAAGCGTTTGCACGAACGCAATGTTTATGCGATTGGTCGGTTGGTGGTTTTTCTCGACCCGGTGCTGACCGATGAAAAGCCGGAATGGGCGCTCAAGAACCGCACTACCGGGAAGCTATGGGCCGATAGCGCTAACTATAATTGGAGTAACCCCTACAATCCGCAAGCCGGGGAATATAATTTAAATCTCGCTAAAGAATTGGCTGAAGCTGGTTTTGATGAAGTCCAGTTTGATTATGTGCGTTTCCCGGCATCCGGCAACCTGACCGATATTGATTACGGGCGCACCAGCGATGCCAATAGCCGGATGGAAGCAGTAAACGGCTTCTTAAAGCGCGCCCGTGATATGCTCAATCCCTACGGCGTTTTTACTTCGGTCACTATTTTTGGCCTGACCACTTTGCAAACTGATGATTTGAATATCGGGACGAAGCTGGAAACTATCGCCGACCAGGTAGACTATATTTCGCCCACGCTCTATCCTTCTTCGTGGGGCAAGGGAACTTTTGGTTATGAACAGCCCGCCACTCGCCCTTACGATGTGGTACGCAACGCGATAATCAATGCCAAGCCCTTTTTGCAGAATAAAACGGCCCTATTGCGGCCCTGGCTCCAGGATTTTAGCCTGGATGGAATAACTTACGGCTCAAAAGAGGTACGCGAACAGATTCGCGCCGCCGAACAAAGCGATTATGCGGCGGCGGGTGGCTGGATGCTCTGGAATTCGCAGAGCCGCTACACTGCCCAGGCACTCAATCCCAAGTCGCCCGAAGAGCTTCGCAGCAATACGAGCTTGAAGAAGTAGGAGAAGGAGAAGGAGAAGGAGAAGGAAAATTGGGTTGCGCGTCAGTTTTTGCGTTGAATTAAAGAGTACCCGGCCCTGAAGAGCCGGGCTAAAATCAAGTGAGCTTCCCGTTTTTAGCCCGGCTCTTCAGGGCCGGGTAAGCGCAAAAATTGATGTTCACCTTGAAGACTTTGTTCTTTCCTCCTTCCTTTTCCTCTCTCCTTCTCCTTAAAATTGGAGGATAGTGGAATGATTATCGAGTATGAGGGGAAGCGTCCACAGATTGCTGAAGGGGTTTTTATTGCGCCGACAGCGGTAATACTGGGCGATGTGGTAATTGAAAAAGGAGCGAGTATCTGGTTTGGGGTGGTGCTACGCGGCGACCATAACCAGATTTTTATTGGCGAAGGCGCGAACGTACAGGATAATTCGGTGATACATACCAGCGATACCGATTTACCGACCTATATCGGCCCGAACGTGACGATTGGACACGGCGTGATGATGGAGGGTTGCCGAATTGAGCGCGATGCGCTGATTGGCATGAATTGCGTGGTGCTGGGTAGCGCGGTGGTCGGCGAAGGGTCGCTGGTGGCGGCGGGTTCGGTGGTGGGGGCAGGGGCGCAAATTCCGGCGCACCATCTGGCGGCGGGCGCACCGGCCCAGGTCAAGCGGCCCATCAGTGGTGCAGCAGCAAACTGGATTGAGCGAGCCGCGCCGGAATACCACGAGTTCCGCGATAAATATCTGGCACAAGGGCTGGGCGAGAAATACTAAGTGCATGCCTAATACTTGCCGTAAAGGGGCGTGACCAGTGCTAGAGACGCTCTAAAATACTTTACGGGTTTGTCATGCTGAACGAAGTGAAGCATCTCTGGTTGCCAAAATAAGATGCTTGAGATAAAGCCGAGACCCTTCCTGCGTCAGGGTGACAATTGCGCCGGGCGGAGTTGTTACAAATACTTTACCAATTGTCATGCTGAACGAAGTGAAGCATCCCAGGTTTTGTCAGAAATAATTGCCTGAAAAACCTGAGATCCTTCCTGTGTCAGGGTGGCAATTCGGTCAGGCAAACGATTATAAGAATATGAAAATTGAAGTAATCGGCGTAGGCGACGCTTTTAGCGAAAAATATAACTCAAGCTCGTTTGTGATAAAAGCGGGTGAGTTTCACCTGATGATAGATTGTTGCGAACGCATCCGCAAGGCTTTGCGCGAAGCCCGCGAGAAAAGCCAGAGCGGGTTGGCCCTCGAACAAATTGACCATGTGCTGCTTACCCATTTGCACGGCGACCATGTGGGCGGATTGGAAGCTTATGCTTTCTACAAGCTTTTTGTAAATCGTCGCAAGCCGCAACTTTATGCCGGAGCGCCAGTGCTGGCGGAATTATGGGAAAATCGCCTGAAAGCGCCGATGCAGCAGCTTTACAACCCCGATTTCACCGAGTTACGGCTTATGACGCTGGAAGATTATTTTGAATTGCATCCGCTTGAGCCGGGGCAAAGCGTTCAGATTGGGCCTCTTAAGGTCGAAATTTTTCCGACCCGCCACCACATTCCAACTTTCGCTGCCCGTTTTAGCCTGGATGGGCGAATGTTGGGCTATAGTGCCGATACTACTTTTGACCCCGCCCTGCTCGATTTTCTATCGCCCGCCAATTTAATAATTCACGAAACCGGGCCGGGAGTGCATACGCCCTACGAAAAACTGGCAGCTTTGCCGCCTGCTTTGCTCCAAAAAATGCGCCTGATTCACTATGGTGATGATTTTGATAAAGCCGCTTCGCTAATCAAGTCACTCGAAGAAGGCGAAATCGTCGAAATAGCTTAAGCGCTGACTCGGTTGCGCCAGAAAGCGATTCGCTCCCAGAAACCCAGGCGCTTTTCCAGCCGAACTTTGCTGCGTCGCGATTTGTTTTTCGCTGGCGCGGCTGAGTCAGTGCTTTTGGCGGACGTTGTAGTTATCTGATTGTCGGTTTCGATGATAGAGTGGTCGTAATCGCTACGTACTACTACTTTGTACTGAAAGCTGGCGCTATTTTCGACCAAGAGAAAAGGTAATTGCGCCCAGGTTGCGCCGCCTTTTTCCATAAAATAAGCTTTGCCGCTTTGCAGTACTTCCTCGACGTAGTAGCGGTTCTGTTTCTCGCTTGAGGCGAAAATCAGGCTGACGGACAAGCGCCGCTTTGCCAGTTCTTGTAATAATCCAAACAGCCCAACTTCGGTGTCGCCTGGCATCATAATATCCGAAATGATAATCAATCGCTCTACTTCCGGCAAGTTCAAGACGGCCAGAGCGTTGCGCGGGCAGTTGGCGGTGTAGATAATCAAAGGTTTGTTTTCAAAACAGCCGGGGGCAACTGGCACCTGGGTGGCGTTGGTTTCAATCAGGCCAAGCGGCCCGGATTGAATAATACGGTAGGTGCGCCCGTGCAAAAGACAGGCTTTGATAATATTTGTCACCAGTATGGAACATATCTGGTTGCTATCATCTACAATCAGAATACGGTCAGCCGTAAAAGGCGAAGGAGTTTTAGCACTAGAAAAATTACTTTGTTCGGGTGAGACCGAGTAGTTGGATGAAGAATTGAACATCATTTGTAATCCCTGTTTTCTGTATAGTTGTAAGAACGCTATGTAAACAATAATAAAGTGTTTTCACCCTTCTACACTAAGAATAACCTGAAAGAACATCAAATTCAAGGTCATTGGTACTAATGGAGTCGTTTTTAGCTGAACCAGCCCCTGCTGAGAACGGTGTATTTCAGGGCCTGACCCGAATGACTTGACGAACCAGGAGTGCTGCGTTAAACTGTTTATTAATACTTGCAAACGTGTTAAGCGTTTATCTATTTAAGTTATCTGCTGTTTTAAGTGCTAATGGAGCTATTAGCCTGCATACTGAAAAGGTTATAGGATACAAAGATTAATGGAGACAAAGCAAGAGACGAAGTCGTTGCCCCGCAATCGCAAGTGTGGGAACTGCCGCTACTTCGAGCCTGCTCCGCTCTGGCGTAAAGGTTGGTGTCGGAATCCCCGCCTCTACGACCGGCGAGCTAATCATCTGGTAGATGCTGCAACGATTGACTGCGAACAAGTCTTCCGCGCTCGAATTTATTGGGAACCTGTTCCCACCCCTGATGTGGTCGAGGCTGAGGTTGGCGTTTCTAGCGGCAGCTATCGAGATAGTCGGTTTGAGGAAGGTTTCCCGGAACCTTATTCAGCCGATGGCGGCGGACAAGCCCGCAATAGCGACGGCGTGTTGCGTCCGTCTACTGGCAGCAATCGCCCGGTAATCAACCGCCGCGAAAAGGCCGCAGCAACGCCAGTGCTGGTTGGTAAGCCAAGTGCTGTTCGCAAATGGCTGATTGAGAATATTCCTTACTACGAACGGATAGATGGCCCGCTCAACCGCCTTAACTACAAAATGTGGTTGCCCTGGGCGTTAATTGTAGTGTTGGTACTGGTAGTGCTATTCAATGTTGTGGGCGGTAAGAAGGATGCGACTCCTTCGGCTGATACCACGCCCGGTGCGAACACGACAGTAGCGGGGGCGGCGGTTGGTACGCCTAGCCTGACCAAAACGGCTGGGGCGGTTGGTACTGCTAATCCTGCTACTACTGGCACACCCAAAGCGACTGCCACCCTCAGCAATGCCTTGCCGACCAGTACGGTCGCTCCGGCAACCGCTACGCCACAGGCCAAGACGCTGGCAAAGGTGGTTAATACGCAAGGTCGCGGCGTGAGAATGAGGAAAGACCCGCACGTTACCAGTGCCAGTGAGCCGGACAATACCGTTATGATGATTCCCGAAGGTCAGGATGTGGAAATAACCGGGCCTTACAAAGCGGCGGAAGGTCTTAACTGGTGGCCGGTCAGCTACAAAGGCAAAACTGGTTGGGTAGCTCAGGATTATCTGCAAAAGAAAGAGTAGCGGGTTACTTTAGCAAGGCTGCCTGGGATTGGGCGCAATTCATTGCACCCCTACTATTTACGAGAAGAGCAAATAACGGCCCTGCCACAGTGCGGGGCTTTCTTTTTAGAGAATATATGACTGATAACAGAGAAATTAAAACAGTGCTGGTCTGCTACACCCAGGCGATTTTTGATGAACTTGAGCCAGGTGCGGAGCCGGACGAAGAGCCACAACTAGATGACCCGGTAGCATTGGCCCGGCAGATTTGGCAGACAGGTCGCCAGTTAGTCGCTGCCCTCAAAGCTGCCGGGCTGACGGCGGAAGAAGCGAAAGTGCCGCAGCGCAGCTTTGTGCCGCGCGATGTCGCAAAAGCGGCCTTCGGTTGGCGCTTGCTTGACATAACTGAGAGTAACGGCGTAAAGATAGATATGGTGGTTTGCCTCGATTTTCCGGCCTGGTCGGTCAGCCATCCGTATAAAGTTTGTTGGTTATCGAGTTTGCCTTTTTTTGTGACGCGCCGCCAGGGTGCGCCGCCACCCTCCATAATTATTCCCGGCGTAATTTCGCCCAACCTCATTGGGCCGGGCAACGGCAACGAAAGTAATGCTCAAACCGTCACTTCGCTATTGCAAGCCGAGCGGCGCGGCCTGAGCGAAGCCAACCGCTTGCTTGCTGGAAGCCGCGAAATAGCCCAGGAAATGGCCCGACGCGGTTTGCAAGCCGAATATAACCCTATCCCCACCGACGCGGCAGCCTCCGACCCATCTGGCCCGGAATGGCAAATGTCGGTCAAACGACTGGTCTCAAAATATGGGAATAAGTAGTCTTTGATTTTACACAGTTAATTCTGGA
>JBBQXW010000296.1:0-9470 GCA_038209275.1 Chloroflexia bacterium | reverse complement strand
CGAACGGGCCGGGAATGTAATTGCCGCGCCTGATTATCTTGATTTTGTACTGGCGAAGCGAGCTGAAATTGAGGCGGTGGACACCGATCCAAACAATCTTGATACCGTGCAAAAGGCTCAGTTAATTCTCGAAATGAGCGGCTTGCCCCGGCTGGAAGCCAAAGTGCAGGAAGCGCTGGAAGCTGGCTCGATTTTGCGCGGGCGGGTCGCCAACGCCGAATATTATTATAGCCGGGCGGTCAGCGAAACGGCGCTGTGCTACGCCCGCCAGATGCAGCTTTACAAACTAGATTTGGCCGAGTTCAGCCAGCCGCCGGTCAGTCTGGAAAGCCGTTTGTTTAGCAAATTTCAGCACGAAATGCGGCTCAAGCTGCAAGAACTGGATGCCGATTTTAAGCAGGAGTATTTTGCCGTCTCGCAGCGCTATATTCACGGCCCGATGCTGCCCGAAGTCGAGCAGGCCCGTCAGCATTTTCTGGAAACTATCGAGCAGGTAATGCTCAACAACCGCCAGCTAATCCAGATGGAGCAGCATATTTCGACGGGCGAGACCGTAACAGATGCCTGGCGCAAGGTGTTTGAGGACATCAACGACTGGTTGGCCCTCGAAGCGGGGCGGCAATTCCGCGCCCTGGTCGGGCCACTGCTGGTAGAAGTGGACAAGTTAGCCGGAGGCTTACAGCAGCAATTAACCTTGCTGGCAGCCAACCCGTTAGATGAGGCTTTTTGGGCCAATTATCAAAAGCGACTGGCCCGACTAAGGGTGCGTCTGCAAGCGCAGGCCGAAATTATGGCAATTAGCTACTACACCGACAAACGTCACTCCATCTATGATGTGCCGATTGCCGAGGCTTTGCACGTGGGCGATGCTGTGCGGCGGCGCGATGTAGTGGTGCGATTAATGCAGGAGCGAGTGCAGGGCTGGTTCAATAATATGTGGCACTTGCTGGCGAGAGTATCTTTTACCGATTTGAGTGCTTTTGTGAATGAAGTGCGCTACTATGTGCTGGGTCTTCCGGCAGATGGCAGTTTATTGGTCGGGCTGGAAGCAGACGGCAGCAGTAATGGTCGTGGTCAGCTTGTGCCAGAGGAAAGCCTGACGGCGGTACTTAACCACCGCTACCACACCAGCGAAAGTTATCGTCGCCAGTATGCCATGCGCGAACCAACTCCGGCGGAGCGTCTGATAGCTGAAATTCGGATGTGGCTGGGGCTGCTGCATCCACCGATAGATGGGCTGGCGGAACTGGGCAAGGCTATCTCGATGGTTGGGTTGGTCGCGGCTACCGAGCCAGAGGATAGTAATGAGGCCGTTTCTACATCTAATAGTGGTGAAAATGAAGTAGATGAGGATGAGGACGTAGCCGCCTCAATGCAAGCCGGAAGCGCTACTACTAACAACGTTGCGTCCACCAACCCGCTTGCGCTCCGACGAAACCGTCTGCGCGTGCCGATAGAAACGCGCCATCCTTATAATCCGATTACGCGGCAGGTCTGGGAAATTACTAACCCGGATGAGCAAGCTACTCACACCAGAGTGCATTTCAGCCGGATTGACCTGGGCGCAACCAATAATAGTGACCGCATTACTTTGGAAACACGCGGACAGCGCGAACAGGTTATTATTACCGGGCGGCACGTTGATTTTTGGAGTACGCCTTTGACAGGTCGTACCGTCACGATACGCTTTACTTCAGACAACTCGCAGCCGGGCTGGGGCTTCAGTCTCGATGCAGTAGAGAGCGTCAGCGCCGCCGAAATTGCCGCATCAACCACAACGGTGCGTTAAAATCAAAAAGAAACCACCGATAAACACAGATAAACACAGCGTAATTAGTTTAATCCAGTTTGTCGGTGGTTTCTTCCTATTAAGCTTTCATTCAGGTGCAATTATGACAAGTTTATCAAGTTTAGGGCGGGGTTCGATGAACCAAAAGCAACAGTCGGACAGAAACAAGCGAATCAAAACTCAGCCTAACCAATCCGGCGGGCTGTCAGATAATCTTAACCAATCGAGACAGCAAAAACCAACCAGGCAAAAGCGGCAACCCGCCCGCCACGCCATAGCGCCGCACTTACGGGTCGAAATACTGCGACGGGATAATTCTCGGTGTCGCTTTTGTGGCGCTTCGGCCCAAAACGGGGCGCAACTGGAAGTTGACCACATAGTACCCATCACTCGTGGCGGTACGAACGACCCGCACAACCTCCAAACTCTCTGCCAGCCCTGCAACCGGGGCAAAAGTAGTTATCTTTTGTAACATTTCTAGTAGTAAGGATTTCAATCGCTTTGGATTTTCTAGTCCAAAGCGATTGATGGTCTTTAACTAACTTAGCCTTTTCTTAAATTGACGCGCATGAGGCGCAGTCCTCTCCTACAGTACAGAAAAATTGTTATGTTTGTTCAAGAATAATCTGGTAAGTGCCGCCGCAAATTTCGGTGATGAGGTCGCACACTTTTTGAAGGGCGTTGAGCAGGTAGGCAAATTCGGTGTTGCGGTTGCCCTGGACGTAGACGATAAAGGCTTTGGTCTCTTTGGTGATTTTGGTTTCATTGCACTGCTTTACGTCCATCCGACAGATAATTTTCTCATCGTCCATACAGGCGTATTCCCCGGCAAAAACCTTTACAGGCTCATTTTCGCCAAGCGGGGTATATTTTTCTGAGCCATCGGTTATTCTGAACGAGACGTTGCCCTTCAGGTGAGCCAAATCGTGCGCGCCAATCGAAAGCGAAGTTTCCGCCGAGACGAGATTGTAGGAATCCACGACAGTATTGATATTGGGCAACCTGCCGTTGCGTTTTATCAGCCCCAGCAAATGCTCGGCGGGCGGCACAAAGCCTTCGCCCTCCACCTCGGCGACCTGGTAAAGCTCGTGATACGCCTGCAAAATCGGGTCGGTGGCAATATCCGCGCCTTGCACCTTCTCGACCACTTCTTTCTTGCGCTTCTCCAACGGATTGCTCTTGTTAGAAATATTTACCTCGCGGACGAGCGCCATGCAAGCGTTAATCCCCAGCTTCTTTACTTCGGGCGTGATAATTAGTTCCATCTTTATTCTGGCTTACTCTGCTCAATTTCTGCTTTTAACTGCTCAATTTGACGCTTAATCTGTTCTAAATCAAGTTCTAATTTTCGGCGGTCTAGTGGGTCTCTAGTGAATACCAGCTTTTTTATTATTTCAGTTATCAATTGGTAAGCTTGCTTTATTTGCTCCTCATAAGATTTTGCTGGCAGTTCAGTTGGCGGAACTTTATCCATTATGTTTGCTTCCAGAGTTTTTATCTGGTTTTGAAGCATCTCTCGTTCAGTTTCTAACTGGGTGCGTTCTAATTGGTTAGTGAGGTTATCAGCCATGTTTAACAATTTTTCGAGCTGCTGGCGGTGAGTTTCACGCAAGGGTTTTGCTATCGGCTGCCCTGTCAATTCAGTCTGGGCTTCCATCAATTGAGCCATGAGCGTTCCCAAATTCAGCTTTATCCTGGCTTTTTCGATAACACCATAATCTGGGATAGTTTTTAGTAATTCTTCGTATTCCCCGATTAATTGTCTGGTTGTAGCAATTTGCTTTTCAAGTTCTGTTTGTCGTTGTTTAGCCATTGACCTGACCCCCATTCGCTGTTTTGGTTGGAGAGTAGCTAACTACCGCGTGACCATTGCCGGGCTTCTTCTCCGGCTAACCAGTTTTTGGCGCTGGCACGGGAAGGATTATTGGGGTCAATTTCGGTAGCTTTATTCAGCCAACCGCGTGCCTCGCTCATCTGCTCCGAAGTAAACGCCAACCACATCAAAAGATTACTGTCGCCCGGTTTGGCGGGAAGTAAATCTTTCAACATCAAGTGGGCTTCGGCCTTGCGACCAGTATTGTTCAAAGCTACCGCTTGATTGAAGCGAGTTAAATAATCGGGCTGGGCCGGAATACTCACGGCTGGCCTGAGTTCGTTTTGGGGAGCGGGTCTGTAGTCGGTAGGAGTAGCCAAATAGCTATAAACAGGCGCAGACGGCGGATTAAAATTGGCCGGGCTGGTGCTTTGCCCGGAGGGAGTCTCATTATAAACCGTGTTAAGTTTGTTGTGGGTGGTATCATAATAATTGCGTTCGTTATCAATGCTTCGCTTGTTGCTGCTCATCTCATAGTAAATCAGCCCTGCTCCGATGAGCGCCATTAGAATCCCGACAACAGGTTGGGCCGAACCAAATATTCTGACCAAAATGAATTGCCGCCCCAAAAGCGGCATGATAAAAGAACCAAGCCCTATGATTATTAGATATATTCCCCAACGTTTCAGGCTGATAGCCCCTTTCTTTGTTAACGAATAGCAACTTCACTGTTTGCTATAAAAACTGCTGCGGTTGAAGATGAATTTTTCGGCGATGCTGACAATTTTGCTGGGGACGGCGGTGAACTGGTCGGCGGCGACACGCGGGAAATCGAGATTCTGGCGTTCGCTTTCGGTGCGGATGGCGCTGAACTGGATAATCAGGCCGAAATTCCAGGCAATAAACAAAACCGCCGCCGCAATAAGCCAACGCCGCCGTAAGTGCCAGCCGCGCCGGGTGGCCTGGGCCAGCCAGTAGCCGAGATAGGCCAGCCCCGCAATATAAACCGGGCTGATGCCAACCAACCGCCGCGCCCCGAACGAGCCTTTCATTGTCCAGGTCTGGAACGAGGCCGAGATGTACATTTCGCACAGGTAGACCACAATTAACACAACTGCCAGCAGTCGCAAGCGACGTTCGCGCAGCATCAAAATTAGCCCGACAATAGCCGGAAGCAAAATTGGCGACCAGAAAAACATGCCGTGGTCGGGGTCAAACATTAGCCCAACGAAATGACCGAGCGTGCTAATACTGAAAAAGCCCAGCTTATCGCCAACGATTTTGCTTGGCCCTAAATGCCCGTTCAACGCCTGATAAGTCGCCAAAAGCGGAATGAGCGAAAGAGCCAGACCAACGAGCAGCAGGATATTTCCCAGGAAAAGGGCTTTCGATTTACGATTTACGCACCCAGAGGGTACCCGCGATTGACGATTAGGGGAGGCGGGACGACTGAGCTTCCAGAATTGGTAGTAGAGATAGAGCGATTCGATGGCGGCGACGATGAGAACTACGCCGTCCTGTTCGCGGATGGTGGTCATGAGGCCGCCGAGAACGCCCAACAAGAGCCATTTTGGGCCAGTGCGCTGACCGGGGATAAAATTGCCGTCGCTATCGAAGCGCCAGCCCCGTGTGCGATACCAGATATAGAGCCAGAGCGAAATGGCAAAAAGCGAATTGGCGTGCGACATGGGCGGGGTGAGCGACATATAAAAAATGACGGGCGTGGCGAACCAGACCGCCGCCGTCGCCAGCGCCGCGTAAAACGCCGGGATAAATTGCCGCACCAGCAGATAAGCCAGCACCAACCCGGCGAAAGCATAAAACAGCGAAGCCAGCGTAACCGCCCAGACGTAGGGCGTGGAATAGCCGTCCGGCTTGAACGATTTGAGGCCAACCGCCTGACCCAAAAGAGCTGCGCCATGCCCAACCAGATAAAAGGGCGACCACATAATCGCCGACCCGACCGGGCCATCGTTGTAGGGCAAGCCGTTCTCGTTGCGCTTGTCCAGCACCGATTCTTTGAAATTCTGGTATTTCTTCGGGTTGGTATTGTAAAAATAGGTATATTCGTTGGTGAAATCTACGTCCTGGTCAAAAGCTATCGAGTGCAGATAGGAAAAATATTTAATTTCGTCGCTGGCATAAATACGCGGCGTGAAAAGCGGCAAGCTCAACACAAAAAGCAGCGCCAATAGTAGCAAACCCTTGTCGGCTCGATTATAAAACCTCCGCAAGCGTCCCGGCTTTTTCTGCTCAACCGCAGTTGTATTTTCTAAAATTTCAGTTTCACTTTTCATTAATTGAGAATTATATCGACAAATTCTAAAATGGTTTTCGCCCGGTTCTCGTAGGTGTAGGCGGCAACTCTGGTGTGGGCCGCTTCGCCATGCGCGGCGGCTTCTGCCGGATGGGTGTAGACCCAGCAAAGCGCGTCGGTCAAGGCTCGCATATTGCCGCGCTCAAAATAAACCGCGCCAGGGTCGCCCAAAATTTCGCGCAGGGCGGGCAAATCAGGCAAAAGCACGGGCCGGGCGACGGCGGCGTACTCGAACATTTTCAAGGGTGAAGCGGTTATATCGGTTACAGTATCCGGGATAACCGTAAGCGATGCCGCGTTTAGCCACAAGTTTACCTCATGCTGCCCGGTCTGTCCAACCAAGCGCACCCGCTCGGCTAACCCGGCTTGCTTCGCCACTTCGCGCATTTGCTCCACTTCAAACGAGCGACCACCAACCAGATACAGCCGCGCATCCGCCGAACTTTCCTTTAAAAACACGCCAAAAGCCTCGATGAATTTATCCAGGCCACGATAGGCAAAGGTCAGTCCGGCGTAAACTATCGCAAATTCGTTTTCGGGCAGATTCAGTGCTTGCCGGGCTTCGGTCTGCGGTAACGGCTTGTAACGATTGGCATCGTAAGCATCGGGAATGACCGTAGTGGGTTGGGCCGAAGCACGCCAGCCATCCTCATTTAGAAAATCTTTGAAGGCGGTAGTTAGCGAGACTACCCCATCGGCTTTGCCGAGCAAAGTAGCGTCCATGTGCTGCAACAGAGCCGAAAGGCGCTTGCCTCGCGCCCGGCTGGGATTGCGTGCTTCCAGATCGTGCGCTTCATAAATGATTTTTGCGCCGAGCAGAGGTTGCCAGAACCTTAGCAGCCAGTAGGCGCAAATAACATCGCGCACATAAATCGCTTTGCAAGGTCGCCCGGTCAAGCGTCGCCCTAGCAGATAGAATCCGGCTTCGGTTGCAAAGAAAATCCGCTCCAGATAGCCCCAGGGTACTTTTTTCAAAATCGGGAAGTTCGAGAAGAAATTGAGCGGCAGACGCGGCAAATGACGCGCCCCGACTTCGTGGAAAGCGCTGGACCGTCCCGGTAATTTCGGCAGCAGCACCAGCGCATCCGGCGCGATTTTCTTCAACTCGCGCACCGTGCTAAAAGTCTGGATGCCGTTAGCCGATTTCAATATCAGGCTACTCGGATAAGCGAGATAACATAATTTTGAATTTTGAATTTTGAATTTTGAATTGAGGGACACGCTGTATAAGTCGAGGAGTTGGGCGGTGACGAGAGGGCCGGTATAGCGTTGCGCCCAGGATGGGCCGTGTGCGCCCATTTCGGCACGGAGGGTGGGGTTTTGCAATAGCTTCAAAATAGCGTCGGCGAGAGCGGTTTCGCTGGCGGGTTTGACTAATAGGGCGACTCCGGCTTCGGCGGCGTGTGGCCCGACCCCCGTGCTTTCGGTTATGATTGAGGGTGTACCAATAGCGGCGGCTTCGATGGCGACCCGGTTCAGGGCTTCTACTACCGAGGGTACGACCAGCACATCGGTGGCAGCCAGATAATCGCGGGACTGGGCAAAGTCAATCCGCCCGGTGAAAATAATTTCTTCCTGTACACCTAGTTCCTGCGCCAGCTTTTCGAGATAGCGCCGATAGTCGCCAAAGCGCGGCGTGCTGCGGCTCGGCCCACAGATCAGTAGATTGACCGGGCCGTACTTTTCCTTGATAAGCGGAATAGCCCGCACCAAAAACTCGACCCCTTTGAAGGGATGCAACCGACTGTACGACATCAGAATCGGGCCGGAGTTAAGGCCGTAGCGTTCGCGCAATTCGGCGGCTTTGCTTTGTTTGTTGGCGATTAAATCGAGGTCGGCGGGCGGGCAGACGGCTGAACCAATGTTTCGCAAGATGGTGCGGGTATATTTTGGGTTCGCACCGAGTTTTTGAGCCAGTTCTGCCGTATAGTAAGAATTGGCCCGCACTCCCGCCGCCCGCTTGAAAGTGTAGCGCAACAGCCAGCGCACAAGTCGGTAACGCCCATAGCCGTAATCGTAGCGCGGCAAATTCATCACGTCCGCGCCCTGAAGATTAATTACCTGGGGAATCTTTTTCTTGCGAAAAACCTGACTCAGCGCGACGGCTGTCCCCAACGGATAGGCCGCCTCAGTGTGAACCACATCGTACTCATGCTCTTGCCACAAACGCCGCAACCCAAAAACCACTTCCAGAAAATAATTATAATGAAAAACCGCCTGACACAAACCCCGCAAGAAGCGTCGGAACAAATTACTCTTCGGAAAAACCAAAGTATTAGTTTTGAATTTTGAATTTTGAATTTCGGCCCGTAGGGTTGCCCTGTGGGTGAGTTTTGAGTTTTCGGACGGCGTATCCTGATTTCCGTCCTCCGTCCTCTTTCCTTCTCCTTTTCCTCGCTCCTCATTCCTATCTCTATGTTTTGCGCCGGAGGCACGCAGGGTGAAGACTTCAACGGAGTGGCCGCGTTCGCGGAGGTTGGCGACTATTTCTTCGTGGGCCTCGTTGCCGATATTTTCCGGCTCGTAGGACATGATAGCGTAGAGGACACGTAGGGATTGAGCTTGCATTAGCGGGTTCGTTTCTCCAACTTTAGCACGGCACGCCAACCGCGTGCCTGTTTCTCGGCTATAACTTCGCCATAAATCCGTTCGAGTTGCTCGACCAGAAGCGGGGTGTAATAGTTGGCTACCGTGCGGTGTCCGCCTTCGATAAGGTGAGCGCGTAATTCTTTATCTTCGAGAGCGCGAATAATAATCTGGGCGAGGCCCGCCGGGTCTTCGGGCGGAGCAAGCAAACCGTTTTCGCCATCCCTGATAAGCTCGTCAATCACCGGGATATTGGTGCTGATAACCGGGCAACCCGCGCTCATCGCTTCGAGCAAAGGAATACCAAAACCTTCGTAGCGGGTGGGCAAGACATACAGGTCGCTGGCGAGAAAATAGGCCGCTTTTTCCTGCTCCGAAAGATTGCCCGGCATTACCAGTTTATCGCTGACCCCGCCTTCTTCTGCCAACTTTAATAACTCGCCTTCGTGAATCGGGCTATGTCCGGCAAAGACAAAGCGGACGTTCGGTATTTTCGCCACTACCGCCGGGATAGCCTGCACCAGTAAATCAAAACCTTTGCGATATTTTAGCTGGCCCAAATATAACACTTGCTGTTCGCCCACTTTGGCAACAGGTTCAGCCTTTGCCAACCAATCGGCATCAATTGCGTTAGGTGCAATCGTAATTCGCGCATCGTTCAGGCCCATTTGTAGCATCACACCGCGCCCGTGTTGCGAAAGGGCAATTAATCGGTCAATCCATTTGAGTGGCGCATGGGTCAGATAATTTTTCAGGTGGCGTTTGGGCTTGAACTGGCGACGCAAAGCTGGAATTAATTGGCGCAAGCTCATAATAATTTCGCCGTAGCGCGGCGGCGCATCGAAAGGGCGGTCACGGTCTGCCACCAGATAAGGGTCATGAAATAGGCCGTGCGGGGTCATAACCACCGGGATACCGCGCAGTTTACAGGCCAACGTTGCGCTAAAATTAAACTGATTGCTCAG
>JBBQXW010000295.1:0-9494 GCA_038209275.1 Chloroflexia bacterium | reverse complement strand
GGTATAGGAACGGCGCAAAAGACCTGCACCCGCCCCGATGCGCTCAATTTGGGCCGCGTTATAAAATTGATCAGCGCCCCAGGGAACCACCAGCGCCGGAACTCCGGCCCTTAGTCCCTGCGCCAGCGTGCCGATGCCACCATGATGAATCAAAGTCGCACAGCGCGGATAGATTTGGGAAAACGGAGCAAACGGAATACTCATTATATCTTCGGACAACGGAGCGGGCAGACCGCCAGGAGCAGCCCCAATCACCAGCGCTTTCGCTCCCGCCAGGTTAATTGCTTTCAGGCTGGTATCAAAGAATTTATCGAACTGGTCTTTTACCAAAAGCGACATCGAGCCGGACGACACAACCACCGTCGGCCTGGTAGTATCATCCAGAAAAGCCTTTAATTCGGCGCTCTCCTGCCATTCGCCCGGCGTATCCCAAAAGCAAAACCCGGTTACTTTCACATAAGGCGGCCAATCCGGTTGCGGTGGAGAAAGGGTGGGCGAAACCGCCAGTGCCGTCAGTGCCGTAGAAAAATTGCCATTGTTCATCAGGTGCTTTCGGGGCGGCAAGCCGTACTCGGCCCGTATCTGATTAATCGGCTTATCCACCATCGGCGCTAGTATTTTCAGGCCCAGCCCCCACATTGCCCGGTTCGCGATATGCTGCAAAGAATCGGGCAAATAAAACGGTAACGCCTGTGGAGCGGTATAGGCTGAAGGAATCGAGGAAGGAGTAAGGCTCATAGTGGCCCAGGCCAGCCCGGTCAGTTCCGAGACAATCGAGGCGGCTTGCTGTTGTGGTGGCGCAATTATCAAATCAGCCCCTTCGCAAGCCACCATCAATTCAGCTACTTTGGCCCGCAAGGTCGGTACAACATAATAATTTATCAAAGCTCTGACGGAGGTGATAGGGGAAGAGCCACCAAACATGTCTTTAGAATACGGCTCTAAAGCCTTTTCGCCATCGCCAGTCTGGTGGCAAACCTCGAAGCCCAGATTGGCTACGCTGGGTCGAAAGTTTTCTTCAACCGCAAAGACTACACTATGTCCGCGCGCTCTTAAACCCAGGCCCAGTGCCAAAAAGGGGTTTAAATCACCCGCCGAACCAAAAGTAGTAATAACTATTTTTGCCATAATCTGCGTTAAATTTCTATGTCGGGGCTGCTACTCGCGCCAGCAGGCGACTCGTCGCCCAGGTCGAGAATTACCACTCGGTCTAATCCGGCATAATCTTTGAAAACTTCGATTTTTGCGCCGGGGAAGAAAAAGCGACCCAGATTGCTAACATCGTTGGCCTGCTCCGAACCAATCTCCAGGGCAATCAGGCCGGGACGCATGATACGCGCCTTTATCTGGGACAACAACTCGCGATAAATTCCCAAGCCTTTAGAACCGCCGTCCAGTGCCACATTTGGCTCGTAGCGCGCCACGTTCGGTTCGACCTGGGCCAGCACGGTATAAGGAGGATTAGAGACTACCAGACGAGGAGATTCGGGAACAGGTTCGATTAGATTGCCTTGTAGCAAAGTCACTCGGTCTAAAACTTCGTAATGGCGGGCATTATATTCGGCGACTTGCAACGCTTCGGGTGAAATATCGGTGGCGTAGACACGGGCCTTTGGAAAGCGCAAGGCCAGATAAATTGCAATCACCCCACTGCCCGTACCCACATCTACAATCGGGTGTTCCTCGTTTATCCAGCCCTTTTCCAGCAACTTCTTGACGGTGTATTCCACCAGCAGTTCGGTTTCGGGCCGGGGAATCAGCACCCGCCGGTCTACATAGAAATCGAGGGCCATAAACTCGCGGTGGCTGGTGATATAGGCAATTGGTTCGCCCTGCACCCGCCGCTCCACCAGCCCGGCATATTCCAGAGCGGTCTGTTCGGTTACTTCGTTGTTTAGCTGGGAGTAAAGCTGGGCGCGGGTTAGGCCCAGCAAATACATCAGCAAAACTTCCGCATCCAACTGCGCTGTATTGTCTCGCGCCGCCACTAATCGTTCAACGGCGCGAGCTAGAAGGTCTTTTGCCCGATCACTCATGGTATTTTACTACTCTAACTAATACCTGCTACCCGCAACCGCTCGGCCTGGTCGGTGGTTTGAAGCGTATTGATGAGTTCATCAATCGCTCCTTCCAGCACACCGGGCAAATTGCTCAAGGTTAATTTTACGCGATGGTCTGTTACCCGGTCTTGCGGGAAATTATAAGTGCGTATCTTCTCGCTACGGTCTCCCGTCCCGACCTGGCTCATACGCTGGTCGTGCAACTCGGCCTGACGCTTCGACAACTCCTGGTCATAAAGCCGCGCCCGCAATACCTGCATCGCCTTTGCCTTATTCTTGAGTTGCGATTTTTCGTCCTGGCAAGTGACAACCAACCCGCTAGGCAAGTGAGTAATCCGCACGGCACTATCGGTTGTGTTCACGCTCTGACCGCCATGTCCAGTTGAACGATACACATCAATCCGTAAGTCTTCCTGATTGACCTGTATGTCCACTTCATCCACCTCCGGCAACACCACCACCGTTGCCGTCGAAGTATGAATCCGCCCGTTGGCCTCCGTCGCCGGAACGCGCTGCACCCGGTGTACTCCACTTTCGTACTTAAAGTGGCTGTACGCCCCTTTGCCGTGTATTTCAAAGACAATTTCTTTGAAGGAGCCGATGCCGCTGGAGTTGCTGTTGAGTACTTCAATTTTCCAGCGCTTCTTCTGGGAGTATTTCTCATACATCCTGAACAAATCGGCGGCAAACAGGCCCGCCTCGTCGCCGCCCGCTCCGGCCCGAATTTCGACAATTACATCTCTATCGTCGTTCGGGTCTTTGGGCAACAACAAGACCTTGATTTCGTCCATAATCGCTTCGCCTTTTTTGCGAAGGTCATCAATTTCGGTTTTGGCAAGCTCGACCATTTCCCGGTCTGAATTGTCTTCCAGCATAGTCTGGGTCTCTTTCAAACTCTGCTGATTTACTTTATATTCGCGAAACTTGCTCACAATCGGCTCTAGTTCCGCCTGTTCTTTGCCATAAGTCCGCAACTTGTCCGAATCCGCCGACACTTCCGGGTCAGCCAGCAAATCCGAGAGCTGGTCGTAGCGCTCTTCAAGCTGCTCTAATTTATCGTACACTGGTCATTTCCTCCATCAATTTCAAGGGTTATTATAGCACAAAGCATCCGTACCGTAAGTCAATCCGACAGCCGATGAAACTAATTTTGAATTTTGAGTTTTGAATTTTGAGTTAGAAATACCGTCATTTATAGTCCTTCATTTATAATACTGCGTTCGGACTAAATTTGCTCTGAAGTGTTCACCAGATAAATCTAACCAAAAAGTATATATCTGCCATTCGGAGATAACTCAAAATTCAAAATTCAAAATTCAAAATTCAAAATTAGTTTGGCGCTAGTGCCAGGAGATGGAGGCTGGGGTGGTGCGATTGCGGAGGGCAACCTCAAGCGCAGTCGGTTGCGTTATAGTTGCTACCGCTTGCTTGCCAAAAGATAAATGAAGTTTTCGTACTTCTACTTCTACACACATTTTATAAAATCACCTCAACTAAATTATACCACACCTGCCCACTACCAAAATAAGCCCTTAGTCCTGATTTCTGTGGGATTTTCTTTTCTTCCTTCTTTACTTTAGTTTTGAAAATTTTTTTGCAAAAAAATTTTCAAAACTAAAGTAAAGAAGTAGCGGGCTTCTGCCCGCGTGTAAGTGAAAATGCTGTTCTAAAATATCTACGAAAAAGATTACCGATTTGTAACGTTAAATTAGTTGACATTGTGTTGACCACAAAGTAAAATTCATTGTGGTGGGAACATGGTGCTACCCCCAAGATGTAGAACTATAGCCCCTCCTCGGCAGCCGCCTGCTGCTGAACCTTTATGCCTGAGTGTGTTGCTACCTTGCGGCGCGTTTCCCTTTAGTTTGTATTTAATGGGAACGCTTGACCGATTAGCGGCCACGACGCAATGCAACTGCCACTTGCAGGTGCGCCGGGTCAAAAGGATAGTTATGAGTAAGGTCTTAGTTCTGAATGCGACGTATGAGCCAATCAGTTTTGTAACGCTCAAACGGGCCGTCGTGCTTCTGCTCAAAGAAAAAGCAGAGGTAATCGAGGCCAATGTCGAGCGTAAGCTACGGGCCGAGAAAACCACTTTTCCGTATCCAGTGGTCATTCGTCTCGTAACTTATGTACCAGTCCCCCGGTTCTTCAATCTTCCCCTCTCCCGGCGCAGCCTTCTCTCCCGTGACAACTATACTTGCCAGTATTGCGGTAGTACCGAACACCCGCTCACAATTGACCATGTGCTGCCTAAATCACGGGGCGGCAAGACTGAGTGGACTAACGTGGTAGCGGCCTGCGTCAATTGCAACCGCAAAAAGGGGAATAAATTGCCCGCCGAGATTAGAATGTTTCCGCGCCACGCCCCTGCCAAACCTGCTTATATTGCAGTGGTATTATTGGGTCAGGCTAAAGGAAACGAGACCTGGGCGCGCTATATCCGGCCTAATTAAAAAGGCTACGCCTTCTTTGTAAATAAAAGATAGCAAGGCGTAGCCTGGATTTAACCGCGCTTCTAACAGGGGTTCGACTTATCAACCCCTCAAGGTCTATTATCGCCTCTGTTATCCAGGAATGATATTTTGAAGAAAATCTCTATACATTTGTAACAACTTAACCCGGTGCGACTGTCACCCTGACGAAGGAAGGGTCTCAGCTCTACCACAAGCACTTTACTTCGGCCACCAGAGATGCTTCGTTCCTCACACCCGTAAAGGGGCGTGACGAGGCTGCGTAGTTACAAGGAAATATCTTTGGAGAAAATGCTTCGAATTTTCTCCAAAGGGCAGCTTTAACTTCCAAAAAATTTGAAAGATAAATTAGAAGAACTAAACTGAAATTGGCTTACGGGGGATGTCGGCACCGGCTTGTTATAGAGGCCGGAAAGTCGCATCCGAGCCTCTTGCATATAAGATTGGAAACGAGACAGCACTAATTGCTTCGTCAGGCCGCTTGGCGCATTAAAGCCATTTTCGAGGCTTTCGAGAAAAAATCCTTCAAACTGGTCTAAAAGTTCGGCTATATTTTCCGGCTTTGCCCCGACTTCGATTAAATTCACAAAAGGACGGACAAATTTATCGCTACTGACTTCGAGACCCATCAACCAGAGGCCCATAACTTCGGCTATCGGTTCAGCCAGCAGTTGAAGTTTTCCTAATGGTTGGCGCAAAAAGAACTTGCCATTGATACAATGGCGCATAGCACATCTATATAATTCGAGCCGCACATAGCGCCCGCGTTTGACCCAATTTTGCACGTCAAGCATAGTTTGAGCAGTAGCCTGACTACTATCAGTGTACATTACCAGAACCCCTTCTAAATCGTTAACTAAGATGTTATTTAAGGTTTTATAGTCACTCTGATTATACGTTACATGCATAAAAACACAATCACCATAACGGGTAGAATCTGCTACTAGCATGTACTATTTTTTATAGTACTAATCTCTCATATCGGGTTCTTCTAAAAATCTGTAATCAATATTGTGATGGGGTTCGGTATATCGAACCCCATCGTAATATAACACGAATTATCAGGCCAGGGCATCGCGGATAAGTTCGGGGCCGCTAGGGGTTTGCACGCCGGGGCGTTCGATTGTAATAAAAAGGGTCGTGTAATTTGTCATCGGCTCAGGAACACTGATAAAACCTTCGGAAATGTTGGGGCTGGGCAAAGGTAATAATTTCAGCGTGCCGCCCGAAACCAACGTCCCAGTAGTATGATATAACCAGACGTGGTACTCCTGACCTTCTTTAAGCGAAGGCCAGGAATGGGCGAACAAGGCCACATTTTTCTCATCGGGAGCCATTAGTACCGTTACGCCTGCGGTGCTGGTGGTGGCGGTGCGGGTAGTAGCGCCGGGTTTGGTAAGCAAAAGTGAAACATTTTGCGAAACTCTGGCCTGTTCGCTGACATCGTTTAGCTGGCTGACCTGCTGCTTTAAGGTTTCGCGCTCGCCTGAAATTGCGCTCACCTGAGTTACCAGCTCATTTTTTTGAGTGGAAAGTTGCTCATTCAATTGCTTCAAGCCATTTACATCGAGCCGTTGTTGGTCTAGTTGGGCCACCAGAGTGCGATTTTGAACCTGTTGCTGGTCTAGCTGCATTTGTAAATTGAGCGTCCACAAACCGAGCGCCAGCACTAAGGCTACTACCACACCAAACGCCGCCGGAGCAAGCCGCCCCAATCCCCCCCATCTATTACCCCTACGCGATTTGGTAGGCCGAACTGGTGCAGGAGCGGGCCGGGTGCGGGCTTCTTCGGCCAGTTCCTCGGCACTCTTCGAGCCGGGCCGCAACTGGGGTCGCTGGCTGAGTTTGTTCAAGAAGCGCTCCTTGTGACCAGGGGGCGGCTCAAACAGGCTGCCAGTGGCGCTGGCTTCTAAAGCCAGACTTTCCAGCGTGGCCTCATAGCGTTCCAGCAAGGCACGACAACCAGAGCAGGTCTTTAAATGATTTTCTACCGCGCTCATTTCTTCTTCTGCTAAAGCTCCGATAGCATAAATTTCGATTTCAGGAGCAACTTCTTGGCATTTCATGTTATCCAAAGTTCTAATTAAACGTAGTTAAACTATTTCGCCTTCCGAAACAAATTCGGCATTTACACTTAAGCCCTGGGCAGTCAGGATAGCGCGCAATTTCTGCATTGCCATTCTTGCCCGGCTTTTAATCGTACCAAGCGGTTCGCCCAACTCCTGGGCAATTTCGCGCTGGTTCAAACCTTTGAAATAAGCCAGTTCAATTACGCGCCGTTGCGGATGGCTTAATTGGTCGAGCGCTTGCCGTACCGCATCGCGCTGCAATTCTATCCAGACCAAATCGTGTAGTCCTGGTGTTTCATCGCTTAGACGATTAAGCAGATTTACACCTTCGTCGGCGTTGCCCCCATCGCTCGAAAACACCCGGTCAGCCGAAATATTCAAGCGGAAAGAACTCCGCCGCCGCTCGTTTATGGCCCGGTGATGGACTACACTGAGCAGCCAGCCCACGAAACGGCCTCGCCCGGCCTGATACAAATCCGGGCGCTCCCAAAAACGCAGGAAAGTTTCCTGTACCACTTCTTCCGCCAGTTCGACCTGTCCTACCAGACGATAGGCCAACCCGATAGCTTGCCGAGAATAGCGGTCATAGAGCATCTCAAGCGCCTTTTCGTCGCCGTTGCCGACTAACTGAGCCAGTTCTTCATCCGACTGAACCCGCGTATCCTCGTTCCGCCATTCTATTCCTGGTCTTCTTCTAACTTCCACACTCTCTCCCGTTCACGAAAATGCAAATGCAAAATCCTCTTTTGGCTTAATGCTTTGGAATTTTGCCCAACCTCAGCTAAAAGTGAGTGGGGAAAGCTGGTTCATCACCGATTGAACGCGAACTACTAATAGCGGAACCGCTTTGCCACTCTACGACGAGCAAAAGTTCATCCGCTATATACTATACATAAGAAGTGGGCATTTGGATGTATAATTTCGGCGATTTTTGGGTGAAGTTAGATTTTTAGTATCGGCAACTTTTTCAAGGGGAGTGCCTAAATTGGTAGAGGTAAATTGCGTAGGGGCGAATCGCATACGCCCTGTGGCCTTGCGTCAGGTCAAAAGGGCGTATGCGATTCGCCCCTACCTCTACTGTTTTCGGCACTCCTTTTTTCAATTTTTGCCTTGACAGATTGCCGATAATCTCATATATTTACTTATGTGAAGTGAATTCGTAATTTTAGCGTTATTTTCGTTTAACCAAAGGAGATTTGCGGCTTGGCCGGAACTCGAAAAAAATCTACCGCGCTTTCGCTCAATATTGCCGGTAGCCCCGACAAACGACCTAACCGAATTGTAATCGGGCGAGGTCTGTTTTTCTTTCTGGTGCTGTTGTTCGCGCTAACGCTCGGCCTGGCCGGGGTGACGGTCTACAATTTTTTTGATAGCCCGGCTACCCAACGCAGTTCGGGCAACGACCTGGCTTACCGCCAGAGTTCGACGGTGCGAGAGCAGCAACTCAGTCGCATTATCGAACTTAATCAGGAAAAAATGAACCAGCTTCTCGATGAAAATAACCGCCGCAAACAGGACGTGACCGACCTGGAAACGCGGGTGCAGGAATTAAGCAAAAGCATCGAAGCCTTAAAACAACTGGCCCGCGAGGTCGAAGCCAAAGTACCCGGTGCGCCCGGCCCAGCGGCCAGCCCGACACCGAATAAGTAGTTCAAGGTTCAACCCACAGGGCAACCCTACGGGCCGAGTTCAAAGTTCAAAGCGGAGTGCCTAAACCCTCCGAGGTAGGGGCGAATCGCATACGCCCTTGAACGCTCTGCCAGGTCAAAATGGGCGTATGCGATTCGCCCCTACTAAAATCGCCTCTGCCTAAATCGGCTCTCCCGTTTCAAAGTTTGGACTCGGCAAAACGCTTGCAAGATGTTATAATCTGCACATCGGCTTAAGCGTGCATATTCTTAAAAAGCCATTGTAAAGCTTAAAATCAGTTTATTCAAAACTTTGAACTTTGAACTTCCTTAAACCGAAGTTGGGAGAAAGAAAGAACTCATGGCAAGAATGTTTGGCGGTAACGCTAGTAAAAATAGTGGCGGCAACGAACTAATGATTCCCGACGGGAGTAACATCAGCCCCGACGAGAAAATCGAAACCACGAGTGGTAGCACCGCCAGCCTGCAAGGTGTTTTGAAAGCCGAAGGCACTATCCGCATTGATGGGGTATTTGAAGGCGAAATCGAAACCGCGGCCAATGTTATTATTGGGCGCACCGGCAAAGTGTTGGCGAATATCCAGGCCCGCAACGTGCTAGTAATCGGGCGGGTGAAGGGCAATATTCAGGCGCTCGAACGCCTCGAAATCCTGAAAGATGGCGGGGTCAAAGGCGATATTGATGTGGGTACGCTCTACCTCGAAGAGGGGGCGATATTTCACGGACAAAGCAATATGCGTACCGATACGCCGGATGACCAGTTTTTGCTGGAAGGCCCAAAAGAGCAAATTCACTAATTTTTTAAATTTAGGCACTGAAAAACTTTTTGGCAAAAAGTTTTTCAGTGCCTAAATCATGTCTGAATGAATCAAGTTAGAGCCAGTGAAAAAGGCGCGCTGCCAGAATGACTCCAAAGGTATACAGAGCAGCCAACAGTTGCCCGCCCAGAAAGCCGATTACGGCGGGTCGCAACTTGGTTTTGAGGTAGGCGACATGTTCGTCGCCCAGGGTGTTTTTGCTAAAGGCAAACAGGTAAATGCTGCCCATATTGACGAAGAAACTACGTTCGCGCCGCCACAATACGGTACGGTCAAATTGAGCGTGATATTTTTGAATATGCTGTAATAATTGCAACTGCCAGTAGGCCCACCACATCCAGCTAACTGGACACCAGATAGCGCAAGCGCACATAAAAGGTACAATCAGTTCTCCGTGCCGCATAGTCAATTCTTACTTTCTTCTA
>JBBQXW010000294.1:0-9513 GCA_038209275.1 Chloroflexia bacterium | reverse complement strand
CCCTGCTCTACCACTGAGCTACGTCGCCATAAAAAATACGGCCCCCCAGCTACAGAGAGGAGAAGGAAAGGCGGACCTTTCGTTTCTTCGCTCCGTAGCGGGCATCCGTACTTGGTTGCGGGGGTTGGATTCGAACCAACGACCTTTGGGTTATGAGCCCAACGAGCTGCCACTGCTCCACCCCGCGTTGTTAAATCTGGCTAAGAGGCTATTAATTTGTTAAACGGGTAAAACTTAGCTGGTGGCGAGGGAGAGAGTTGAACTCTCGACCAAGGGCTTATGAGTCCCCTGCTCTACCACTGAGCTACCTCGCCGTCTTGCAACGTGTTTTGGTGGCTCGGTCGCTACTTGCTTCCCTGCGCCTGCGCCCTCCTCGATTGCAAGGGGCATTATAACAAACCCTTTTCGCTTTGTCAAACTCTTTTTAGGCCCAATTAGTTTTTGGAAAATTTGGGTCAAATTTTCCAAAAACTAACCGCTTTTCAGGCTAAATCCTGCCCCAAATATAATCACGCCCGCCACTGTGACTGTCACCCTGACGCAGGCAGGGTCTCTGGCCCATTCTCACTATTTTGCTGGCGGGCGACTTGAGATGCTTCGTACCTCAGCATGACAAGGATTCTGGACTGGAAGATTGTTTCTTTCTAGTCCGAGAGTTTTTGAATTTGCTGTGATAGTTCTTGCATATTCTGTTCGTGGGTCAATTCCGGGTTTAATTCGAGTAGCTGCCGCCGGAATGTTTGAAGGGCGCGCAGCACTTCGCTATAGAGCGCGCTTTCGGAAACTTCCGCTACCCGAATACCTTTGCCGTTGGCCTCGAAGCCGACAATGATGTTTTTGGTAGCCGGTTGCCGCCGAAAGCGAATAGTTAGCGGCTCATCCACAAAAGCCGTTTTGCTTTCAACTCCGCTGTTCTGTAGCACCTGCATAGCCCGTCCCAGGTTCAAGGCGAACCCGCCCAGGTAATCGGGTAGCCAGAAATTAATATCTTCCTGCAAGCGCTGGGCCAGCCGGGTTTCTACCGCCATAACTTTGCCATCTTTAGTCCCAATCATCTGTCCAGCCAATTCCAAACGCACCACGCCACTGGCGGCTACAGCGAAGTCGGGCGTGAAATTGGTAGTAGGCCAGTTTTTTAGCTGCCGTTCTCCTTCCTCGGAAGGGGCAAGCCGTAGCTCAATTCTAAAAGCGTTAATTTTCTTTTCGTTATGTTCGCTGCTCATGCATCCTCATCTTTGCTACCGTGTTTTACCGGGTAGGAAGTAATTATCGTGCCATCATTGCCTGTTACTGTAAAGACATCGCTGTTCGTACCAGCTACGACGTAAACGTAACCCCGCCGTCCGCCGCTCTGGTCGTCTGGCTTTTTATCCTGCAAACTTCTGCCAATCAAATCCACCACTTCTGCCGGAGTTTTCGCCCCAACCGCTTTCGGGAAGGTGGTAATCGTTCCGCCATCATACCAGATACCGTTGATATGTTTGCCCAGAATATGCGCCCAGCCGTAGTCGCCGCCATGCCCGCTGCCCCGCCCGTAGGTTAATTTGATTGCGCGTCCCTGTGCGTCGGTGAAGCTCCTGACAACCGCTCTTTCCGGCTTTACTGCCGTCAAGTCTGCCTCGCCCTGCGCGACTGTGGCAGCGACCGTAGTAGCGCGTTCGGTGGTTCGGGCCGCCGCCGCAACGGTTGTTTGCTTTGCCGGGCTTGGGCCGGGCGGTTGGGTAGGTGTAGCCGCCACTCGGATAGCGGTGGCAGTTGGAATAGGGACGGGTGTCTCGCTAGGAGTGGGGTTGCCACATCCTGCCAGCACCAGCGCTAACTCTGCTAGAATTAAACTAAAACGCAATCGTTTTATCATTAACTTGGTTGTCCTAAATATTTTAAGTTAAACTCTATAAACTTTACTCAGTCGTTAGTCCAGACCTCAACTTTTGTACTCTCACTACTATTGTACCAAAATTTGAGAGGTTTCACCTGCATTTAGTGCTATCTAAATTTAATTGCTGATAAGAGTAAAAGATGGTACAATTTGGGTGGTTTTTAGAAGCCTTACAGAAATTTGCATACCTTCTTTAGAGCCTTTGACTCCAAATCTCCGTAAGGAATTTGCTTCTTTTATGCCTCTTTTGAGTTATGCTTTCCTCCCCAGGTTTTTAAGATACTGCTTTACTTCCAAAGTACACTAAGATATTTACACGATAAAGGAATTACTAAATATGGCACCTGCTGATGTTAGTAGCAATAGTACCGAGCAGAAACCGCGCTGGCAAGAATTGGTCGCCCCTTTTCGCAAGCCTAATCCCTGGTTGAGTGTATGGCAAATTGCTAACAGCTTTGTTCCCTTCTTGCTCACCTGGTATCTCATGTACCTGAGTCTGGGCTTTTCCTACTGGATTACGCTGGGATTGGGGCTGCTGGCGGCTGGGTTTCAGCTAAGGCTGTTCATCATTTTTCACGATTGTGGTCATCATTCTTTTTTCAAATCGGCAAAAGCCAATGACATTATTGGCTCGATTTGTGGCGTTTTCTCTTTCACTCCTTACTATCACTGGCGGCATCTACACGCTTTGCACCATGCTCACGTTGGCAACCTGGGCCACCGCATTGAGCGTGAGCTTATGCCCCTGACTATCAAAAAGTATACCGAAAACAATGGCGATGTTTTTACGCTTACCGTCAACGAGTACCAGCAACTCTCGCCTGGAAAAAAGCTGATTTATCGCCTGTACCGCAACCCGTTCGTGCTTTTTCTGATAATGCCCATGTTCCTCTTCTTGATTTTGCATCGCTTCTGCAACCCCAGAGCCGCCCGACGGGAACGTCTCAGCGTTTACGGCACTAATCTGGCGCTGTTTGGGCTAGGGCTTGCCTTGAGCCTGACTATCGGTTTAGGCCCGTTAGTTCTAATTCAACTTCCGATTGTGTTTTTCTCGGCTACTATGGGCGTATGGCTTTTCTACATTCAGCATCAGTTTGAAGCGACTTACTGGGAGCAGGAAGGTAATTGGAGCTTTGTAATAGCGGCGTTAAAGGGAAGTTCCTACTACAAGCTGCCGAGAATACTGCAATGGTTCACGGGCAATATTGGCTTTCACCATATTCATCACCTTAGTCCGCGTATTCCCAACTACTATTTGCAAAAATGCCATAACGCCCACGCTTTGTTTCAGCAAACCAATTTTGTCAACCTGCGATTGGGCTTGCGAAGTATTTTCTTGCGCTTGTGGGATGAAGAACAGCAAAAAATGGTTGGATTTGGCTACAAAAAATTCAAAAGCGACCCAAAATAGCAGCAAATTCCTATGCCTCTGTAGGAGAGGGCTGTAGGGTGACAGGTGCAGTGGACGGCGTAAGTTACAAATAGAAAGCGGTTCTCAAAGTGCGGTTTATTGTAATTGGCGGCGGCTGTTACGGAGTTTATCATAGCGGGCAGCTTTACAAAGCGATTCAAAAGGGAAAATTACCGGCGGATAGTCAATTAATTTTGATTGACCGCAACGTCCAGCCTCGCGCCGCCATCGAACACGCCGGAAAACCCAATTTTGTTTTTGTACAAAGTGATTGGCATTCTTTCTTGCTGAATTATTTTGCCGATGCTGCCAATTATGACCCGGCCCGCGATGGTGAGAGCATTCAGGTAGTACCGCCACCCTATGCGCCGCACCTTTTTTTCGATTGGCTGCGTGCTTCCACCGCTCAAAAGCTGGCTGAACTGGGCCGCACCGATATTACAGTCGAGCGCGAAGGTTTTGAGCAAACGCTGCATTTGCCCTACGAAGTAACCAACCACGAAAAGAACCATTTTATGAGCCGGGCGGGATGGACATGTCCAGCGACCTGTATCGAGCCGCATATCTGCCCCGCTATTAAAGCCGAGCGTGATTGGGATTTGGATAACGATTTACGCCGCTTTGTCGCCGGACAAAGCGTTTTGCCCTCGCTGACCGCCGCCGCCAAACTTGACGAGGCAAAGTTGGTCAACGGCGTAACCCTTCAAGACCAGCCCGTAATAGCACGCGGCTTCGATGCTATCGAAACTTTTACCTGCCACCATTTTATATTTGGTATCGGGACTGTCCCGGCCCTGCGAATGTTTCAGGCCCGCGAACGCACTTTGAACCTGGCACTCAGCCTGAACCAGCGCCGCCCGTCCGCCCTGGTTGCCGTCGGCACCGTCTCGCATTGTCACGGCGTGGTCGCCTGCCTCCGCCTTCGCCTCAATTAAAGGTTAAATCGAGCGTATAACTATTTTTAGCTATTTTGCAACCGTCCTGGCAGATTGCCAGAGCGGTTGCAAAGTCGGTTTTTCCCGTGTAGGAGGGGGCTGCGCCCTCGATTTGCGTGGTCAGGGCAAAATCCATTGGCGGAGCAATGTCATACGAATTTGGGACTTTGCAACCGCCCGGCAGATGGCGTTATAAGTTTGCCAAAAGGCGTCTGGCGTGTTAAGCTATTAGTGTTGGGCCAATTAAATTTCAAAATTCGAGAAGAAAATACTGGCCGATGGATAAAAGGATGAAACCTCAGAATTTAATTGGAAACCACTTACTCACCACACTTCCCCAGGAGGAATATCAACGACTTCTGCCTTACTTTGAACCTGTTACCCTGGCACTTGGTCAGGTAGTCTACCATGCGGCGGAACAGCTGGAATATCTTTACTTTCCTACTACCTCAATGATTTCTTTACTCAATACCATGGAAGATGGCATGACGGCTGAGGTCGGCTTGACTGGCAATGATGGCGTAGTGGGAATTGCTTTGTTTTTGGGCGGCGATACCACCCCTAACCAGGCGATAGTCCAGGTTGCTGGTGAAGCCATCCGGCTACGCGCAAAGATAGTCCGGGACGAATTCAAGCTGGGTGGCCCTTTTCAAGAAGTGTTGCTGCGTTATACCCAGGCTCTTATAACCCAGATTTCCCAGACCGCTATTTGTAACCGGCTGCACCCGGTTGAACAACGCTTTTGCCGTTGGCTGCTCTTAAGTCACGACCGGGTCAAGACCGATAAGTTAGAAATGACCCAGGAACTTATCGCTACCATGCTAGGTGGAAGGCGCGAAAGTGTGACGGTGGCGGCGGGACGGCTGCAAGATAGCGGCCTAATCCGTTACATTCGTGGTCACATCACCATCCTCGACCGCAAAGGTCTGGAAGCCGCCGTGTGTGAGTGCTACGAGGTGGTTAAGACCGAGTATGAGCGGTTACTTGGCTTTAGCTAGAATGGGGGGCTGAACAGCCGCCTTAACCATCGCTAGGCCGCTTGCTTACTCAAGAGCCGCTGTAGCAAAGCTCTTAACTGATTAAAATTATCTGGTCGGGTAAGATAAACATTGCCCTTAATCGCAACTTCCTCGCCTTCCTCTACCTCCCGAATGCAAAAAAGTACAATTGGCACTTGCTTTTCTAACAGTCCAGCCCCTTGCCGTATCTGGTGGGCAAGCTGGATAACTTCGTTCTTAGACCCTGACAGGCTTACCAGCAGCAAATCTGGCGGCTCACCCTTAGCTTTTAGAATAGCCTCTAGCACCGTTCTAGCTGGTGCGACCCGATAACCACCTGCTATTAGTAACTTTTCGATGCCGTCGCGGGTTTCCTCGACATCCTCCACTACCAGAATTAGCCAGCCAATTTCTTTGTTTGTATTCACAGCCTTTCCCTCTTCAAAATTGATTATGCGCTTTCGCCCTACATTCTTTAGTTTATTTTTTCTTTAGAATTAAAGCCTACTGGTTAAAAGAACAATTGTCTGTGTGGTAAGGTACATTTGGGAATCGGCGATTTTCCTGGGATGAGATTGTATTGGGATTGTATGTGTGTTAGCGCACCGACCATTCTGTATATTTAAACTAAGCTTAGAGTAAATATGAATTTGTTGAAAAATCTGCCTGCCACATCTGAAATATAACCAAAACCTTTACCGCAGAAAAATTTTTGATCAGGACAGATTAGATTCAAGAAGATAAGAGAAAGGTAAATTTTTATGAGTGTAGGTTTAGTAGCACGCCCCAATCGGACGCTGGTCGCTGACCCGCCGATTGCCCGGTTTCTTTTCAATGATACTCGTTCCGCTCCAATCTGGTTAGCCTTGCGGCTTTGGATTGGTTTGGATTGGTTGTATGCTGGTTATGAGAAATTTATCGGCACCGGCTGGTTGGACGGTGGCAAAGGTCTGTTAGGTTATTGGAAAGGCGCGGTAGCTTTTCCGCCGACTGGTAAGGCTCCTATCACCTACACCTGGTATCGGGATGTCCTCACTGGCCTGATTGACTCGCAGAGCTATAGCTGGTTTGCCTGGTTGATTGTCTTTGGCGAGATAGCAGTCGGTCTGGGCCTGATTTTTGGCTGCTTGACGGCAGTGGCGGCCTTCTTCGGTACGCTGATGAACTTCAGCTTTATGATGGCTGGCTCTACTTCCTCCAACCCGATGATGTTTGGCCTGACCATCTTTATCATCCTGGCCTGGAAGAATTCTGGCTGGTGGGGTCTGGATCGCTACGTCCTTCCCGCGTTAGGCACACCCTGGAAGGCTGGTACTCTCTTCACTCGCACCAATTCAGGTGGTCAGAACAAGACCCCAGTTGTTCCCTTACGTTGATGAACCCGGCTATAATTTTGAAGGGTAGAAGTTAAAATGGCTCATTTAATTTTGGCAATCGAAGATGATAAGGCTATTTCAGGACTTTACCAGGAGATTTTGAGTGAGGCTGGTTATCAGGTTCAAGTAATGGCCTTTAAGCCATCCGATGTCCAGTCTATCAAGCAACTTCAGCCCAATCTGGTTATAAGCGATTGGGGAGCAGGACGGGACGAATTCAACTGGAAATTCATTAATAATATGCGCCGTACTCCCAGCACTGCCGCTATACCGATTGTGGTTTGTACAGCAATTTCTTTGAAGGCCAACCAGCTTGGTGAGCGCTTAAATGAGCAAAAAATAAAACTGCTCGAAAAGCCTTTTGATATTGATGAACTAATCCGCCTGGTAGCGGAAGCTATTGGCTAAATCTTTTTGCAAAGCGTGAAGAGAAGAAGAGAGGGTAACAAAATGACCGATTATGCGAAACGTTTGGGACTTAGTTCCTGGCAACTGATGCTAGGTGGACTAGGGATTATAGGTGGTATCTGGATGATTTTGGCTCCGTTCATTCTAAACTACGGGGGCGCGACCATTCTTGATGCCAAAACTAAAAAGCCAGTTCCGGCTGACTTGACGGCAGTCACCATTAGCGACATAATCTGTGGATTGCTGCTAATTGGGCTGCTGGGATTTATTTTAATGACGGCTAAAAATGCGGAGTTAGCGAGAATTCGGTTTTATGCCAGCATTGCAGTAATTGCAGTTGGGGTTTATTTGATAGCCGCACCCTATATCTTTGACCTGCTGAAAGTGGCAGAGTATATGGGTCTGGACAAACCAAACACCAACGACCAGTTAGTCGGTATTCTAACGATAGTTTTAGGCGGGTTCGCTCTTCAGACCACTTTCCTTCCTAACGAATCAAACGAAGCTGGCTCAGGTAATATTTCCGGGATAGCCCCTTCAGCTTAAACTAGAAAGCAATACCTAAAGCTATGAAAGATTTGTTTCGGAAATTTTCGCATCGAATTTCAATAACAGTGGGTTCGCCGATAGCCTTCATTTTAGCCGCAGCAATTATTGTGGTATGGATTATAAGCGGCCCACTCTTCGGGTTTTCCGATACCTGGCAGCTAGTTATAAACACTGGTACAACCATTATCACCTTTCTGATGGTATTTTTAATTCAAAATACTCAAAATAGAGATGCCAGAGCCATGCACCTGAAGTTGGATGAGCTTATTCGGGCAATGAGTGGTGCCAGAGATAGTTTAGTAGATTTGGAAGATGTTTCGGATGAAGAAGTAGCTGGCTTCAGTGAGGAATTCCAAAAAATCCGTACCAATAACCAAAACTAACGGCATAAGTAGAGACAAACTTGCCGGAGTTTTAGTAGATTAATTATTTTAAAGGAGAAACCCGATGGCATCCGATAACATACTTACAGGCCATACCAGTGTCCACGATTACTATCAAAAAGAAGTTGCCAGCTTGATTGAACGCAAGCTGCGAGAAATGAAACACGAGAAATTGCTGGCGGCAGATGAGCAAGAATTATTCACCCAGTACAGCAAACAGTTCTTGCTAAGTCCGATTGAAGAAGACAAAGGTCGGGAGGCTACGGCGGTGCAGGAGAGTAACACTGTCACAATCAAGTTGCCTCTGGTAGCCAGGGGCTTTCACCGCAAAGCACTCGAATTGAAAGCTACGGATTGGCCTGATGCGCGCTCGTATCCATTGGAGGCTGGAGAAGTGAGCCACGAAAACGATACTCTGGTTCTAAGGGTGAGTTTAGAGCAGGCCCGCTCAAAAGTAGAGGTGGTTCGGAATTTAATCAAGCGCCTTAATGTAGATATAACCAAAGAAGGTTTAGAATTTGAGCCTCAAATTTTACGCATTATTCAAAGACTGAAAACTGAAGCCATGCTACGCCGAGACGGATTCATCGAACAGATGGCGAATTTAGGTATACGGGTCAAGGACAAAGATGCCCAATGACCCGGCTGAAACCCGAAACTTTATTTAACCTGGCAGAGCAGTAACTTCTAAAATTCTATCCACTACCCGGTTACGGCCCTGGTGTTTAGCATCGTACAAAGCAGCATCGGCGGCAGCAATCAGTTCTTTTGGCGCTGTGGCTGAGGTTGGACTGACCACGGCCACTCCAATGCTCAGAGTGATATATTCGCTTACCTTAGAATAGCTGTGAGTAAGCTTCAGGTTGCGAATCTCATTTTGAACTACCTCGGCCACTCGCAAAGCTCCGGCCCTATTGGTTGCAGGCAAAATGATGGTGAATTCTTCGCCACCGTAGCGGGCTACTAAATCGCTGGCATAACCAACGGCCCGACTGATTCCCTGCGCCACCAGTTGCAGACAACGGTCTCCCGCTTGATGCCCATAATTATCGTTGTAGAACTTGAAATAATCCACATCGCACAGCAGCAAACTAAGAATGGGCGGTTGCGGCGCATCCCACTGGGCGCTCAAATACTGGTCAAAGCGGCGGCGGTTGGCAATCTGGGTTAGCTCATCCAGAACCGACAGGCGTTGTAATTCCAGATTAGCTTTTTTCAAGGCTTTTTCAGCCTTTTTGCGTTCCGAAATTTCCGCTTCCAGGTCACGTCGTAACTGGTAAATCGTTACATGGGTATTGACTCGCGCCAATAATTCTTCCACCTGAAAAGGCTTCGGCACATAATCTACCCCGCCCACAGCGAAGCCTTTGAGCTTGTTCTCTACATTTGAAAGCACCGTCATAAAAATAACGGGAATGTCCTTAGTCGGAGAACTATAGATGTAAAGAAAAGGTTTTAGAAAAAACTTGACAGAATGAAGCAAAAAAGATATACCAGGCTTGTTTACAATAATCACAAAGTTTACAAACGAGGTATATCAAAATGAGAATACAACTAACCCGTCCAACTGTCAA
>JBBQXW010000293.1:0-9518 GCA_038209275.1 Chloroflexia bacterium | reverse complement strand
CTGGTTTGAGTGATGAGTGATGAGTAATAAAGTGATGAGTGGAAATCAGCTGACGGAGCAGCATCCTACAATTAACCCGATTCTGTGAGACATTGCTCCGCCAATGGATTTTACTCATCACTCATGACTCCTATGAAACTTTACTTGACAGGCAGCGTATAATATAATGATACAGGGTAAAACCTGTGTATTTCATCTGGGGATGCTTGGTTTCGACAGGGAGGAAGGATACAAAGTTGCAAGCCGAGGCGCTTTGACCTCGTAAAAAATGAAGCAAGCCATTAAAAGGCAACAAACAAACTTTGAGCGCGCCTCAGTTCGCGCTCGCTGCCTAATTAACAAAGGGTAGCCGCTCTCAGAAACCGCTTCTCCGACGGGTTCAAAAGAGCGTTGACAAATCGGGGTGCTACCAGGATGAGGGTCGAGTAGTCCTGGGCTAAGATTACCGACTGGTCGAAAGCAACCCTGTCGGTGGGGTTCGCCAAGACAAGAAACAATCCACCGGATAAGCTTGTAGTATACTTTGGTCTGCACTTTTTGGACGGGGGTTCGACTCCCCCCATCTCCACTAAAAACTATAAAAATCCCGCTCAATATTATTGGGCGGGATTTTTGTAGCAGTTTCGCTTATATTCAAGCTCAAAGCTAAAAAAAGCGGGTTGGTACTATGAGCGCAAAAAACTGATTGGTAAATATGGTAAAATCAAGCGGTGAGGGTATTGTCGCTAGTCTGGAGTGTTGGAGGATACTATGACAATTGCGCCTGATATATTGCCAGTGGTTATGCCAGCCAACAATTTGCCTGGCCCAGCGCAAGGCAACTGGACGTATTCTGATTATGCGTCCCTGCCGGACGATGGCAAGCGTTACGAAATCATACAAGGAGTACTTTATATGGCTCCCTCGCCCAACTTTTCGCACCAATCGTCCAATATCCGTATCGCTCATTATCTACTGGTGCATGTAGAATTTGCCGGACTGGGGCGAGTAATAGCCGCACCATTTGATGTTGAACTCGTACCTGATGGCGATACGGTGCAACCAGACGTAATGGTCGTGCTAAAAGCTAATGAGCAACGTATCACTCCAAACAAGATTATAGGCGCACCTGATTTAGTAGTAGAAATCGCCTCGCCTAGCACCGCAGGCTATGACCGACGCGATAAGCAAGACGCTTACGCTCGTGCTGGTGTGCCGGAGTACTGGATTGCTGACCCGGTGGGCCACACAATCGAGGTGCTAGTGCTAGACGGTTCGTTCTATCGCCCAAGCGGGGTCTTCCAAAATCAAGCGCTATTGCCTTCGCAAATTGTACCAGGCTTGCCAGTTCAGGTAGCTCAATTTTTCGCGTAAGGAAAGTATTTTTGAGCGATCCAGTAGTCGGGCAAGGCATAGCACGGGGTGGTACTTACTTATTGCGTGACGCAGAAACCGGGCAAGTTATGCGAACCGGGCGTACTCAAAATTTAGAACGGCGTAAAGACGAACACAAACGTGATGCTGAAACCAAAGACTTAGATTTTGAAATTGATAGGTACAGCGATAAGTATGACGAGCAACGCGGGCGGGAGCAAATACTTCATGAGCGATACAATCCGCCGTTAAATAAAATCAATCCGATCAGACCAAATCATCCTAATAGACAACGTTACTTGAAGGCAGCTAAAAATTTGGAGTAGTGTTTATGGCAAGAAAAAAATTACCATATATAGAGGGCGATTGGTTTGCCGTACCCTTACGGACAGGCGAATATGGTCTGGGGCGGGCGGTTCGGATAGATGGCAGAGGCGGCGTGTTGGGCTATTTCTTTGGAATGGCGCAAGAGCAAGTTCCGAGCAAAGAAGCAGTTGCAATTTTGACACCAGCCGAGGCGGTGCTAATTCGACATTGTGGTGATTTGGGAATTATCGAGGGAAAGTGGCCGATTATTGGTCACGATATTCCCTGGTGTCGAGAAGATTGGCCCGTCCCGGCTTTTGCCAGAATTGATGAGTATGAAGGTAAAGCCTGGAAGGTAGAATATTCTGATACCGATGGCACTAGCGTAATTCGGGAAATATCAATTAGCCTGGAAGAAGCCCACGATTTGCCCGAAGATGGCTTGTCCGGCTATGGAGCATTAGAAATACGCCTGACCAAGTTATTGACCGCCTTGCCACCTTTACTAACGCGCTCTGATAACCAGGTGCTAACAGCGCCGAAGAAACGGGTCGGTTAGGTCAACGCTGTTTGTTTGACCCAAAATAATCTCTTTAAAGAAGGTTTTCCCTCAACACTTGCCCTAATTCTGCCTCAAAATCGGCTTGGTTTGCTTCGTCCGGCGGGCGTAAGGCCAGTTCAATCAGGCGCTGGCTCTGGGGGTTTTCGACAACGAGCGCTTTTGCGCCGGGCTGCTGACCGGGAAAAATGATGCCACCAGTTTTTATCGCAAAGTCGTTCATGTAGGCCAGCATTTTGTACATATCGTCGGGGCGGGCGCGGTCTTCGCGGCCTACCCGGTATTTTACATCCAGGAAAATTTGCTGCTGCCCAACTTCAAGGCGCAGGTCGGGGCGTGGCAAACCGGGGCGATTGGCGCTGTACCAGCCACCACGCAAGCCTTTGTTGTAGTAAAGCTTGGTCTTGCCGCCTGGGTCGGTAAAGACGGCACTCTCGGCGCTTAACAAGGGCTGGTTCTCAGCACCTTGTGATGTCTGGAAATTCAGGTGCAAAGCGGCGGCCACTTCGCAGGTGGCCCATAATTCATAAATTTTGCTCATTGGTTGCAGACCGCTACGAGCCAGCGCGGTCTCATCTTCGGGCAACGAAACGTAGCGGCTGGTAAAGTCGCCCCACAGGGCGCTGAGGCGCGTGTAGGCCGGATTAAAAGCGGCGGCGCGTTCGCACTCTACGGTCATAGCACTAAGGGCGGATGAGTCATGCCTGTCCCATTCCAGCGCTAAATCAGGTGAAGGCAATAGCGGCGATTCGGTCAAGGCGCGATGATTATAAGCGCGTTCGCGTAGTTCGGGTAAGGCTTTTTGAAGGCGTGGTGAGGCCGGGCCGCCTAGTTCGACAAAGCGCACCAGCCGAACCAGTTCTCGCGCCAGTTCAAGTTGGAAACGAACGAAAAGCAGGTTGGGTAAGGTAGCAAAATTTTTGGGCGATTGCGTCCATTCGTGGCGCAAACCCGTTTCGGCGGGGCGGTTGAGCCAGTTCTGGATAGTGACAGGCCAGCGCACCGGCCCACGAATCGTCAGGTCGTTGCTACGCTGTTCGAGCGTAAGATAATCGAGGCGGTTTAGAATGGCTTCGCCCGTGCCGCCTTGCAAAAAAGCCTGACTGAAATACCGCAATTTCTCGGCAGTATAATCGGCACTAAAGAAGTCGAAAAGTTTCGGCGGCTCGTCGGCGCGGTCTTGATAGCGCAGTTGAAAGCCGTTCGGTGCGTCCAGGCGGGCCAGTAGCGCGGGCAACCGCTCGGTCTTGATATAGAAAACTTCGCTCAGGCTCAACTTTTGCGGCACAACTTCCAGTGCGGCAGTAGCTTCATTTTCCGAGGTCGGGTCGGAAGCACTAAAGCGCAGTTCCCCGACTAAATCATCTACTTTGAAAGGAATAGACCAGCTTGCACCGGGCCGCAACTTGAGGTCAGCCCGTATTTTGTCGCCGCCAACGCGCACCGCAACACCTTCCAAAGTTTCGCCGCTCTGGTTGGTCAGACGCAACTCCACCTCGGCGTATTCAGGCACAGAAAAAGCTGGCACGCTGTTGTAGAAAATTTCCAACAACAGCTTTTCGCCAGCTTTTGAAGATTGAACCATTTTCAAACCCTTGATTCTAAGGCAGCGTTAAAAATTAAGTTCCCTTTTTTGGTAGGGGCGAATCGCATACGCCCTTGAACGCTGTGCCGGGTCTAAAGGGCGTATGCGATTCGCCCCTACCACAATCCTCAGTTAATTCTTTATGTTGCCCAAGACGAACATTCTTAGAATTCTTGGCGTTCTTTGCGTCTTGGCGGTTTATCTTTTTCTACTTTCTGGCGCGTCGCCCGGTTACTTGCTCGGTTTCGGGGGCGGGGGTAGGGCTGGGCGGCATCAAATTAATCGGTTGACTGGGGTTGTGATGCTTCTGTTCTTCGGCCACCATTTCACGCTCGTGTTCGGCTTCCTTGAACGAGAAATGCTCGGTAATCCAGTAATAAAGACCCCACAGCGTAACCGGGAAGTAGAGCGCAGCGTGCAGCAAAATCACGTAACTCGAAGCCAGTTCCGCCGGAACCAGAAAAACGCTGACCAGCACTTTATTGGCAGCAAAATCGAACGGGCCAACATAGCCGGGAGTAGAGGGAACGAGGGTAAAGAGATTGGCGACGGCGAGGGTCATGATCACGGCCTGCCAGCTTAAATTCAGGCCGGAGAAAGCCAGCGCCACCATCCAGTACATCGCCGCTTCACATAGCCACGCTGCCACTGATAGCGCAAAGACAATCAGCAAATCGCGCCACTGCCTTAGTACCTGTAGACCATCAATAAATTTATCCGCCAGGCCCGCTACTTTAGGACGAATAGCGGCTGGTAACAATTTCAAGAAAAAGCCTTCCAAACCGAGCAGTAAGCCGCGATTGGAAGCCACCACAAAGAAGATAACGATAAAAAGCAGAAATACTACTGCGGCTAGTTTCTCGATACCTTCAATATCTTTGTTAATTGTTACAAAAAGGGCGGCACTTGCCAAAAAGAGCAGCATGGTAATGCCGTCCATCATGCGCTCGACTACAATAGTCGCCAACGCGCCGGTTTTACTCACGTTCTCGCGCTTGCCCAACACGTAAGAGCGCACGATTTCGCCCATGCGTACCGGCAATACGTCGTTAGCCATATAGCCAATCACGACCACCGGGAAAAGACGCTTGACTGGCACACGTTTAATCGGGCCAAGCAAAAAGTGCCAGCGCACCGCCCGCACCCACACGCCCAAAAAATAAGCTCCCAGCGCTGGAACGAGCCACCAATAATTTGCTTCGCTCAGTGCCTTGCCAATTTTAGCAAAATCCTGCCCCTGGAAGGCCAGGTACAGAAAAATCAGGCTGACGACCAGCCCAAACCAGAATTTCAATTTATCCTTGCTAAATAAACCCATTTTCGCTTTTACACTCGCTTCATTTATAGATTCTAGTTTCAGGTTTCTAGTTTCCAGTTAAGAACAGTTAGGGGGAGCAGCCCCATCATGCACAACGTTTTTTTTGCGGAAACGTTACATGTTTCCTGAATACTTTCGATAATTTCATCCCTATCAGGGCTGTCACCCTGACGCAGAAAGGGTCTTACATTCAAATAACGTCTGTAGGAGGGCTGCGCCCTCGATTTTTTGAGCGGTGGTAAGGGGAAAATCGAGGGCGCAGCCCCTCCTACAGCGATTTTGCCCTTATTTAAACAGTATTGGTCTTAATTCTACCCAAATGCCGAGTTAATTTGAGATGCTTCGTACCTCAGCATGACAATAGGAGAACTATTACTGAGTTAGAGAATTTAACTCAAAACTCAAAATTCGCCCAGCCGGGGTGGTCTTCGACCAAAATTCAAAACTCCTTTAACTGTCGGCGGCAGATAATTCCACGACAGGCGCTTCTTCGGTAGCTTCTTGTCGGGCGCTCTGGCTGTTGGCTTTCAGGTTTTTGAACGACATGTTCATGCGGCTGAAGAAGAACAGACCAATCGCTGTAACCAGCACGTACTGGAAAGTGTTGGTGAGCAGCGCCAGACTGAAAGCGACGTTTTCATCTACATTGTAAGCGCTCAGAGCCAGCACCGCCGCCGCCTGATATACCCCGATAAAACCGGGCGCACTCGGCACCATCGTCCCCAGATTGACGAAAACCAGCAAGAAAATACCCGCTCCGATTAATTGTAACGGGGTCATTTTATCTTGCAGATTAAAGGCGCGCAACATGAAGTAATAGGAAGTTCCTTCCAAAAGCCAGACCACCAGTGACAGCAAGGCGATACTAATTATAGTAGAGCGACGCTTGAGAGCGTGCAAACCCAGCACAAAGGCCATCAACATCTGATGCACCCGCTGTTCCAATTTTTTAGGAAGAGGTTTCATCAAGAAACTGGTTATTTTAAGCGCCTGTTGTTCGCGCAGCAGCAAAAAGACCAGGAAGAGCGTCGCGCCGATAAAAACGGCAGTCGAAAAGATTTCGACAAATTCGACCTGCCCGGTCTGTTGGGGCGACGGAAAAACTATCAGGGAAAAGCCCATTAAACCAATCAGGGTCAGGCCATCGCAGACCCGTTCCAGCACAATTGTCCCCAGGCTCAGGCTTTTGCTGATATTTTCACGCGCACCAAGCGTGTAAGCGCGGACAAATTCACCAATCCGGGCGGGCAGCAAATTATTAGCCATAAAGCCAATCATCATTATTGGGTAAGCACTTTTGAAGGCTACAGGTTTAGTGGGTTTTAAGATAATTTGCCAGCGATAGGCCCGTATCAAATAGGCAATCATCGTAACGGTAATGGCGGGTATCAGATAAAGGTAATTAGCTTTGCCAAAAGCTTCGGCTACTTTATCAAACTGAATACGGGTAAGCACCAGAACCAAAAAAAATACCGTGACGGCCAACCCTATTAGCTGACCCTTTCTTGACTTGAACAACTGGCTAACCTTTCCTTTTCGGGCAAATATTTTTTATTTAATGGATTATAATCGCTTTAATAAAACAATCATCCCAGTATAACCCAACCGCCTTACAAACACAATTACGGAACTGTAGCAAAAACAATGCCTTAAGTCCTGTTTTAGGGTTGTACTACAACTGGTTTATCAAGCAATATTGTGGTAGCTCCTGCTACCTTGCGCCCCTGTTCCCAACCAGTAATTGCCAGGGGAACATTCGGGTTATCGGCTGGGGCAACGCTGATTTCCAGCCGATATTCGCCGGGCGGTACATGAATGAATAAATCGCGATAGTCGCGCACCGCTTCATTCTTGCGCCATCGGTCGGTCGTAAAATAACCATTGAGCGGGAGAGCGGTATAATTTGTACCAGTATCTCGCCCGTCTTTATCGAGCAACCGCACGTTCATCGAGTAATTAGGCCCGCCCATATTTAACTTGCGCCAGAAAAAGGTCAGGTGCAAGAAATCGCCATAGCGCACCGTGTCGCCCGCTTTGCCGCCAGTAGCACCATAGTCGTAACCTTCCAGGCTCAACGAGTCGCCAAAAATGTACTCGGTTCGGGCGGTGCGCGGAAAGAAATCGGCGTTCGTCCCTGGGATTAGCTTGAAGGCGTAGCCGTAGGTAGTTACACCAACATTGACCTGCGGGTCGCTGAACATGAAGGTGTTGTAATCGAACCAGCCAGTACGGACAAACTGCTTTTTGTCTTCCTGAGTATAGCGGTCGGGCGAAACGACTAGCCAGGCCCGTTGGTGGTCGCGCACCGATTTTTGCAAAAAGTCGTTAAGCTGCACATCGTCACGGTCAGCCAGTAAATCGCCCGGAATAGTAATAATTGGCACGTTGAAAGCTGGTTTGAAATAGTAACGCACGGCGCTATCGAGATAGCCGGGAATAACAAAAACCTCGTCGCCGGGTCGCACCCGTTCGTTCAACCAGCGCATCGCCCCGCGCCAGTCTTCTTTGTGTGGTTGGGTCGAATAGTTATAGTTATTGAGGGCAATCAGAATACAAAATAAAGCCAACCCCAGCGCCGCAAGCGCGGCAGGCCAGAATTTTTCTGCCAACCAAAGCAAACCACCTCCCACCAATAAATAGTAAGCAGGCGAGGCAATCAGCAAATAACGGTCAGCAAATAGCGGAATCCGCATCGAAAGCAGGTAAAAGGCCAGTATAGGTAGCAAAAGATAAATCGTCAGGAAGAGCGCCGCCGGACGCGCCGTTTTGAAGCGTCGGCCCAGCCCGACCCAGGCAATTACCAACCCTAGTCCCGCCAAACTCGCATAACTCAAAGCCCCAATGGTTTCCCAGGGTTCAATACTGCGGTTGACTCCAAAGCGCCGTCCCAGCGTGTTCAGCATTTCAAACGGGCCAACGGGCTGAAACCAGCCATTCCCCACCGTTCCGTCCCGTAGCGCCACCAACTGCCATATTGCAATCGGCAAATACGGCAACGTTAGCAAGCCGAGCGAGATTAAAGCACGGTTATTCAGTTTTGAGTTTTGAATTTTGAGTTTTGAGTTATTGGGATTAATTCCAGCTTCTAAAAGTTGGTGATTATTGGTAGGGGCTAATTGCATTCGCCCTTCAGGATTTGGTACAATTTCTTGCTGGTGGGTTTTATTTCCTGTGACTCGTCCTCTGAGGAAGAAATACAGGAGTTGTACGGCGACAATTAGGACAGTCATGAGGTGAATGTAGAAGCCCAGGGTGGTGATGATAACGTAGGCGACCCACCAGCCTTTTTTGTCGCTTTCGAGGCCGCGCAAAAAGAGATAAACCGAGGCCAGCGTAACACACAGGGCCAACGGGTACATTTTGGCATCCTGCGAATACCACAAATGATAAGGCGAAACGGTCAGTAGAAAAGCGCCTACAAGCCCAAGTGCTGCGCCACCCAATTTGCGGCCTACCAAAAAAATCAGGGGAACGGCGGCTGTGCCTGCCAGCATCGAAGGGGTACGGACTGCTGCTTCGCCCGTTCCGGCAAACTGCACCCAGAAGTGCATAAAAAGGGTATAAAGCGGGCCGTTCTCGCCAGGCTTGACGAAACTTTTGAGGATGGTAGGTAAATCCTGGGCGGCGCGGCTGACCAAATCGGCTTCGTCAAACCAGAGCGATTGAGTCGCCAGCCCTTTGCGGCGCATCACAAAAGCCAGCCCCGCCAGTCCCAGCACCACCAGCCATTGCAGGCGTTGCCAATTCAGCCGCTTTGCAGTGGTCTCAAGCGTTGCCACACCGGGCAGGGTTGAGGCTTGAAACCGATATTGAGCTTTGACGCTTTTAATTTGAGCTGGTTTGAGGTTGCGCTTCAACAAGCGTCGAGTATCTCCCTACAACAAAATTTTGAGCAAATTCGCCGCAATTGCCTCCCAGCTAAAATGCTGGCTTAGTTCGAGCGCCCCCTGTGCTAAAGTAGCCCGTAGTTCCGGCTCACCGCGCAACCGAGCTAACGCTTCAGCCAACGCATGGGGATTTTCAGGCTCTACTAGATAAACGTTTTGACAATGCAGAAGTTGCGGCACGCCCGCTATATTAGCATAATCTGTCACCAAACGCGAACCTGGAGAATTTTGAGTTTTGAGTTTTGAGTTTTGAGTTTTGAATTTATCCTCTTGAACTTTGAACCTTGAACTTTGAACCTGAATTGTAGCGTTGTCCACGAGATTTAACTTGGAACTTGGAACTTGGAACTTGGAACTGGTGGTTACGACGGGGAGAGCGTGGGCGAGGGGGGCGAGAAGGCTGCCACGCCGGAAGCTTGCACCGTCGCGGAAGGGCAGGGCGACGGTATCGAGGGTAGCGAAGGTGCGCGAAATATCAATGGGCGAAAGATGGCCTGTGCGAATGATGGC
>JBBQXW010000292.1:0-9525 GCA_038209275.1 Chloroflexia bacterium | reverse complement strand
CGTTTTAGCACTGAGTTCAAAGCGGCCCAGCTTCGTGACCCTTTTCCTAATATTCTTAGGTTTCCCAACACTAACATGAATGTCCGGGCTAAGAAATAAACCAGCCTTTTTTAGCCCGGACATTCATGTCCGGGTTCAGATCTGGGTAAGAGTCAGCCATAAATGGTCGGGTATTGCAAAAAATTGACGCACACCCTACCGGGCTACCTGAAACTGACAGAAGCTACAAATTCACCACGGAGAAACACGGAGAAAGTTTAGCCTCAACTCCGTGTTTCTCCGTGTCTCCGTGGTAAGTAATTACAAGTTTTTAACTCAAAACTCAAAATTCAAAACTCAAAACTCCTTAAGCGATTGCCAGATATTCGCTGTCTTCTTCGACAGGCATATAATAATTCACCAGTTTGGAGCTTACTCGAATGAGCGACATAGTCCCGGTGCGGGTGTACATCGGCCCATGCTTGAGGAAGGGCGGGCGGTAGAAGTAGCAATTTTCGGTCATTCGCATCTTGTCGCCCAGGTTCATATTCAGGTTGAGGTCGCCAGTTAGTTTGAACGATTCTTCGACGCAGTGGTGATGCTCCTGGCGTGGTTCTTTCCAGTGCGGCATAATCCCGGTGATAAAGGTCATTTCGTCGTTAGTGGGGACGTGACGCAGCATCTTGACCATAATTCCGGCCTGTGGCCCTTCGGCAATCGTCGGTTGCCAGTTGGTATTAATCGTATCCAGACGACCAATCATGCCTGTCTCGTTTCCCTGGTCGCCCGGCTTTATCTCGAAGGCTCTGTCCCACATGATGATGGCCTCGCAGCCGTTCTCGCTCCACATCGGGCCGTGCGGCGCTCCGGCGGGGCGGTAGCTATAGCAGTGGTCGGTGTAAGTATATTCGCCTTTGTGCAAATCACCCGACAAAATGAAAAGCTGCTCTGGCGCAGTAGAAGTAAACGCCTCGGCGTGCCGCCAACCCGCCGGAACGCGCAAAATGCCGCTACACGCTCCATCGCTAGAATCCAGGCTCAACAATCGTATCTCGCAACCAGGCGCTAACCCCGCCACTTCGAGCGGTTGCCAGGGCTTTTCCTCAAAATGAATAAACTCAATATGCTCTCGCTCCCACACCATTTTTTATTTCTCCTTGCCTTATTAGTTCAATTTTTTCGCTTTCTTTGCCGCCATTAAATCAGTGTTGTTTTAAGCTTTTGAAATTTTTTCGCGAAAAAATTTCAAAAGCTTAAAACAACACTATCAAGTTACTTTGCAGGTTTTTGGGCTACAAAAACCTGCCAGGGAAAGCGCCAGTTAGCTGGGACGGTGGTTGGGTCAGTGATAAGCCCGGTGCCATCATCAAAGGGGCGCATTTCCGCCGGGTCAAAGCCGATTTCGCGCTGCATCGCCAGGTAATCAAGCTGGTCGAACGAGCGCATAAAGACCTCATTATTACGTTTGCCGTGTCCGTAGTGCAATAACTTGCCGAACGCGCCGCCCGGTGCGTCGTGGAAATCCAGATTGACAAAGTAGCCGCCCGGCTTGAGGATACGTAGCGCCTCGGCGGTCATATTGCGAATGGCCTTGCGCGGCATTTCATGGAGCATAAAAGTGGTGTGAATCAATTCGAAATAATTATCGGGGAAATCAGTTTGCTCGATATTTTGCTGCGAGTAGAAAATTTCGCGTCCGCTCTCCCGCGCCCGCATGTGGGCCAACCGCAGACAAGGAGCGGAAATATCCACGCCGTAAACCTCGGCTTCGGGGTACATATCTTTGAACGGGTAGGTGCTTTTGCCGATGCCACAGCCATAATCTAAAATACGCTTGAAATCGCCTTTTGGACAGGCCGCCGCCAACCGATGATGCAAATCGTCCTCGTGAAGATGGTTCGGGGTGGTGGTTTTGCGACCATATTCGTAGGCCAACCCTGCTAATTCATCGCCGCCCACGCCGCCGGGGTGTTCGTGAAAATCCACTTCGCTAAAGTAGCGCGGCACTTCGATATTCGGATTGAGGCGAAGATACGGGCCAGTGTCACTGGTCGCCTCGGTCAGCGCCCGCAAAAGCTCGTCGCGCTGCTTTTCAACCGTGGCAATAATGCCAAACGGCCCGGAATATTTCAAACGCTGAATATGCCGCTCCAACCAGCTAAAGAACTGGTATAAATCGGTCTGCCCAACCAGCGCTTCAGCTTCCTCAAAAGTTTGTGGCACTTTGCCGCCCTGCTCGGCAACTTTTTCCTGATAGAGCGCATATAGCTCATTATAAAGCCGCCGCGTCCAGAACAGCTTTGCCCCCAGCAAAAATTCCTGATAGGCCCGCGTCGTGCGGTCAGGCCGCACCTGCGCCTGGGCCTCAATCGCTATCATCATAAATTTACCTCTTTACTACTCACACTTTACACTTCTACATACTGGCTCTCTGAACTAGGTTCAGGAACAGGAAGTCCATCCTCGCGCATGGCTTCAAGATGCAGCTTGACCGCTTTGCGAATCAGTTTCAACACTTCTTCTCTGGTTTCCGCCACTGCCACGCAGCCGGGCAAATCCGGCACGTAAGCACCGTAGCCGTTTTCCGCTTCCTCCACAATGACCTTGTAATTTAGCATATTTTACTCGCTTTTGGTCAGGCTGGAAACCAGTTCTTCGTTTACGTTAGAGGAGGCGCGTCCGCCTGAAATAACCGGTTCCATGATGCGGGCGATGAAAGCGTCGCGTTCTTTGGCGAGTTCGGCGCGGCGTTCGGGGCTGGGCTGCAAATTTTCGACGGCGTTGGGCGCGAGTGTACCGCTTTGTTCCAGCAGCTCTTCTAGCGCCTGGGTGCGGTCACGCAAAATATAAACTTCCGCCGCCAGCGCCATCACCATTCCCATCAGGCGGTCAATCGTCGGGTCATTGAAAAATAGTTGCTCTTTCATAAGCTCTAACTCTCTTCAGGTTTTGGCTGGTGGGCCAGATACTCCGCTAGTTGCGCGGCGGCATCAGGCGTATATTCATTCAAAGCGGCTTCGTCGCTAGTATTGAACTCGCTACCATCGGCCTTGTTAAAAAGCAGCAGCGCACCCAGCAAGCGATTTTCGTAGTAGAGCGGGGTAGCCAGGGCGCTGGTGATACCAAGCATCTGGGCGTGGTCTTGCCGCACCCGGTCATCCCCCGCCGTGTTGCAAACCAGCACCGGGCTATAGCCTTTGAAAGCTGTGCCGCACAACCCGCTAGTTGCTGAAGCGCCGCGCCGCCCCCGCACCCACTCGGCGTGCTTGCCAACCGCCTCGGCATAATGCACCATTTCGGCCTCGTTTTCTGCCAGCGCCACTACCGAGGTCTCCGCCCCGGTAACTTCCTGGGCCTTGCCCGCAATCGCCAACAGCGAATTGTCTGCCGTTTCGTCTTTCAGCATCGTTTCTTCCTGCATCCGCCTTCCCTCCTGTTATTTATTAATTTTACAGAACTGGACAGGTTTTTCGTGGAACGGCGTTCCGTTTGGCGGGAATTGTAGGATTTTATCTGAGCCTTGTCAACTCTAATCGCGATAAACCCTCTTTTATAGCAAATTGCAGTGGAATTGAGCCAAGTCTTTTCGTAGGGGCGAATCGCATACGCCCTTGAACAATTGCTTTGTCTTCAGAGGGCGTATGCGATTCGCCCCTACCGATAGGCCAATATCTTTGCAAGTTGCTGTAGATTGTGCGAATTTCCATTCTTCTATTCAAAGAAAATCGCAATTTCTGTGGGAGCGAGCTTCCGCTCGCAATTTTTCCGATGCTGCCAGAAATCGTGAACGGAAGCTCGCTCCCACAGAGCTTGATTTGAGTAAGTATAAGGGTTAAGCAGTTTTAACCTTAAGCTGGGATAGCAATTCTCTGGCAAGCTCGATGGTTTCGGGCTTTTTGCAAAAACAAAAACGGATTTTGGTGCGGCCCAGTTCTGGGTTGCGGTAGAAACTGCTGCCCGGCACGGTTGCTACGCCGATTTCCTCAACCAGATAGCGGGCGAAGGTAATGTCGTCCTCGAAGCCAAAGTGGGCAATATCGGTCATAATATAATACGCGCCGTTCGGCTCATAGACTTTGAAGCCGCTATCTTCCAGCATCGTGACCATTGCATCGCGCTTACCCCGGTAAGTATCGCGCAGATTGGTGTAATACTCGGCAGGGAAAGTCAAGGCGTGGGCCGCGCCCTCCTGCAACGGCGCGGCAGCCCCAACCGTCAGAAAATCGTGGACTTTGCGAATGGCACTGGTCAATTCATACGGCGCAATCAGCCAGCCAATGCGCCAGCCCGTTGCGCTATAAGTTTTGGATAGCCCGCTAATCGTAATCGTGCGCTCCCACATGCCCGGCAGCGTCGCCATGTGAATATGTTCGCCGCTATAAACCATGTGTTCATAAATTTCATCGGTAATCGCCACCACGTCCCATTTCTGGCACAAAGCAGCGATAAACTCCATTTCTTCACGGTTGAAAACCTTGCCAGTCGGGTTGTTGGGTGTATTGATGATAATTACCCGCGTTTTCTCGTTGAAAGCGGCGGTCATTTCATCGCGGTCAAAGTGCCAGTCAGGTTCGTGCAGGGTAATATAGCGCGGCACTGCCCCCGACAGAATTGCATCCGGCCCGTAGTTCTCGTAAAACGGCTCAAATACAATCACTTCGTCGCCAGGGTCAACGATTGCCAGCATTGCCGCCATCATTGCCTCGGTTGCACCACATGCCACCGTAATCTCGCGCTCCGGGTCAACATCCATCTGGCTAAACTGGGCCATCTTTGCGCTAATCGCGTTCCGCAGGCTCTTCGACCCCCAGGTAATCGCATACTGGTTAATATCGGCCTCAATAGCGCGACAGGCGGCTTGCTTCATGGCTTCGGGTGCGGCAAAATCGGGGAAACCCTGCGCCAGATTCACTCCCGGCTTGTCGCCGCGCGCCAGGAAAATTCGGGTCATTTCACGTATTACCGATTCGCGGAACATTGCCGCCTTTTGACTGGTTCGAATAGCCACTTTTATTTTTCCTCTCTTTAATTCAAAGTTCAAAATTTCAGGTATTGTAATCAATTCGGGGCGGGTTGGCAATTGGCAGGATGTACAAGGGTGAGCGTCAGTTTTTCGCGAAGACCCGGACGTTCACCCGATATACAAGTAGTGATAAAGGTAAATACAGGTAAGATATTGCTCCGCCAATGGATTTGCCCCTGTAGACGGTCATGTTAAAATAACGCGCATGGCAACTGCGCCAGTATGAATATAATAGACAGGAACAAGATAAATGGACACCTCAACACAGAGAAAGTATGAATATCCGGCGGCACGCCGAGAAGATGTAGTCGAAGATTATCACGGTACAATGGTTGCCGACCCTTATCGCTGGCTGGAAGACCCTAACGCGCCAGAAACATTAAAGTGGGTCGAGGCCCAGAATAAGCTAACGCGGGCGTTTTTAGCCGAAAGCCCGGTGCGCGAGAGCATCCGGCAGCGTCTGACCGCTTTGTGGGATTATCCCAAGTATTCGGTGCCGTTCAAAGAGGGCCAGCGCTACTTCTTCTCCAAAAACGACGGTTTGCAAAATCAGGCCGTACTCTATATGCAAGCCCGACTGGATAGTGAAGCAACGGTTGTGCTTGACCCCAACAAATTTAGCGAAGATGGTACGGTTGCCCTTACTAATCAGGTTTTCAATCGCGACGGTACTTTGCTAGTTTATGGCACATCGAGCAGTGGTAGCGACCGCCAGGAACTCAGAATACGCCAGATAGATAGAGGACAGGATTACCCCGAAGTCATCAAGTGGTGTAAATTCGCTGGAATTGGCTGGAAGCACGATAGCTCCGGCTTCTTTTATAATCGCTACCCCGAACGCGGAACAGTTGCCCCGGAAGACGAGATTAACTTCAGCACTGTTTACTGGCACAAACTTGGTACGCCGCAAGCGGAAGATCAGCTAATTTTCGAGCGTCCAGAAGAAAAAGAATTGGCCTTCCGTCCCTATGTTACCGAAGATGGCATGTATTTATTGCTGGATGTCTGGCGCGGCACCGAGCCGAAGAACCGGGTCTATTACCGGGAAGTCAAGAGCGATGGTGAATTTATCCGATTGCTGGACGAGGCTGACGCAAGATATGATTTCATTGATAACGATGGCCCAATTTTCTATTTTCATACCGACCTGGATGCCCCATTAGGCCGAGTGATTGCTATTGATACGAACCAGCCTGCCCGTGAAAACTGGAAAGAGGTTATCCCGGAACAGCCAGACGTACTCTCATTTGTTACGCTGGTCAATAATCAATTCGTGGTAGCTTATTTGCACGATGTGCATCATCAGATTAAGCTTTATGCCTTGGATGGTACGTTCGAGCGCGAAATCGAGTTACCCACGCTTGGTTCGATTGCCGGTATGTCGGGCAAGCGCGAAGATAGTGAGATGTTTTTGGGCTTTACTTCATTCCTCTATCCAACCACTACTTTCCATTACGATTTCAAAAGCGGTGAGCTAAAACTCTTTCGCGCCTCCGAAATTGATTTTGACCCGTCTGGCTACGAAACTGAGCAGGTTTTCTATACTTCAAAAGATGGCACTCGCGTGCCTATGTTCCTGACCTACAAAAAAGGGCTGGTATTGGATGGCAACAATCCGGCCTTGCTGTATGGCTACGGCGGTTTTGATATTAGCCAGACACCGAGTTTCTGGCTTTCGAAGTTGGTCTGGCTGGAACACGGTGGCATTTTCGTAGTGGCAAATTTGCGCGGCGGCGGCGAATACGGCCAACCCTGGCACGAAGCCGGAATGTTGGAACGCAAACAAAACGTCTTTGACGACTTTATCGCAGCGGCAGAATGGCTTATCGAAAATAAATACACCAGTTCGCAGAAGCTGGCAATCGAGGGTGGCAGCAACGGTGGTTTATTGGTAGCGGCCTGTATGCTACAGCGCCCCGAACTTTACGGTGCGGTGCTGTGCGAAGTGCCAGTCATAGATATGCTGCGCTACCACAAATTCACGGTTGGGCGCTACTGGACAAGCGAATATGGCAACGCCGAAACCGACCCGGCTCATTTTGCCTTTATGTATGCCTATTCGCCTCTGCACAATGTCAGGGAAGGGGTAACTTATCCACCCACCTTGATTGCTACTGCCGATACCGATGACCGGGTGGTTCCCATGCACGCCAAGAAATTCGCCGCCACGCTACAGACCGCTGACTCAGGCACAAACCCACTTCTGCTCCGGGTCGAGACCAAAGCTGGACACGGCGCAGGCAAACCGACCTCAAAAATAATTAATGAGTTAAGCGATATTTACGCTTTCTTGTTCAAAATTTTGAGTGTGAGATAGAAGATTAATAAATCGTTAAGATGACCTGGCGTATTGTCACTTTGCACCAAATTGGTGCAAGGTGACAATACGCCAGGTCATTTTGACTTTATGGCGGTATGGCGGTATTATGTGGCGGTATAGGTTTCACCTACATTAATAGCGGCGGTATTATGGCGGTATTATGTGGCGGTATAAAGTTCGATCTGAGCCTCAATTAGTGTCAAGAGCATGGCGGTATGGCGGTATTATGTGGCGGTATAGGTTTCACCTACATTAATAGTGGCGGTATTATGGCGGTATTATGTGGCGGTATAGGTTTCAAGTACGTTGCAATGGCAGTAGTATGTGGCGGTATTTAAGGAGTGATTTTGGATACAGAAGCACTAGAAACTCTTATTCAAAACGGCGAAACTCAAATGGTGGAGTTTAAAATTGCGCCACCTCGTATAGTCGAAATGGCAGAGCGTCTTTGTGGTTTCGCCAATTCAATTACAGGCGGAATGGTTATAATTGGCGTGGCGGATAAAACCTGGGATATTGTAGGAGTTAAATCGGCTTCGGATGCTTGCGATAATATTTTGCAATCAGCCCGCAAGTGTAAGCCACCCGTCCCATTAAATTCAGCACACCCCCAGGTAGTTGAAATAAATGGCAAAAAGCTGGTAATAGCCCAGGTGCTACCCAATAATGGTACGCTTTATCAAGCGGGTGGGGCTTACTGGTTACGACGTGGCACCCAGACTAGCGCGATGGAAACCGCTGAATTAGTGCGGTTCGTTTATCAGAAAGGCATTATAGATTGGGAGACTCAGCCAATAACCAGAGCTACGATTGATGATTTGAATTTGGATAAAGTTAGCGAATATCAAGAATACCGTGCAGCAACTAACCGCCGACCTAGCCGTTTGTCTGACCCAGTTGAATTACTCATAAAACTTAATTGTGCAGTACTGCTTGAAGGTGGTATTCATTCGGATAAGCCGATAGTGCGACCAACCAATGCCGGGCTGTTACTTTTTGGTCACGCTCCTGAAGATTTTCTGACTCAGGCAGAAATAGTAGCTACTTTTTATCAGGACAGTAGTGGAGTTCGTCGTTATACTGACCGCAAAATTTTGGCAGGAACGGTGGCAGAACAAATTGACCAGGCTGGTGAGTTTCTCCAGCGCTGGACACCCGTTAGCGCACATGTAGACGGTTTTCGTCGGATTGATGAACCAGCCCTGCCGGTGGAGGCATTACGTGAAGCGGTAATCAATGCAGTGGTGCATCGCGATTATAGTTTGGCAGGAACGGCGGTTAGAATTTTTTATTATCCTGACCGTGTGGAAATTTATAATCCTGGTCTACTTTTGCCTGGAATTAGCATTGAGCAATTACAGCAAGGTATAGCGGCTTCAAAACCACGTAACCCTATAATTAGTGGTATTTTGCGTGATTTACCGGGCGGTTATATGGAGCGAGTAGGTAGTGGTATTCGTTTTATGATAAACCAGATGCGAACTTACGGCTTGCCCGACCCCCAGTTCAAAGAGCAAGATGAATTTGTGGTTACTTTCTTGAGAGCTGACGAAAATGAAAATGAGAGTGATACAGGCAACAAACCTTATGGTGTCCAATCTGAGCTGCCTTTATATATCCAAAGCGCTAACCCTTCTACTCCTTTACGCGAGGCTACACCGAAAAGATTACTTCCAACATCAGAAGCTTTGAGTGATGGGCCAGCCCAACGGCAGGCTTTAGCTTTGCAGTATGTTCGCGAAAATGGTTTTATTACCCACAAGCAATACCGGGTTCTTACAGGCGCATCTGAAACTACCGCTATTCGTGATCTGGATGCTTTAGTAGCACGCAATGCGCTTAGAAAAGTCGGCAAAGGTCCAAGCCGTCGTTACCTAATTTAAATGTGCCATAAAGTAAAAAGTAAAACAGGAAGGCTGAAACAATTTCAGTCTTCCTGTTTTAGAAAATTTTGAATTTTGAGTTAGAAACCCAATTCAAAATTCAAAATTTATTTAGTTACTCAACGATACTGGTAACGGAACCGGCCCCGACGGTGCGACCACCCTCACGGATGGCGAAACGCAACCCAATTTCGATTGCCACTGGCATTATTAGCTCTACCCCCATCTGCACGTTGTCGCCCGGCATTACCATTTCCATTCCTTCAGGGATACTAATCATACCTGTTACGTCAGTGGTGCGGATGTAGAACTGAGGCCGA
>JBBQXW010000291.1:0-9589 GCA_038209275.1 Chloroflexia bacterium | reverse complement strand
TACGCCCTTTTGACCTGGCTGTGTGTTCAAGGGCGTATGCGATTCGCCCCTACTCAACCTTTGTACAATTTGCTATAGCCCTTGATTTGGTACTCTTCCTTCTCCTTCTCCTTCTCCTTCTCCTTCTCCTTCTCCTTCTCCTTCTCCTTCTCCTTCTCCTTCCCTCATTCCGGCTCGTCCTCGTCACGAGGCGGGGCTTTGGAGGCATCGAAGGCCTGGGCGATTAGGGCGGCGAATTTGGTGGAGAGCAGACTGTTTGGGACGGCCCGGTATGCGCCGAGCGTGCGGGCCTGTCGTAAGCTCTGCGGGTCAGTATGGTTGCCGAAGGCCAGGACGGGTAGACCCGCCACCCGCGCTTCCTGAATAAGTTTTTCAGGTTCGGCCTGTTTTGCGCTCAAATCTATTATAGCCAGCGTCAAATTGCCTTCGGCCAACCGCGCCCGAAAATCTGCCGGGTTGCGGACGATAAGGCTACGCCACTCGCCGGGAGTTTCGCCCAGATTTTGAACTGCCGCACCGATTTTGCCTGTAAAAAACAGGTCTTTGGTCAAAGCGAGAATTGTTTTCACTTTTGCTACTCGTCTTGAGCCAACAAAGCATCTATTCGCTGGCGCATTGCTTCATCGGAATAGCCGCCATCGCCATCCCCTACACAAAAGCAATACGTCCCTGCTCCGGCTTCGCGCTGCACCGCTACCTGATAGTGGCCTGTCTGGGGCAAAGGTGACAAATAGCGTTGCACCAGCATATAATCGCGCCCGGCAATATGCAAAGGGTATTCGCTCGGTTCGAGGGTAACTCCTTCGGCTGGCAAGCCCGGCCCTTGTAACCTGATATTCGCTCGTAGTCCCTTGCTATAGGCTGTGGTTGTAATCAAGAGCATCGCCCGCACCTTCGCTTCCTGCTCGGCGAAAAAGGCGTAATGCTCGACTTCTTTGCCCGGCTCAAGCCGCCCGTAAATTGCCTTCGCCACTTCCGGCTCTTTTATTTCGAACGGTTCTTCTACCTTTGGCGATCCGGCATCGTTCGCAATCCCTAAATGTAGCCGCAACAATCGTAGCAACCCGGCTACTGCTAACATCAGACCCAGCGTTAATTTTAGCATTTGGCTTTTCCTCTACAATCGAGGGCGCAGCCCTCTCCTACAGCGAATGGTTGGATAATTCTCAATTTAGTCTAACATAAAAGAGGGCTGGGCGACAAATACAAGGCGACGCTTGTGATATAATGGACAGACCTGATGAATTAGTTTGAGCTAGAAATTTCAAAGATAAAATGGAAAGCCTGCCCTTAGTTCTCTACACTTTAATGCTGGAAATTACCGCCGGGTCGTTCGCGGTGCTGATGCTGACCGATTTTGAAGGCAAAGTCGGGCGTAGCTTTTTGATTACGGGTGGCCTGACTGCTTTTGCGACTGCCGTTATAGCGCGCTGGGTCGAAAATGCCGTTATTTTTCAGAGCGGTCAAAAACTTTATCCCACCGATTTAAGCTGGAATGGCTTTCAAAATTTCTGGCTGGGTGCTTCGCTGGTCTTGCTTTTTCTGTATAATTTGATGGTCTGGCTTGGCACAGATAAGGCCCGGCGCGTCGTCGGAGTTGCTGCGCTGGTTGCAACTGGTCTGACCCTGCTCGGCAACGCTATGCTTTATCGGGGCGATTATCTGGGTGGCTGGATTGCGCCGTTCAGCTTTATCGCAGGGGCGGCTTCGGTTGGCGCAGTCCTCACTGGCATGTTGTTGGGCCACTGGTATCTGGTCACGCCCGCCCTGAGCGTAACGCCGCTCAACCGCATTAACACCTTGTTTTTCTACGCGCTGGTGGCTCAATCCGCCCTGGTGCTGATAAACCTCGGCCCCTGGGCCAGTGGCGCAGACCGCATGTGGGAGCAATACGGGGCGGTTTTCTGGCTGCGGGTCGCTATCGGCATCGTGTTTCCGCTGGTGCTGGCAGTCGCTACCTGGCAGACCTGCAAGCTAAAAGCCCATATGTCCAGCACTGGCTTTCTTTACGTGGCACTGGCCTGTGTGCTGGCGGGCGAAATCGTTTCGCGAGTCATCCTTTTCCAAACCTACGTCCCGTTATAAGGCTCGGCTTTTGAGATAGAGTTTTAAATAATTCTCTCCGTGTCTCCGTGCCTCCGTGGTGAATTAAAAATTAAAATGAAACTAACAGACTCAAACCGGCAGCAGCTTGATAAAGTAGAAACCAGCCGCCAGTGGGCCGGATATGGCTTTGTGGCGGCAATGCTGTTGGGTCTGGTTGCCTTTGTCCCGGCCTTGTTTCACTATTTCACTGGCGAAGATTTTATTTTTATCCAGAACGCGGCGACAGGCCGAGCTTTTTATGAGCCGAGCCAAAAACTGTTTTACCGTCCTCTGCCCAATTTGCTCTGGCAAGCCGACTTTGCCCTCTGGCAACTCAATGCGGCTGGCTACCACCTGACCAATTTGCTTTTGCACCTGTTCAACGCCCTGGTAACGGGCCTGTTAGCCTGGAAACTGAGTGGCAAACGCGAAGTTGGTTGGCTGGCCTCAGCCCTTTTTGCCTTACATCCCATCCATATCGAAGCAGTAGATTGGTTGGCGAGCCGCCCCGATTTGTTGACCACCCTTTTTTGCCTTATCTCGTTGCTTTGCGGTCTGCGCTTTTTTGAGGATGAGCCAACGAAAATTTGGTTGTATCTAATTTCAATCTTGGCTTTTGCCGCCGGATTGCTCTCCAAAGAAGCGGCAGCAAGTCTGCCATTGGCGCTTTTCGGACTTATTTTAATCAGGGGAATTGGCAACCGAAGTTGGAAAAGGCTGGTTTTGTGGCTGTTGCCTTATCTTGGTGTAGGCTTGCTTTACGGACTGGCCCGTTATTCGGCCCTCGGCGGCATTGGCGGTTATAATAGCGCCGGACGCGATTTATTTTACATAATTTGGAACTTGACGGGCGGGCTATGGTTGCCCCTGCTTTTCCCCCTGAACATTGAAAGCGCCGGAATGATTGGTACACTGGCTTTGGCTGCACTTCTGCTGCTAATTTACGCTATGCTGGCATGGCGCTTTTTTGCAAATCGCACCAGAATCGGCACAAAAATCCCCTGGCTTGCCGCTTTACTTCTCCTGTATGCCTGTGTTCTACCAGCCTTAAACACTGCGCCAGTAGATACCAACATGGCCCAATCCCGCATCCTCTACCTTCCCTCGGTTGGCTTTTGCCTTCTAGCCGCTCTTTTCATTCATCAGGCAATTCACCACGGAGACACGGAGAATAGTAGAAATAAATTAGCCTCTCGTAATTGGCAATTCAAAATTCAAAATTGGTCTAACCTGGTTTTGCTACTGGCTTTGTCGGGTTGGCTGGTGATAGCTTTGCAAGTTAATCTTGCGCCCTGGCAACAGGCCGGGGAGATGGTGCGCCGTACTTTCAGTTTGTTAGCACCGTACAAATTGCCTTTTGCCGATGGCGATACGCTTTATTTTGAAGGTGTGCCGGATAACTACCGGGGTGCTTACGGCTGGCGTAATGGTCTCGAACCCGCTGCCAGTCTGCTCACCGGGCGCAAGGTGGGCGGTTTCAATCGTGACCCCGATTTGCGAGTGGATTACCGATTAGGTCGCCTCTGGTTCTTGCGCTACTCCTACGAGCCAGAACGTTCCGACCTGAGTTTGGAAGCGATTTACAATGCCGCCCCAGAGCAATCTTTACCGCTATCGGCATCTGCTATCGCCAATTGGAATTTCGCGGCCTGTGATAATCAATATAACCTCGGCTGGGATTGGAAACCCGGCGTAGGCCAGATGCAATGCTTTAAGGGAAAAGGGCTTCAGTTCAACACGCTAGGCCAAAAAACTGGCTTGAGCGGACGTAGTCCAGCTTTCCCCCTGCCCCAAACGGAAACGCTTTACCTCGATTTGACCAGCTACGTAGATTTTGATTTTGAGCAACCGCAAGTACTGGCGGAAGCCCGTCTGCTCGATGCCGAAAGCGGGCAAGACCTGGGCGGCTTCCAGTTTGACCTTGCCGCCGATGGCCGAACTCACACCTACCGCCTTTACCTTTTGCCCTCATCTCCCGCCAAATCCGCCGTAATCATTCTCAAAGCCAACAAAGTTCGCAGCAACATCCTGTGGCAAACTATCGCTATTTCCCCCAAATAGAAATTTTACCTATCAACGAACAATACCAATTCTGGAATGATTGTGTATATTCAAAAGAATTGGGCGAATGCAATTAGCCCCTACGAATGATAGCAACCCTTTATGACCTGGTACAAAACAATAAACCCGGCCTATTAATAAGCCGGGTCTACCTGAAAAGCATTTTAACTCAAAACTCAAAATTCAAAACTCAAAACTTTTAAATAACTCCGCCAGTTTTGATGATTGCGGTTACTCGGCCCTGAATCTTTACGCCGTCGAGGTCTTCGTGGCTGCGGTCGCCTTTGCGCGGCAGAATATGAATCGGGCTGAGGCTCTGGTTAGCGGGCTGTAGCACTATTCGGTCACTCTGGCGGTGACGATAAAACCGCTTCAAGGTTACAAAGCCGGATGGGTCAGTCGAATCGGTCAGGCAAGCGATTACAAAATCGCCATCATCGGCCCAATCTTGAGCCTGTACGATAATAATATCGCCATTCTCGATTTCATTATCCACCATAGACTGACCGCGCACCCGGAGGGCAAAAGTCTGCTGCCCCACCTTAACATCCTGCGGATTGACCATCACAAAATCCGCGTCCGGCCCATAACCCGGCTCATTGTAAGCCACCGTCACGTCATAGCGACCTGCCGCCACTTCCCCTACTATCGGCAATTTCAGCAAATAGCTATCATTCTCCCAATCCCAGGGTGCTGGGCCAGAATCGCCTGCTACCATCTTCACCGAAGTATTGTAGCGGTTTGGTCGGGCCTGTTGCGCTGGTTTCCCGGCGGTGGTCTTGACCGATTTATTTACCATTTTCGGTACACTATTTATACTAGATGCTTTAGAGACTGCGGACCCTGTGTTCTCACCCCACACCCGGTAATTATCCATATCTGGCTGGCGTTTCTGATACGAGAAGCGGGCTTCGCCAGAGGAAACGCGCTGAAAATCCCAGCTTTCTAGCTCGGCTTCGCGGAAAGGTTGCTCGTCGTATTCGACTTGCTCTTGCTCTAAATGGTCGGGCCAGGCCCGGTTCGAGGTTGCTTTCTTACCGTTCAGTTTATCCCAATAGCGGTTCATCCTAAACCACCTACCCTACTTCTCCTTCGCCTACCGACGAAAGTTTTGAACTACAGATTGTTGTTTAACTCTTGCGGCCTCGCTCTTGTTTTGAAAGACCGTTACTTTATCTAATGCAAATAGTGTGCCATTACTCAAACATTTGTTCGCCAGAACAGGAAGGATTTTCAATCATGACTCAATTCTTGCTCGGATTCGCTCAATCCAGCTGTATTTAAGAATTAGAAAAGTCAAGCTAAAGCTGGCCCTGGTTGCAAGAAGAACCAGGGCTGTTATATTTGGAGGGAACCCAACCTGGGTTAGATTATCAGGCCATTGTCCGAATGACACCAACCAGCTTGCCCATAACACGAGCATTACTCAATTCGGTGTAAATCGGCTTCATGGTGCTGTTAGCGGGCTGTAGCCGTACCCGATTCTGGTTCGGTTCGGGATACCATTTCTTAAGAGTAGTCTCGCCTTCGCTCTCCAGCCAGACCGCTACCGTCTCACCCACTTCGGCATTAACCTGTGGCTTAATCAAGACAATATCGCCATCGGCAATCAAAGCGTCAATCATCGATTCCCCCTTGACACGCAGAGCGAAAACATCCGGGCCGGGCCGACCACTCAGCATGTAAGCTGGTACTTCGACGCGGTCTTCCGGGGTCATATCCATTCGGTTGGGGATTGGCACACCGGCGGCAATAACACCGTAGAGCGGTACGCTTTCCGAGCGACTGGTTTTGGGCCGATTCAGCAGCACCACACCACGCGACTGTTTCTTGCTGCGGCTAATATAGCCCTTGCCGTCCAGTGCTTTCAGGTTGTAATCTACTACCGAAGTAGAAGAAATATGCAATTTCTCCTGAATCTCGCGCACTGTTGGGGGCAAGCCGTTATGCTCGTCAATGAACTCTTCGATAAAATCGAGGATGCTCTTTTGTAATTTGGAAAGTTGGTTCATCTTGCGTTTCCCTCCGCGACGGCGTGGGCCAGCCTCGTTAACTTCGCTCTGGTTTGGAACGCCAGCCCGAAAATCTTCGAGTGCTACAAATTCGCCAATCGCCTGAGCCGTTGGCTCTACCGTTGCCTTCTTCCGTCTGGGCTTAAGCACCAGGGTTGAAACAACATCTTGTTTAACGGCTACTAATTTAGTCATCATTTTGCTCCGGGTGGCTTCCTTCCGTACCAGTCTACAAAAAGACGGGTTGCGAATAATGGCCGTTGGTAATACTAAAACAGCGCGGAACTGCTCCGCGTTAGGACAAAGAATCTATAGAACAATTATACGAACGAACTATAGTTCTGTCAAGTACCTTTGAACCTCTTCTTAATAAAAATCGAAAAATCATAGGTTAGTCTCTCATCTATTTTTAAGTTTCACTTCATGTTCTCTTCATTAGCAAGCTTTATTCTGAAGATGTAAATCGGAGCTACAAAAGTTACTGCGGCACAAGCGAAACTACTAAACAATTTGCACAGTAATTTATTCTGAAAGGACAGGTGTAGGCTGACCTACACTCACGACTGGCTAATCATATCTGGTGGTAGGAGTAGCAAGTTACCATGGAATTGAGGGAGCGCAACCATTTTAGAACTGGAGCGGGCAGTAGTTTGTCTCAGGAATCGGATGCCGCTTTTAAGCTCGGCCTTACCGAAGCCTACAGGCAGACCCCGCTCCGGGCCAGGCCGGAAACCTGGTTTAAGGTGGTAGCTCTGGTAGCATTAACGCTCCTCATTCTGGGCTTGCTTTGGATAACACAAAATAACAGGACGGTACAAACCAAACCTGTATCGGACAGTGGTTTAGCTGAATTAGGCATCGTGTATGCCGGTAGCAACTTTCAGGAGGGTGAGAAAAGACGGGCCGGTTTACCAATTGCCGAAGGGCTGTTAGTAACCGAGGTGAAAATTGGTGGCCCGGCGGAGCGGAGCGGAATACGGGCAGGAGATTTAATTGTTGGAATAAACGATACAACCCTGAAAGCTTCTGACTCGCTCTTGGCGCTACTTAACCAATATCGCCCCGGTGACAAGGTAATGCTGACGGTGCTACGCGAGGCCGAACGACTAAAGGTAGTAGTAACTCTCAGCCAGCTAAAATAGTGGCTTTTTAAGAAAAATCTTACAAGGTTTGGTTGAGTAGAACAAGCAAAGACGCTTGTTCTACTATCAAACCTGACATTTTCCTCGAACTATACCTCCCCAAGCCTGACAAGGCTGCCAACCTAACTGCCAACACCGAAACAAAGCCCCCTTCCGAACCGGGGGGCCTTTTTTTTCATAAGAAAAGTGGTAAAATTATAACCTACCCGCTCCTTCTTTTCAATCAGATCAAACCAAACAAAAAGCCGCACCCATTTGCAGATGCGGCGTGCCGGGTTTTTCAGTTGCTGGTTTTGAGATTTTTGCAAAAATCACAAAACCAGCAACTGAAAAACCCTAGTTGATATTGCGGCTTGCGCCTTCCCAATATTTATCGCGGAGGTCGCGCTTGAGGATTTTGCCTGCGCCACTCTTGGGAAGGGCATCGGCAAACTCAACCGAGCGCGGCACTTTATAACCTGCGATTTGTTCGCGACAGAATTTCAAAATCTCATCGCTGGTGGCCTGCTGACCGGGCTTAAAAACGATGATGGCGTGTACTGCCTCGCCCCACTGCTCGCTCGGTATACCAATAACCGCTGCCTCTAAAACTGCCGGGTGTTCGTACAGCACGTTCTCGACCTCGACTGAAAAGACATTTTCGCCGCCGCTAACTATCATGTCTTTGCGTCGGTCTACCAAAAAGATGTAGCCATCTTCATCCATGTAGCCCAAATCGCCAGTATGCAGCCAGCCGTTGCGTAAGGTGTCCGCCGTCTCGTTGGGCAATTTCCAGTAGCCGACCATGACGTTCGGGCCGCGTGTCACAATTTCGCCGACTGTGCCGCGCTCGACTTCCTTATCGTCCATATCAAAAATTTTGACCTCCACTCCCATGCCGGATCGTCCGGCGCTGGCGAGCCGCTTCATCTGTTTGGCATCCCCTTCCAGCACATGGTCTTCGGCGCTCAGGCCGGAAACGAGCGGGGCGGCTTCGGTCTGACCGTAGCCCTGGGCAAACTTTACCCCTTTGTAGGTGGTCATGGCCCGCTTGAGCAAATCGGGCGCGATTGGTGAAGCGCCATAGCCAATATATTTAAGGCTGCTCAGGTCAATATTTTCTGCCCCTGGAACGCTCAACATCATGTTAATCATGGTCGGGACCAGCGTCACATTGGTAACTTTATGGGCCTGAATAGCTTCCAGCACCTTTTTGGGGTCGAAGAAAGGAATAAAGGAGTGTGTGCCACCCGCATTGGTAAGGCCAAAAGTTACGGCGGTATCGGCGAGGTGAAACATTGGGGCGGCGTGCAGATAAACGCTGCGATGGGTGTAAATGGCATATTCGCCCGTCTCGCTTGTGCCAGCCAATAACAAGTGATAGGCGTTGGTGACAACGTTTCTTTGACTGAGCATAACCCCTTTGGCCTTCGCGGTAGTGCCGCCAGTATAGAAAATTCCGGCCAGGTCGTCCTCTTTCAAGTCTACCTGCTCGTCGTCAAACTGGTCGGAAGCTTGTTCCAGCAGCGTTTCGTAAGAAAGAAACAGCTCAGGATTTTCTACCTTCAAATTTACCCCGGCATGAATCAAGTGCTTGAGGCCGGGGGCGGCTTTGTGAACGCCTGCTGCCATAGGTGCAAAGGCATCATCTACCACAAAAGCTTTCGCCTCGCTGTTCTGCAAAATATAAATCACTTCCGCCGGAGCCAGCCGAATATTAATCGGCACTACGCGCATCCCGGCCCGTATCACGCCGTAGTAAAGTTCAAGATAGCGGTGGCTATTGAGCATCAAAATCGCTACCTGGTCGCCTTTAGCAAGGCCCAGCCCCGTCAGAGCGTTAGCCAGGCGCTGCGTCCGCTTATCGAACTCGGCCCACGTCCAACTCTGGTCGCCTTCGAGTGCCGCCACTTTATTAGGAAAAAGCTGTACCGTTCTCCGTAAACCCATCACTACATTCAACATATCTATATTCCCTCCGTGCCGATATAAGAAGTTCCAAGTTTCAAGTTCCAAGTTTCTGGTTCGCAAGAAGAAGTTCCGAGTTTCTTAATTAAATCGAATTGATAACGGGTGCGTCAATTTTTTGCAATATCCAACCATAAATGGTCGGGCTAAAAATAAATGGGCCGACCTTTTTTAGCCTGACCATTCATGGTCAGGTATTCTTTGGCCCTGACGCAAAAACTGACGCGCACCTAATGATAAACCGATAACTGACGACTGACAACTGACAACTGATAACTATCTGTGTTCATCTGTGCTAATCTGCGTTAATCTGTGTTCCGTCCCTAATTCAAAACTCAAAAT
>JBBQXW010000290.1:0-9594 GCA_038209275.1 Chloroflexia bacterium | reverse complement strand
CGTGTATTTTTAACTTAAATAACAAATTTCGGTTTGGCCAATGGTTCGGGTCGGGGCTAATCGAATCCGCCCTTGAAAACCCGGCCTGGTCAACTGGGGGTATGCGATTCGCCCCTACGAGAACCATTGCCCTGACCAATTGAGCTGTTACAGCCTCAAAATCGGTTTGTGAAAAAGCTTAACTTGACACCTATCAGGAAACCTCGCCCCATAGGGGTCAAGTTAAAGATGAGGCTAACGAGGTAGAGTAGTGGTAAGGTCGCCTGCGAGTAAATTCGCAGGCTAAAAAGCTAAAGCCGTCTGAAGGTGGCTGAAATTCACTCAAGCCACGAGATATTTTAGTGAGCTTCAGCTTACTTGAGCAACTTAGCCTGGGAGTTTAGTCCCAGGCGGACTGGCCTACCAATTTCAGGCTTAACTCCTTAGCTTGATGCGTATGGGGTAGGGTCTCCCTGCCCAAAAATGTGCGCCAGCGTAAATTGGGCGAGGAAACCTCGCCCCTACCAGTAATTGCCTATCTACGGCTTAATTTCTTAAAGACCATAACCAAGCCCCTACCAGTTTTGAAACAGGTTCTAACACCAAAGGTTAATATTAATTTGAAGGGTAGCGCCATCGGAAATAATGCTGCCCGATATTGCCCATCTCGACCCGCCATTCGGGGCTGTTAGCCGGATTAAAGGTGAGGACGCGCCGCTCGAATAATTGAACCAATACTTGAGTCGGACGGCCTTGCAAATTGACTGTTACCCAGTAAGGTTCGCTAATGGGATGGCCTAGCGCAAACAGCCAATCCACCCCGTTTTTCGAGTCGTTTAGCCAGTTCCAGAACACATCGGGGATATTATGACCCAAAGCGGCATCGTAATAAGCCGCCCGCACCGGGCTAGATGGTTGAGTTTGACCGATTTGTCCTTCCCGGCTAAGGGTAGCCGTGACGGTTTGCCCTTTGCGGTCAGCTTCGCGTCGTTCTGGTGCGCCCGGCAATGAAGTCAGTTTGTTAAAGGTGGCATAGGTGGGGGCTTGCGGACTATTCGGGTCGCCTGCCACTGGCACCTGGGCGGGAGTCGCTTCCTGATAGCGATTGTCGCCCGTTTGAATCCGGCCTGACACCAGTTCTACCGTCAACAGACCGTTGGTGACAAACCATTTGCTGTTGCGGTCTCCATCAGGTTTAGTTACTTCCATGCGGCTCTTGTCAAAATATTGCACCAACCGTGAGCCGTCCGGCCCTTCGCTATACGGTTCGAGCCGGGCGGCGCTGTTTGGCTGTGGCCCCCACGTCCAGGTGCGCCCGCTTGCGCCACTGGCGATTGGCCCATCACTGGCTTGCCAGATATTCGCCATCGCCGGGTCTGCGATAGCCCGGCTATTGGCACTGACCCATGCGCCGAGCGCTAAATTTTGGCCCGGTAGCGCCTGCCCCTTTGGATAAATCAGATAAACCATGCCGCCCGACCCGTTTTGCCAGACCCGCTCGAATTGCCCGCGATTATAAGTTATCCGCACGCGCTCACCCTGGCGTGGGTCGGCGGCGGGGTCATTCACAATTACGTTGCCCGCCCCATCAAAGCCTCGAATTACCAGCAAATGCCCGTCGGTCTGCGAAATTGGCGTGCCGCCCAGTTCGCCGGGCTTGTAAGCAACGCTGGCAACCACCGGAATACCGGCCTGAATCCAGGGTTCGACCTGGGCCAGCGAATGAAAGCGGCTGACGTAACTGGTCAGGCCAAAACTGCCCGCGTAAGCGGTGTTAAAGGGCCAGTTGCCGTTGCCCCGGTAAATCCAGTCGTTCGTCTGGGCGGCGGCAGTCGGCACAGGCTGGTTTAAATCGGCACGCCCGGTCTGCTGTCCCCAGTAAGCCAACACCATTGAAACCGAAGTTGGGCTGCACCAGACTTCGCCCCCGCCCGGATAAATCATTTGCGAACGCTCTGGCACGCTCAAATCTCGATTCCAGCTACGGGGCGAATTGACCGCCGGAGTAGTGCCGTTGCGTAGCGTACTGATCCCCGCCAATTTCAGGCGCGGCGAATTCCCTTGCTGCGTGCTGAACAATATTACCCGCAACTGGTAAGCCGAAGCACGCCGATTGAGAATTAACGTATCGGTCTGTACTTTGCCGTCGCCGTCGGATTGCCCCTCGACGCTATGCCGCTTGACAGTATTTTCGTCGCTGGCCCAGATGCCCATCACGTATTCGCGTGTCCAGTGATTATCAATCAGCGCCCTTAGTTTTAGAGCGACCCATGTTCCCGCCGGAGTTTCGGCGTTCCATGAAACGACGGCGTTATCAAAACCACCTGGCGGCGCATGAAAAGGGGCAACTGCTTCGCCATAAATATAGCTGCCGCCGTTATAATAGTTGCCGCCGCGATAGCCGCCCGCACCGTAGGGGTCATTTCCCGATTTCAGGGCCGCGCCATCGAGCGTCAAACCCTGGTCATCGGCTTTCAAGCCTTCCAAGCGCCAGCCCGCGAAATCCGCCCCGCTATTATAGAGCCAGGTTTCGCTACCCCGCGAATTATCGGCTTGCACCAGACTGGTTTGCCAGACACTCAAGCTCAAGCCCGCTATCATTATTAATACCAGCAAAATTCCTGCTATTCTGCCGCGTTGCATCATCCCAAATTCCCCTGTCTAGTAATTCCCCCAAAGTTAAAAAATTGCGCTATCATCTTTCTACTTTAGTTAACGGATAGCGGCAACGACGGTTGCAATTTTCATAACCAAGTGATTATAATGTGATAAGAATAATGAATACGCTTGAGTAAAGACAAATAGTTTGAAGCATCCTCGGTAGTAATTCTGAGTATTCAGGCAAAAGGAGCGCCGCTAGTGACTAATCGGCCTAATCTTATACCCTTTCCAATTCCCGCACAATCTTTGCCCTACCAGCTTTTAAAGCTGTACCGTCTGCGTACCGGACTGCATCAGCATGAATTGGCTGCTGCGCTCGGTTTGAACAGTCGGCGCATGGTGCAATATTGGGAAGCCGATAATGGACTACCCAAAGCCGAAAATCTGCAAAAGCTGATTACCGTTTTTCTTCAGACTGGCGCTTTCCGGGCCGGGGAAGAACGCCAGGAGGCCGAAACACTTTGGGTCAGCGTCAAGGATTATTATGAAGGGCGCAGCGACAGGCTTGAAAATTATCCTATCTTTGATAAGGGCTGGTTCGAGGATTTGTTTAATCACCACCGACCTACCGCCATAGCTGGCGAAGCTGCCCAGGTTATTCTTTTACCATTGCCTCAGTCAAAAGCAAGTACCGCCGAGCTAGTCACCAATAACTGGCCTATCGAGTTAACCAGCTTTATCGGACGCGAAAAAGAAATAAGCGAGGTTCAACAATTACTCACTATGGCTCGGCTAGTTACCCTGACCGGAACGGGCGGCACAGGTAAAACTCGCCTGGCTCTCAAAGTAGCGGAAGCCGCCGCGCCGCAGTTTAGCGATGGCATAATCTTTGTCAGTCTGGCTAACCTGACCGACCCGGCGCTGGTCGCGCCAACCGTCGCCCAGGCTTTGGGGTTGGCAGAAAACGTCGCCAATCAGCTAAATGAAACCCTTAAAAATCACCTCAAGAATAAAAAGCTGTTGCTGGTGCTGGATAATTTCGAGCAAATAATCGCCGCCGCGCCGATGTTAGGCGATTGGTTGGCGCACACTCACTACCTCAAGGTGCTTGTCACCAGCCGAATTGTCCTAAATTTGTATGGTGAACAGCATTACCACTTAGCTCCTTTCCCCTTGCCCGCCGCAACTGCTCAACTGCAAAGTATACTGGAAAATCCGGCGGTTATGCTGTTTGTCGAGCGGTCGCGATTTTACCGTTCCGATTTTACGCTTACCCCGGTCAATAGCAAGGCGGTCATTCAGATTTGTACTTTGTTGGACGGGTTGCCTCTGGCACTGGAACTGGCAGCCGCCCGGATTAAGTTTTTGTCGCCCCAAAAACTGCTGGAAAAATTGACCCAACATCGTCTGAAAATGCCGGGCGAATCGGCCCACAATCTGACCCGCCGCCACCAGACTCTTTACGATACGCTGGATTGGAGCTATTCGCTGCTCAACAAACTTTGCCAGCAAATGTTTCGTCGGCTGGCGGTTTTTACCCATAACTGGACTTTGGAAGAAGCCGAGGCAGTTTGTGGCGGTGGCGAACTGGCGGTATCCGAGATAGCCGATCTAATTGCCCGGTTGATAAATCATTCTTTACTGACCATCGAGAGCCAGAACCAAAATGAGGACGACGGCGAACTACGTTACTATATGCTGGAAACTATTCGAGAGTACGCTTTAGAGAAACTGGTAGAAAGTGGCGACATAGAATGTTGGTACAAGGCCATCGCCCACTTTAATCAGGCCGGAGATAAAGTGCGCTATACCAATTTTAGTGCCGCCCGATTGCATTACAGTGATGGCTTGCGGGCCGTGAGCTATTTGCCGCAGGAGGCTGAAAAAGCGCGCCAGCAAGCCGATTTGCTGGTGAGGTATGTATCAGTCTCTTTTGCTGTAGTAGACCGGCCTCAAACTATCCGAACACTGGAAGAAGCAATTGCTCAAATGGAAAAGCTGGTTGCGTTGGAAGCCTTGCCCACCGACAAGATAAGGCTGGGCTGGCTGCGCTACTGGTATGGCTATCTCTTTTATTTTCTGGAAGGTAACTTTGGGACAGAATATCCGCAGTGGCAGGCGGTACTGGCTACCGCTAATGAATTAAATCATGCAGAGCTATTGACGGTAGTGAAAATGACTATTGGGCGGGTTTTGATGAGCCAGGGTTATCAGCGTCAAGCCGAGCCTTACCTGCGTGAAACCATTGCTTTACTCGAAAAGAGCGATAACTGGACAGCCCGAATAAACGCTAAAGCAGCCTGGGCGCTAACCCTGGTCAGGTTGGGGCATTATGCTGAAAGTGTAGTTGTAGCCGAACAAGCACTGGCGGAAGCAAGACGGGTCGGTAATTTATCGCGCCAGGGCTGGGCTTATTTCGTGCTATCCTCTATCCACTTCTCAGCCGAAAATTTAGAAAAGGCATTTCCACTATCGGAAGAAGCCATAACCATTTTGCGACAAACCAATGAGGTAAGCAACCTGGCGTTGGCGTTATACGTAAGAGGTGTTTCGGCGGGCGTTTTAGGAAAGCTGGCGGAAGCACGCGAAAGTTTAGAAGAAATGCTGGCTTTGTTACAAGTTATGAACCTGAACGCTAAAGGCATCTGTTATGGTCTAGGCTCACGGATTGCGACTTGCCTGAGTGATTATGAGCAGGCGCTTTATCTGGGCCAGGAAGCGGTAAATATTTCTCTATCAATGAACAGTATAGATGGAATAGCTTTAGGCCACTGGGGATGGGCTGTCGCCCTGGCGAAGAAAAATGCTGCCAGAGCCGAAGTAGAAGGGCATTTCCAGCAAGCAATTTCCGCTTTTGAACTGGGCGGTTCAGCCATGGATATTGCCAATACTCACGAAGATTTAGGCGAATATTATCAAAATATTGGCGATAACGAAGCCGCCATCGCCACTTATCGAAAATCTGCCGCTATGCTCGAAAGTTTTGGCATGATTGAACGGGCAACCAAACTGGAACAACATATCGCCGCTTTATCTTTGGGTCGGACATAATTTACAAATCGGTCTTACTGATAGAGTTAGCCTTCAAGGGCGAGGCAATCTAGCCCTTGAAGGCTAACTCTATTCACAAAGGTTGGGGAAACTATCTTCCTTTTCACCATTTCACCATGATTGTGGTGGATGTAGTATAATTAGCCCGATATAATACCTTTAAGACGGGATTTTCGTTTTACCTCTATAAAAAAATAATAATAAATTATAACAGGGTGAAAATAGCGATGGACGCTTATACTATAGCTGATTTATTAGAAAAAATAAATGGACAGGTGCGCGAACGCTGGCGGGAAGCCTGGGAAGCCCAAACCGTAACTACAGTGCCTACCGTAGCAACTGGCGCGACTTTCCGGCCCTATATTTTGGAAGGGGACGGGCAGCAAGAAGAAGATACCGGCCTTTTTCAAAGCCCGGCGGTGGCAAGCGCCAATAATGAAGATACTTGCAACAGTAGCCCGTTAGAACAATTTGCAAATAACGAAGCGACCCTGATGACTCCGCCGAAGGTGCATACCCCGGTGGCTATTAGCGCTCACCATATTTATCCCGAATATTATGCCAAGATTATCGAGGCTATCCGCCACAATGACCTGGACAATTTTTGCGAATTTATGACAATGGAAGGGGCGAAGTGGGCGCTGGTAGAAGTGCCGGTAGACGAGCTGGTTTCACAGACTATTGCGTATTCCCAGGAAATTGTGGACGTAATTTATGGCGATCAAACAATTGAACTGAGCTTTGAAGAGCGCCGTGAAGCTATTCGCGCTCTCGACTCGCTGGGACGGCGCACTTCCGCCGCGATTATCAAAGGATATGTAGAAGGACGTGACCGCTTGCTGATGCGGGCGCTCTCATCGAGCCGTCCGCCCGCCGATAATATGTTAAGCCCGATTGTCAAAGGAACGGTAATGGGCGGATTTGGTGAGCAGGTGCGGCGTTCGCTCGATGAACTGGAAGCTTTGCACAAAGTTCATAGCGCGGTTAATTCCAGCCTTGACCTCGATTCAGTCCTGGATTTGACGGTACAGGCCGTTGCCGAAGTGATGAATGTGGATGTTTGCTCGGTCTATGTGTTTGACCGGGGAGACCGAGGCGACGAAGAACGCATGGTGCTGCGGGCCGCCAAAGGCTTGAACGCCCGGTTGATTGGCAACGTAATGGTACAGGTCGGCGAAGGCGTAACCGGGGCATCCGCCAAAGCGGGCAAACCGATTTCGGTCTATGACATCTGGGCCGATAGCCGTTTCCGCTACGTTCCGGCGCTGGAAGAAGATTCCAGCCGCTCAATGCTCAGTGTCCCGATTATTCTGTTCACCCGCGAAAAATTGGTCGGCGTTATTAACGTGCAATCGCGCAGCTATCGAAACTGGACAACCGAAGAGATTCGGTTTGTCGAAATGGTGGCGGGCGAAATCGCGCTGGCTATCGAAAACGCCCGGCTTTACCAGCAGACCGACGAACGGTTGCGCCAGAAAGTGCAGGAACTAACCACCCTGCAAAAGGTCTCGAACCTTATTGCCGCCACCCTGAATTTGAACGAAGTGCTAAACCTGATTGTGCAACAGGCTGCCCAACTGGTCAAGGCGGATATGGCCTCGATTTACGAGTTAAAAGAAGGCAGCCAGTATCTAACTATCGTCGCCAATCACGGCCTGAGCGAAGATTACGCCAAAAATATGCGGGTCAAGCTGGGGGATGGGCCGGTGGGACGGGCCGCCGAACTAAATCGCCCGGTCAATGTCTGGGATGCCCATTTTGAACTGCACCCTGGCGAAGAATATTATTATAACAATCAGTATCGCTCGGCTATGTGCGTGCCGTTGGCGGGGGCGCGGGGCGTGCTGGGCGTAATTTGCCTTTACACCCAGGAACAGCACCACTTCAACGATGAGCAATTGCAGATTATTTCGGCTTTTGCTGACCAGGCGGCTATCGCAATCGAAAACGCCCGTTTGTACGAAGAAGCGCAGCGTGGCCTTTCGATTAAGTCTACTTTGCTACAGGAAATGCACCACCGCGTCCGTAACAATTTGCAGACGGTAGCAGCGCTACTTTCGATGCAAATGCGGCGTTCCTCGGTCAAGGAAGTGGTTGGGCCGCTCTCGGAAAGCGTCGCTCGGATTCAATCTATTGCCGCCGTCCACGATTTGCTCTGCCGGGAAGATATTGGCGTAACTACGGTCAACGCGGTTGCCAAAGAAATTTGCGATATTGCCGCCGTCAGCCTGGTGCCACCCGACAAGCGAATTCGCTTCAAAATTGACGAGGGGCGCGTGCCTATCGCCAGCAAAGAAGCGACCTTGCTGGCTATCCTGATTATGGAATTGGTCTCCAACGCGATTTTTCACGGTCTGGAAGAGTGCAAAGACGGCGAAGTTCGTATCAGCGCTTTTGTCAACGAGGGTCGCACCCAGATTGAAATTCGCGACAACGGCAAGGGCTACCCGCCCGGCTTTAATCTGGCTACTTCGCGCACCGGGTTGGGCCTACAAATCGTGCAGACGCTAGTCACAAAAGATTTGCAAGGCTCACTCCGCATGGAAAATATTAACGGCTGGGCTACCGCCACGATTATTTTCAACAGTGTCTACGGGCAAGGTCCCGACCCCGAAATAAGCGACATGGCAGGCTACTAACGATTGAAGATTGAAGATTGAAGATTGAAGATTGAAGATTGAAGATTAAGGATAATTGATGCTAACGGAGACGGATGCCGCACCAGGTTTGGCGGTGCGGCGCGGACGTAAAATCGGGATTGGGTTTGCGCTGGCGGCGACGCTGGCCTGGTCTACTACTGGTCTGCTGATTGAAGTTCTGAGCCGCGATTATCATCTGAGCGCGATTGAAATTTCGCTGTGGCGGACGGTATTTATCGCCGGGCTGCTCGGCCCGATAGTCTGGCAGCGCGAAGGCTGGCAGGGTTTTGCTTTAAGCTGGCGCGAAGGAATTATTTATGCCTTTAACGGCGTAATTGGAATCGCCGTCTTCAATGTAGCCTGGAGTAGCTCGGTACAAACCAACGGCGCTGCCGTCGCCACCACCCTGATTTACTGTGCGCCAGTTTTTGTTGCACTCGGTAGCTGGCCCTTGCTGGGCGAAAGCATCGGACTAGACCGCGCTCTGGCGATTCTGGTCAATATTAGCGGCTGCGCGCTGGTCGCTGGCATTACTAACCCGGTGGCGCTCTATCAGAGTCCAGGCGGGTTATTGTTGGGCCTCGCCAGTGGCTTCACTTTCGGCTTATACACTTTGATTAGCAAACTGACCGCCCGCAAAGGGCGGCGCAGTGGCTTGAGTAGCCTCTTTTACTTTATATTCTTCGGCATGTTGGCGCTTTTGCCCTGGGGACTGATACAGGAAGGCAGCGCAATTTTTTCATTGCCGCTCGATGGCTTCGGCTGGTTCATCCTGGCGCTGCTGGCCTACGGCCCAACCCTCGGTGGCTACCTCTTCTTTAATTTCAGCCTGAAATATCTGCCCGCCGCCGTCGCCAGCCTTTTTACTACAATGGAGCCGCCGATTACTTCCGTTCTCTCGTTCTTTTTACTGGGGCGTGGCATTACCCTTATTCAATGGCTCGGCGTTCTCCTGATTATCAGTGGCGTGGTAGGTCTGCAACTCAACGGGCTACGTCTTAGCCTGAAAAATCGGGCGAATAAATAGTTCAAAGTTCAAAGTTCAAAGTTCGCAAACAGTTGTTTCTAGTTTCTTAGGCAACATAAAGAAGTAAGTTCCGTTTTTCGTAGGGGCGGATCGCATACGCCCTTGAACGCGGTGCTGGGTCTAAAGGGCGTATGCGATCCGCCCCTACGAAAAACGGAAACTTAATTTTTAACGCTGCTTTAATCAAACTGAACTGATAACTGACGACTGACAACTGATAACTATCTATGTTCATCTATGTTCCTTTCTTCAAAACTCAAAACGATGCGAAAATATTTAATAGTAGGAAGTGGCGGA
>JBBQXW010000289.1:0-9631 GCA_038209275.1 Chloroflexia bacterium | reverse complement strand
TCCGCGTACCGATGCTACCGAGCAGCACTTGAAGGGCCAGACTAGCGCGGCAGAACTAACTGCTGAAATCGTGAACGAAGTTCCGCCCAAAGAACAATCGTCTGAACAACCGGGCGCACACCAATCCGGCGAAACTGGCGGCGGCGAAAGCTCCGGCGGTGGTGCCGAGTAGAAGGTGAGATAAAATGACTGTCGAGAACGAAAAGCCAACTGGCAAAATGATAAAAGTCACGCTGGTTAAAAGCCCGATTAGGTCGCGGGGCAACCACAAAGATACCATCCGTTCACTGGGTCTGCGCCGCTTGCACCAGAGCTACACCCTCCCGGATAATCCGGCGGTGCGTGGCATGGTCAAGAGTGTCGAACCCTGGGTGAAGGTGGAAGAAGTAGCAGAATAAAATTTTGAATTTTGAATTTTGAATTTTGAATTAGAGATACCAAAAGTATTTAATTCAAAATTCAGAACTCAAAATTCAAAATTCTCTTTTGGGAGGATTTTAGAAATGCAGATGCACGAACTGCAACCCGCTCCGGGTAGTACCAAATCCAGGAAGCGCGTTGGTCGTGGGGCCGGGTCTGGCTCTGGCAAGACCTCTGGACGCGGTCAGAAAGGGCAGAAAGCCCGTACTGGACATAGTAAGATGCCAGTTTGGTTTGAAGGTAGCCCCAGTAAGACTAATACTCTGAAGCGGTCTCCTTACAAGCGCGGTGTGGGTTTCAATAACCCGAATCGGTTACGCTACGAAGTAGTAAACCTGGAAACTTTAGCCGATTGGGAAGGCGATGTTACGCCGGAAACGCTGGTAGCACGCGGCTACATCCGTTCGCTGGTCAAGCCGATCAAAGTATTGGGCAACGGCGAGTTGGGCAAAGCCCTGAACGTGCGGGTTCACCGTATTACGGCCAGCGCCAAGCAAAAGATTACTGCCGCCGGTGGCACTTTTGAAGAATTAACTCCGGCTGAAACCGAAGCCGTAGCCGAAGCTCAGTAAGAAGTGATGCGTGATGAGTAATGAGTGATGAGTAGGCGTATGTGGTATAATTTTATTCTACCTGGTCATGCATCACTCATTACTCATTACTCATCACTCATTACTTAAAGAGGAGTCCCTGCTCATGTTAGAAGCGGTTGTCAAAGCATTTAAAATACCCGATTTGCGGGCCAAGTTATTATTTACTTTTGCAATGCTGATAGTCTTCCGCATTATTGCTCACATTCCAATTCCGGGCATTAGCGGCGATATTAAAACTCGGTTAGCTGACCTAATTTCAGGAAATAACGCCCCCGCTGGTAGCAGCCAGGGCATTGGTGGTGTGCTGGGCTTCCTCGATATTTTTTCGGGCGGCTCACTCAGCAACTTCTCAATTGCCGCGACTGGGGTTTATCCGTACATTACCGCCACGATTATCATGCAGCTTTTACAGCCGATTATTCCTGCGCTAGAGCGTCTGGCTAAAGAAGGCGAACGAGGCAGGGCGATTGTTAATCGCTGGACGCACATTATAACCGTACCGATTGCTGCTCTGACTTCTTACGGTCAAATCGTATTACTTAAAAGCCAAAATGTTATTCAGGGGGCTGAGAAACAGCGCTTTTCGCTCTTCGGCCCTGGCTCTGACCCAATACTGACGCTGGCGGTGGTAACTTCGATGACCTGTGGTACTTTGCTATTGGTCTGGATAGGCGAGTTAATTACCGAAAAAGGTATTGGTAACGGCGTTTCGATTATTATCTTTGGTGGTATCGTAGCTGGCTTGCCGCAGCGTATTGCTCAAACGGGCCAGAGCAGCATTGGTCAAAACGTTATCTCCATTGCCATTGTAATTCTCATTGGTCTGGCGGCTATTGTTGGCATCATAATGGTACAAGAGGGGCAGCGCCGCATTCCAGTAAAGTTCCCGCGCCAGACGCAAGGTAACAAAGTTTACGGTGGACAAAGCACCCACATCCCGCTCAAAGTCAACTCGGCGGGTATGATTCCGTTGATTTTCGCCAGCAGTATCATTATCTTTCCGACTACCGTTGCTGCTTTCTTTGTCCGGCCCGGCTCGAACGACTGGGTTAGTCAGGCGGCTAACTGGGTAGTGCTGAACTTCGGCCCGTCTGGTATTTTGTATCAGGTGTTATATTTTGCGATGGTGGTAGGTTTTACCTACTTCTATACCATTGTACTTTTTAACCAGCAAAATATTACTGAAAACTTGCGAGAACGGGGTGGCTTTATTCCTGGCTTCCGGCCCGGTAAGCCTACTACCGACTATTTGCTGAAAGTGCTAAATAAAATCACCCTGATTGGTGCGCTCTTTTTGGGTATAATCGCAATTTTGCCCTTCTTGATAGGTGTGCTGGTGCAAACCCAGGTCAGCACCTTCTTGAGCAGTACCTCGCTTCTAATCGTTGTTGGTGTCGCTGTAGACACTATGAAGCAACTCGAAGCGCAACTCGTAATGCGCGAGTATCAGGGCATCCTGAAATAGAATTTCATCTATTAAACTATGGTGTAATTCTATTTCGCAGGTAAGTTGTGCCGACTGCCTTCGATATGTTATAATTGAACCAAAGATTGTGAAAAAAGTACAATCCTTTGGTGTTGTCAATAAAGGGGGTTACAACTTGTTTTGACCCCCTTTTAGAGAGCCGGTAAGCCAATCCGGGGCGCGAAGCGTTGTTTACTTTCGGCTTTGGAGACTGCAATGGCGCAGGGCTTTACTTGCAAAGTAGGAGGCTGACGCAAATATGTATTTGATTCTTCTGGGAGCGCCGGGAGCTGGTAAGGGTACGCAAGCCAAATTGTTGTCGGAAGCATTAGGCATTGCCCACGTTTCGAGTGGTGATTTATTTCGCGAGAATATCAAGAAAAACACCCCGCTTGGTCAGGAAGCCAAAGGCTATATGGATCGCGGCGAACTTGTGCCGGATGCAACCGTTATCCGCATGATTCGTGAGCATTTGACTACCGACCCTGGTTGCAAAAATGGTGCGCTACTGGATGGCTTTCCTCGCACGATTGCTCAAGCCGAAGCTTTAGACTCAGCAATGCAAAGCGATTTTAAGCAGGGTATTCAGAAGGTCATTTACATTAAGGTAGACACGGAAGAGTTGCTCAATCGCCTGAGTGGTCGCCTGATTTGCCCGGTCTGCGACACTTCTTATCACGAAGTGAAAAACCCGCCCAAAGTGCCGGGAATTTGCGACCTGGAAGGGGCAACCCTGATACAGCGCGAGGATGACAAGCGCTCTACCGCCGAAAATCGGTTGCAGGTCTACTTCAGCCAGACAACGCCATTAATCGAGTATTATACTCGTAAAGGCTTGATAGCCGAAATAAATGGGCAACAGGCGGTAGAAAAAGTAAAAGAGAAAATAATGGAGGCTCTCCAACCCGCCGTGGGGGAACTAAGTAAGTCGCTAGTGGCGTAGCGACTGTGAGCAAGCGTCAGGCTCCTCTATAGAATTAGCCAGTCATAATTGGCGGCTTCCCCGGTAAAGTGCTGGGGAGCCGCCAATTAATACTATGGCATTACTAAATAAAGACAGGGTTTTTGCTTTTCCCTTAGCTTTTCTGAATTTTTGAACTCTTTGCAAATGCTTAAAAACTGAGAGTTTCCCAGGCTTTAGCCAGAGAAAAGCAAAAAACTGAAATAACCGAATTTTCGCTTTTCTCTTAGCTTTTGAAAATTTTTGCAAAAATTTTCAAAAGCTAAGAACCTCCTTTTTTAGTTTTTATTTTTGAAAAAAATAAAAACTAAGGATTTTCAGGTTTTAACCTGAGTAAGAACGGGAAATAAATAAACGAGAATTATATGATAAGCTGTAAAACTAAAAACGAAATTGAATTAATGCGGCGCGCTGGTCAGGTGGTCGGCAAAACAATTGAAGAACTTAGAAAACACGTCCGCCCCGGCATTACAGCGCTGGAACTGGATGCAATAGCCGAAGATTATATTCGTTCTCAAGGTTGTACCCCTGCCTTCAAGGGATTATATAGCTTCCCTGGCAGCGTCTGTATCTCTTTTAATGAAGAGGTGGTACACGGTATACCGGGCAAACGGGTTCTCAAGGACGGCGATATTATCAGCCTGGATGTAGGCGCAACTTACAAGGGCTGGAACGGGGACGCGGCGGCGACCTTTGCAGTCGGCAAGATTAGCCCGCAGGCCGAAAAGCTGCTGAACGTAACCAGGCAGGCTACTATGTGCGGCATCGAACAGATGCGATTGGGGAAGCACCTGTACGATATTTCCAGAGCCATTCACGATTACGTTGAGAGAAACGGCTTTAGCGTCGTAACCCAATACGTCGGACACGGTATCGGGCGCAAAGTTCACGAAGACCCCCAGGTTCCCAATTTCCGTCAAGACAAACCCGGTATCCCGCTCAGGAGGGGTATGTGTCTGGCGATAGAGCCAATGGTCAACCTCGGAACTTACGAGACGGTAGTAATGCCCGATAAATGGACGGTAGTAACTAAAGATGGTGCGCTTTCGGCCCACTTTGAACATTCGATTGCAGTGACGGACGGCGCACCTTTAATTCTGACGCTGCCCTAATAATATAAATTTTTCCTTTAGCTTTGGAATTTTTCTGAAAGTTTCAAAGCTAAAAATCTCGAACTTTAGTGCTAAATTTTAGTGCTAAACCAGAACTCAGCCTGATTTTTGACCCGGTTATAACAATAACCGAGGGAAATTGTGAGGCTGCTCAATTTGCCAAACCTGCTCAGGTTGTGGTATAATCTCAAATTGTCTGCAAACAGATTATTGAGATAAAGGGGTGTTGACATGAAAGTGCGTGCATCAGTTAAGCCGCGCTGCGAGAAGTGCAAAGTAATCAAGCGCAAAGGCGTGGTAATGGTCATTTGTACCACTGCCAAGCACAAGCAACGCCAGGGCTAAAATAGTTTTAGGTTTCAAGTTCCAAGTTTCAGGTTATAAGAGTTTATGACTAAGAAACCTGAAGGACTAAATCAAGAAAATCTAACTTGAAACCTGGAACTTGAAACTTGAAACTAGATTTACTAGGAGGACGGGATGGCGAGAATTGCCGGGGTAGACTTGCCCCGCGACAAACGGGTTGAAATTGGCCTGACCTATATCTATGGTATTGGCCTTTCAACCAGCCAGAAAATTTTGGCGCAGACGGGTATCAGCCCGGATACGCGGGTTCGGGTGTTGAGCGAAGAAGAAATTGCTCGGCTGCGCGAATACATTGACCGCGAGTATCGGGTGGAAGGCGATTTGCGTCGCGAAGTTAACCTGAACATCAAACGCTTGATCGAAATCAACTGCTATCGTGGCAGGCGACATCGCGCAGGTCTGCCGGTTCGGGGACAACGGACTCGCACTAACGCACGTTCCCGCCGAAGCGGGCCGCGCCGGACGATTGCGGGCAAGAAGAAGGCTGGCAAGTAATTTGTTTCACAACTGTCACCTTGAATGTAGCGAAGAATCGGGAGATGCTTCACTTCGTTCAGCATGACAGGTGTTTAGATTATGAGGAGATAAATGGCTGACAAAGGCACGGGCAAAAAACGTGTTGCCAAGGTAAAGCGCCGGGAACGCAAGAGTATTCCGAAGGGCCAGGCGCATATCCAGTCAACTTTCAACAATACGATTATCACACTGACCGACCCGAAGGGGAACGTGTTAAGCTGGGGCAGCGCGGGTGCGAGCGATTTCAAAGGTTCGCGCAAGAGTACGCCTTATGCCGCACAGGTAGCCGCCGAAGGTGCTGCACGCCGAGCAATGGATCACGGCTTGCGGCAAATCGAAGTTTACGTCAAAGGCCCAGGCTCTGGGCGCGAAGCGGCGATTCGTTCGCTCCAGGCCACTGGCTTGCAGGTCGTTTCGATTACCGACGTAACGCCGATACCTCACAATGGTTGCCGCCCGCCCAAGCGTCGCCGCGTCTAGGCTTCGGTTGTAATAATCGTATGGGTGCGAATAGTTTGCACCCGGTGGATTTACCAGACTGTAGGGAAAGCAATTTATTGCGTTCAAGGGTTTGATAAAACTAATCCACCTGTTTTCAAGAGCGCGATTCAGCAAAACCTGCTCGACTGGTAATAGGTCGAGCTAACCTTGTGTAATCGGCTCTGCTCAAGGCTTAGGAAGAAGTCCCGCCCAGGATGTAAACTAAACCGCTACTTGGAACGTCAGCCAGATTATTAACTTTTGAATTTTTTGCAAAAATTTCAAAAATTAATTAGGTTGGCAATCCGGCTTTTTTGCAAAGAAGAAGTAGGAACCATTTTTAAACTTATTGCCATAGGGAGGAAACATTGGCACGATATACTGGGCCGGTTTGTAGATTATGCCGGCGTGAGGGCATGAAGCTGATGCTGAAAGGCGACCGCTGCATGAGTCCCAAATGTTCGATAGAGCGCCGCCCGACTGCCCCCGGCGTACATGGAGCGAAGCGCCAGCGCAAGTTGAGCGACTTCGGGTTGCAGTTGCGCGAGAAACAAAAAGCGCGCCGTATTTATGGGGTTTTAGAGAAGCAGTTCCGCAAGCACTATGATGCCGCCCAGCGCCGCACTGGTGCTACTGGCGAGAACCTGTTGCAGATTTTAGAGTTGCGTCTGGATAATGTGGTTCATCGGCTGGGCTTTGCCGATTCGCGCAAGCAGGCGCGGCAGCTGGTTCGTCACGGTCACTTTACGGTGAACGGTCGCAAGACTGACATTCCTTCGTACATCACCAAAGCGGGCGATACGATTGCGCTGAAGGCCGAGAGTCGCAACAAAGAGTATTTCAAGGTGGTCGTTGAAGTAATCGGCAGGCACGATGTACCGGGCTGGTTGAACCTTGACCCCCGCGAATTAAGCGGGCGTGTGGTGAGTGTGCCGGGTCGCAGCGAAATTGATACCACGCTGGAAGAGCAATTGATCGTTGAATATTATAGCCGCTAGTAGTTTTTGTCGTGTTCGCAGCTTAAATCAGCAATCAGTCTATCGCTCCAAGATGATAGAAATGATAGAATTGGTTCATAAGGGAGGCTGATTACCTTGTTCGATGTAGCTTTGAAGGTCGAGAAAGTGGCGACGGCAGAAAACTACGGTCGGTTTAAAATCGAACCGCTAGAGCCGGGCTATGGAATTACTTTGGGTAACGCTCTGCGCCGCATCCTGCTTTCGTCACTCCCTGGAGCAGCGGTAAGTTCCATCAAAATTGACGGCGTGGCTCACGAATTTGCTTCGTTGCCGCACGTTAAAGAAGATGTAACTGAAATTATTCTGAATGTAAAGCGCATTCGCCTGCGCTCGTTCAGTGACCGCCCGGTACGCTTAAACCTGAGCGCACGGGGCGAAGGGGTGGTTACTGCTGGGTCTATCGAAGTTCCCGGTCAGCTAATCGAGATTATTAACGTTGACCAGCCTATCGCTACACTCGATAGCGATGATGCCGTGCTGGATATGGAATTGACGGTAGAGCATGGTGTGGGTTACAACTCCGCCGAAAACCGGGACAATATGCCGATTGGCGTAATCCCGGTGGATGCAATCTATACGCCGATTCCGCGTGTTAATTATGTAGTGGAACACACACGTGTAGGCCAGCAGACCGACTATGACCGTCTGATTCTCGAAATCTGGACGGATGGCTCGATTGATGCTGGTGAATCGTTGAGTCAGGCGGCTCAAATTTTGAAGCGCCATAGCGAGATTATCGCGGACTTCAACAAATCCAAAGAAGAACGTGTTGATGGTTATGGCGGGCTAAATTCGCAAATTCCGCCTCAGACCTTCGATACTCCTATCGAAGACCTGAACCTGTCGGTGCGTACTTACAACTGCTTGAAACGCAGCAACATCACTAAAGTTGGGCAGATTTTGCAGATGGACGAGAAGGATTTGTTGAGTGTGCGTAACTTTGGTCGCAAATCTTACGATGAATTGCGCGCTCAACTGATTAATCACGGCTACATGAGTTCGGCTGCCCCGATTGGCCCGTTTGCTGGTACGTCCAGTGGTGGCTTCGGCGATACGGATGCGGATGAAGAAGAAGGCGAAGGCGGCGTGGTTGGCGATGCCAGCTTTGAAGAAGAACCCGCCGAGGACGAGGAAGAATAATCGGAGTAGTGAGTAATGAGTGATGAGTGAAAAATCCATTGGCGGAGCAATGTCCCACAGGTTCGAGGCGAATTGTAGGATGCTGCTCAGTCAGCTGATTGTTATTTCACTCATTACTGGCTGCATCAGCCCACCCGACGGGGTGCATCACTCATTACTCATCACTTATAAAAAAAGGTTTGAGAGAAAATGAGACACAATGTGGCTGGGCGGAAGTTCAGTAGGTCAACCGGGGAGCGCTTGAGCCTCTACCGCAACCTGATGATTTCCTTAATCGCCCACGAACAAATCCGCACTACCGAAGCCAAGTGCAAAGAAATCCAGGGCATGATTGAGCAACTGGTTCGCCTGGCGGCGGAAGACAACGTGCATAATCGGCGGCAAGCTACCAGCAAGCTGGCTAACTCGGCGGCGGTGCAAAAACTCTTTACCGTTATCGGGCCGCGCTACACCGAACGCCAGGGCGGTTACACCCGCATCTACAAGCTGGGAACCCGGCTCGGCGACGGCGCTGACATTGCCCTGATTCAGTTCCTACCCTAAGAAAGTTTTGAGTTTTGAGTTTTGAATTTTTAGTTAAACTTCTTTAACTCACAACTAAGAACTCAAAACTCAAAACTTAAAGTGATGCGGAACATAAAGCTGGTTTTGGAGTATGACGGGACGGAGTTTAGCGGATCGCAGCTTCAACCCAACGGGCGGACGGTGCAGGGCGAACTGGAAAAAGCGGCGGCAAAGCTGACTGGCTTGCCAGAAGGCCAACGCTGCAAAGTAACGCTGGCGGGTCGCACCGATAGCGGAGTACACGCCAGTGGACAGGTCGCGAACTTCCAGACCGAAAGCGCCCATTCGCTCGAAACGTTCCGGCGCGGCTTGAACGCGCTGCTACCGTTTGATGTGGCGGTGACGCAAGCTGAAGAAGTGGCAGAAAGCTTTCACGCCCGCTTTAGTGCTGTCGGACGAGTTTACCGCTATCGCATCTTGAGCCGGGCCGGGCGTTCGCCTCTCGAAAGGCATTTCGCTCATCATGTCTCCGAGCCGTTAGACCTGGCGCTAATGGATGAAGCGGCCCGAAAGCTAGTCGGCGAACACGATTTTGCCAGCTTTGCCGGGGATGGCTGGGGTAGTGCTGGTGACGAAGCCGGGAACGATAAGCCTACAACGGTACGCCGGATGACCGAGGCGAGTTGCCAGCAAGAAGCTAACGACATTATCGTGGTAGAACTAGCGGCAAACGCTTTTCTGCCCCACATGGTGCGAAATATTGTCGGGACGCTGCTGCTGGTTGGCACTAAGAAGCTAACGCCAGACCAGCTTGAAGAAATTTTGGCGGCGCAAGACCGTCGCCGGGCGGGGCCAACTGCTCCCGCCACCGGGCTTTGCCTGGTCGAAGTCCGTTATTAATAAGAAATTTTCGTTTTTTCTTTAGTTTTTGACTTTTGCAAGAAACCAAAAACTAAAACAGGAGTTGATTGGGAATGACTAAGACTTTTACGCCCACACCGAGCGATATTACGCGGGAATGGTTTATCGTGGATGCGGCAGGGCAAACGCTGGGC
>JBBQXW010000288.1:0-9635 GCA_038209275.1 Chloroflexia bacterium | reverse complement strand
TGCTTTCGTTCCGCGAAGTGCCACTGGTATTGGATGCGATTGCGCGCTTGAAAATTCAGCCCGATTTGCTGATGGTGGACGGACAAGGCTACGCTCATCCGCGTCGCTTTGGTATCGCCTGTCACCTCGGTGTCTTTCTTGACCGGCCCAGCATTGGTTGTGCCAAATCGGTGCTGGTCGGGAAGTTTGGCGAACTTGGCCCAAACCCCGGCGACCAATCGCCCTTAGTACACGGACGCGAAACGATTGGAATGGCTTTACGCAGCAAAGTACGCACCAATCCACTGATTATTTCTATCGGGCATAAGATAGATTTGCCGACCTCGGTTGATTTTGTCCTGAAATGTCTGCGCGGCTACAGGCTTCCCGAAACCACCCGTGCTGCTCATAATTTTGCCGGTTCTGCCGATGCCTTCCCTATCTCTCCGCCAAATTCTGATGAAATGACCCAGGGCAAACTTTTTTAACGGGTGAGCGTCAGTTTTTTGCAAAACCCGGACGTTCACGTCCGGGTTGGCTTGACCCTACTGCAAAGAATTGACACTCACCCTTTTTTAAGACGAAAATTGCTGCTTTGGCACGGCTGTGTTATAATCCAACCATAAGCGCAAAAGAAAGATACCTGACTATTTATAGGTAAAATAACTCTCTTTCCCTCGCAATCTTTTCTTTAACAGGTAATAAAGTTTGGTTACAGCTAAATTAGCGGTATGCCAAGCATCAAAAACAATTGGAGATTTTAGCGCAAGCTAAAAAGGAGGAGTATTTCGACATGCACAAATTAAGATTGGCCGGATTACTGACCATTCTATCGTTATTGGCGGCTATGTTGCTGGCAGCTTGCGGCGACCCGACCGCTACTACTGCCCCGGCAACAACTGCCGCACCTGCGGCTACTACGGCGAAACCCGCGACGACGGCAGCAGCTACCACTGCGGCTGCGACGACCGCAGCGGCTACTACGGCTGCCGCCGCGACGACCGCAGCGGCTACTACGGCTGCGGCTACCACTGCCGCCGCGACAACCGCCGCCGCTTCTGGCACAGGAGCCAAGCTGAAGGTGGGATTGGTTACTGACATTGGGCGGATTGATGACAAGAGCTTTAACCAGTCGGCCTGGGAAGGGGTGCAGCAGGCTCAAAAAGAACTTGGCGTTGATGCTAAGTATATTGAGACCAAAGACACCAAAGATTATGCCAAAAACATCAAGCAGTTCGTAGACGAGAAGTACGACGTAATTATTACGGTTGGCTTCTTGATTGGTGATGCTACGATTGACGCGGCGAAAGCTAACCCTAAAATCAAGTTTATCGGAGTTGACCAGTTCCAGGCGGCAGAAATCCCTAACGTTTCTGGTCTGATTTTCGATGAGGACAAAGCTGGTTTCTTGATTGGCGCGCTGGCGGCTGGTATGAGCAAATCCGGCAAGTTGGCTGCCGTAGTAGGTACGAAGAGCGTACCGCCGGTAGTGAAGTTTGCGGAAGGTTACAAAGCCGGAGCGGAATATCTTTTCGCCCAGCAGCCCAAGCTCGTACCGAGTGCCAAGAAGCCCGAAGTTACCATCACTTATCACCCCGATGGCGAGAATGCTTTCAACGACCCGGCATGGGGCGCACAGCAAGCTCAGGCTTTAATCCAGTCTGGTGCTGATGTTGTATTCGGTGGCGGTGGCAACACTGGTAACGGTGCAGTCGAAGCTGGCGCAGAAAAAGGCGTTTATGTTATCGGTGTAGATACCGACCAGTACTTGACTCTGCCTAAAGCGGCTCCGAAAATGCTGTCCAGCGCGACCAAACTAATCAAGGATGGCGTTTTTGGCCTGATTAAAGATGCTCAAGGTGGCAAAATCAAGGGTGGCAACAACGTTGGCCCAGTCGGTCTGGCTCCGTTCCACGATACCGACAAAGATGTTCCCGCCGATCTGAAGGATTTCCTGAAGAAGGTTGATGCCGGTCTGAAAGATGGCTCAATCAAAACGGGTGTCAAAGTCGGCTAATATTTTGGCTGGTTGTTAAGTTAACCGGGGATTGGCGGGGTCAGCGCCTTGCCAATCTCCTTAATCGAAAAGCATTTAGAAATTTATGAGCGCACCGGCTATCACTGCTTCCAACCCTAATCGTTTGCTGCTTCAAATTGCTCGTCAAATCTTTTTGCCTTTACTGGGCATTTTTACCGCGCTGGTAGTGGGTGCGGTTATTATTTTTGTTTCGGGTTTTAACCCACTGGATGCCTATAGCGGCCTGTTTTTGGGCGCGTTCGGCAACTGGGAAGCGGTCAATGCGACGTTGGCAACCGCCACGCCTTATATTTTTACAACGCTAGCAGTAGCTTTTGCGTTTCAGGCGGGATTGTTTAATATTGGGGCAGAAGGCCAGTTGCGAATAGGTGCGATTGCAGCAGCCTGGATGGGTGTTAACGTTGGTGGTTGGTCGCCTTTTCTGGCGATACCGCTAACGCTGGTGGCAGGCTGGTTGGGCGGCGCACTTTGGGGAGCGATACCGGGAGCGTTAAAAGCTTTTTCCGGCGCACACGAAGTTATCACCACTATCATGCTCAACTATATCTCAGCCTTTATCACCAGCTATCTGGTCGGCTCGGATGGCCCGTTGCGCGGCACTCGCTTCAATTCCACCAAAGAAATTGGCGAAAATGCCCGTATCTCGCAGATAGTTACCAATAACCCGCTGCATTGGGGTTTCTTAATCGCAATTATCACGGCCTTTTTCCTTTACTGGCTGTTGAACCGTACCCCTATCGGTTTTGAAATTCGGACGGTGGGGGCAAACCCCAGCGCCGCCCGCTACGCCGGAATTAAAGTATCGAGCATCACCATTATCACAATGGCTGCCAGTGGCCTTTTAGCGGGCATGGCAGGCGCGCTGGAAGTAATGGGTAGTCCGGGGCTATACTATCGCTACAACGCCAATTTGGGGTCGGGCTACGGCTTCGATAGCATTGCTATTGCGCTGTTGGGTAAGAATAATCCGATTGCCGCTATCCCTGCGGCCCTGCTCTATGCCGCCCTGCGCTCTGGTGCTGCCAAAATGCAGTTCCAGACGGTAGACGCGAACGGTCAGCAATTGCCCGGCGACCTGATTTCGATTATTCAGGCGCTGGTAATCATTTTCGTAGCCGCCGACCAGGTGTTGCGCTGGCTCTACCGAATGCGCCAAAAAGCCGAGGGCGACACCGTCGTTCTCTCGCGCGGCTGGGGCAAAGCGGAGTAAGGAACGAGGAACGAGGAACGAGGAAGTTATTACATTTCTTACTCCTGCGTCCTCACCGAAATCGTAAATCGTAAATCGTAAATCGTAAATCGTAAATCGTAAATCGCGGGTACCCTCTGGGTGCGTAAATCGTAAATCGTAAATCGTCTGAGGTTTATGGCACAGCTAGAATTACAAAGTAGTAAAAGCATATCAGCTAGAGAGCCATTATCTTACTGGCTGCGGCGTTTTGCCTGGCCTATCACGGCAATTAGTATTTTGTTGCTCATTTTTATCTGGCGCTCATTGGTTGGCAGTCAGGGGCTGGCCGATGTCATGTCGGTGATTATTATCAGCCTGGCTTTTGCCACGCCGATCACGTTTGGAGCGCTGGGCGGGGTCTTTTCGGAGCGGAGCGGAGTAGTTAATATTGGCATTGAGGGCATGATGCTGGGCGGGGCGTTCTTTGGAGCGCTGGTGGCCCTGACTACCGGACAATTATGGCTGGCATTAATCGTTGGGCCGCTGGCTGGGGTGGGACTTTCGGCTCTGCACGCCGTTCTTTCGATTTACTTCCGAGTAGACCAGATTATTAGCGGTACAGTAATTAATATTTTCGCCTTTGGCCTGACTTCGTACCTGAACGCTCTGGTTTTGCGTGGCAATAAAACCCCCGTCAAACTACCCGGCTTCAATTTTACGATTGGTACGTCGCCCTATAGCCTCGGCATTATCACTATTGGTGCGATTTTTGCCGTTTTCGTGGCGCATTACATTCTTTTCTTTACTACCTGGGGCTTGCGTACCCGTGCCGTTGGCGAAAATCCAAAAGCGGCAGATACCGCCGGAATAAACGTCTTTTTCATTCGCTACATAAACGTATTCATTAGCGGATTGTTAGCCGGAATTGGTGGTATCTACTTTTCTTTGCAGGAACTAGGCTACTTCACCGAGGGTATGACCGTTGGGACAGGTTTTATTGCCTTAGCCGCGATGATTTTTGGTAAATGGACACCTTTAGGAGCGTGGGGCGCGGCGTTGCTTTTTGGCTTTTCCCAGGCCATGAATACGGTTTTACAAAGCTGGTACGGGCAGGTCTCCTGGCTCAGTACTTTTACCCAGGCATTGCCCTATGTTGTGACGATTTTGGTGTTAACCGGGCTGGTCGGGCGCAGTCGTCCCCCGGCGGCGGTTGGTACACCTTACGTCAAGCAGTGACCGAAACTTTTTAGCTTAAAGTGCATTAATGATAGTAGTTGTAAAGTATTTGGGTGCAATTTAGCCTGAAGGGAGTGCCTAAAACCGCCGAGGTAGGGGCGAATCGCATACGCCCTCTAGCCTTGCGTCAGGTCTAAAGGGCGTATGCGATTCGCCCCTACGCAATTTAGCTCTGCCGATTTAGGCACTCCTGGCCTGAAATCCGACTAGCCTAAAGCAACGAAGCTGTTGTATAATAGCAAAGCAGTTCAAAGTTCGTAATCTTTTGCAAAAAGTAACAAACTATAGGAGTAAGTCCCGACAATGCGGAATCACCTGGGTGACTTTCGGCTACAACTTTTGGGCCGGGTCTGGCTAATCGTTTTAATGCTTCTCAGCCTTTTATCTATGGCGCTACTGGATACGGCGGCGGTGCAGGCCAAGCCTGACCCTGGCGATAACGCTTCGGGTTTGTCCGAACCACCGCTAAAGCGCAATCTGCTCTATTTTGAAGAAACCGGGCATTATCTGGGCGGCGAATTTTTGGAACACTGGCGTACCGAAGGGGCTTACATGGAATTTGGCCCGCCTATCAGCGAAGAATTTGTAGACCCTTTGCTGGGCAAAACGGTTCAGTATTTCAAAAAGGCCCGCTTTGAACTGGTATCGCTACCGCGTGAACGAGGCTGGCGGGTAGATTTGGGCGCAATAAACCGCGAACGCCTTGATAGTCTCGCTCCCATAAGCGATGCTCATGAAGAAGCCCTGAAACCTCTGGCAAAAGCCACTGGCACATGGAATAGCAAATTTTTCAAGGAAACCGGGCATTCGCTTAGTGGGGCGTTCTTTGACCGCTGGACTGACATGAACGGTATCGGCAACAGTCGCTATGTGACCCAGACCGAAGAAACTTATCTGCCGCTTTTACGCTACGGTCTACCAATTAGTGAGCCTTATTCGCTGACAGTTGGCAGTCTTACCTATAAAGCGCAGGATTTCGAGCGCTCCCGCATGTTACAGTTGTCCGATGGCAGTGTTTTACTGGATGATACAATTGGGGCGCAAACTCCTAATTTTAAGATAGCGCCGGTTGGTCGGGTATTCAATACATTTAAAGCACCGATTTACAATCGCAAAAGTATGCCGCGCTGGGTGGATGTGAACCTGACCACGCAAACCGCTATTTTCTATGAAGGTAATCTTCCGGCCCGCCGCAGCCTAATAACCAGTGGCGCAGGTCGCTATGCTTCGCCAATTGGCACTTTCGCGATTAGTCGGCGCGTCCCGAACGAGCGTATGAAAAATGGCAAGCCGGGCGACCCCGATTATTACGACCTGAAAAATGTACTGTACACCCAATATTTCACCGATGAAGGCCACGCCTTGCACTACGCCTGGTGGCGTGATACTTTTGGCTATCCCGATAGTCACGGCTGTATCAACGAGGATATTCAAACTTCGCGCTACGCCTGGGATTTTCTAAATATTGGCGATAAAGTAATCATTCGTTATTAGCCATGCCAACCGAAGAAGCCGCCATCGAACTTGAAAGCGTCGCCAAGCAGTACGGGCGACGCTTTGCTGTGTCTGACCTTAGTTTAACCGTCGCATCGGGCGAGATGTTCGGGTTTCTTGGCCCAAACGGGGCGGGCAAAACTACCACCATTCGCCTGATGCTCGGCCTGCTCCGCCCCAATGCCGGACGGGTGCGCTTGCTGGGCTACGAAATTGGGGCAAAAGGCAAGGCAGGCTTGAGCGCCCGCGCCCACCTCGGTTTTCTGCCCGATAGCGCCCGGATTGATGGCGGCTTTCGTGGCCTGGAATGGCTCGATTATCTGGCGGCCCTTCAAGATAGCCGTCCCGACCCGATTTACCGTCAGGCACTGTTTGAACGGCTGGAACTGGCTCAAGCCGACTTACAGCGCCGGGTGAAGGCTTATTCGCGAGGGATGCGCCAGAAATTAGCAATTATCCAGGCGCTCCAACATCAACCCCAACTGCTTATTCTGGATGAGCCAACCGAAGGTTTAGATCCGCTTGCCAAACGCGCCCTTTTTAATTTGCTGGGCGAGGCGCAACGCAATGGCGCAACTGTTTTCTTTTCTTCGCACGTCTTGAGCGAAGTCGAGCGACTATGTGACCGGGTAGCGCTTATTCGCGCTGGACGCTTGGTGACGGTGGACAGCATTGCGGCTTTGCGTGACCGCCAGACCCGGCGGGTCGAAATTGCCTTTCAGGGCGAACCTCTCCCCGATACCGAACTCGCCCTTCTACTTCAGCAAGCCACTGATAGCCAGCCCCAGCGCGAGGGCGACAGATGGCGAATTGAACTCAAAGGCGACCTCAATCCGCTCTTGAAGCTAGTCAGCCAATATCCCTTGCGTGATTTGGTTATCGAACCCGCCAACCTGGAAGATATTTTCCTGAGTTACTACCACAAAGAATAGTTTTGAGGTTTCAATTAGTTGCAGACAAACAAGTCTGGATTGGTATCTTATGTTGGTTTGCCCTGGAATAATAAGCTTTAACTTTTTAATCCATGTATAGGTAATGATTTTGGCAGAGGCTAATCGCATACGCCCTTGAACACACAGCCGGGTCTAAAGGGCGAATGCAATTAGCCCTATACGCATCAAGTTAAGGAAATACGCCCGAAATTAGGGGCTAGGGTTGGCCCGCCCTGGAATAAATTCCGGGCTACGTTGCTCAAGTGGATTAAAATCCACTGATTACCAATGCTCTAGTGGCTGTTCGGCAGTGGTTTTCAAACCACTTAAGAAACGTAGCCCGGAATTTATTCCAGGGCGGTCTTTCATCGCGTACCATCTTCAAGCTTAAACTCTTAAGTTGATGCGTATGGGGCGAATGCGATTCTCCCCTACCGCTATACTCGGTTTATTCATCAAGCTTTTTCCATTGCGCTCAAATTCAAAGTTGACCTTTCACATTTAGATTTGGTTTTAAATAAGGTAGTTTGCCTCTTGACAACGCAGTATATTTACCACATAATACATATGTATGTTGCTTAACATACATATGTATTATGTGGTACTGTTAGTGAAAGAAGGTTATAGTATGAGTTATCCGCTTACTTTTGAATTACCGACTACCGATATTTTGACTGGGCTGGTTAGTGCGGTGTACTTTCGTCATTTACTAAGGGAAAAATTGCTGCCAGAAGCGCAGAAGAGCGGTGAACCGCTTAGTCTATTCCTGCTTGACCTGGATGGCTTTATGGCGGTCAACAAGAACTATGGCACGCAATGCGGCGATGTGGTGTTAAAGGCAATAGCTCGCACCCTGAAAGAAACCTTGCCAGAAACTGCCGTAATCTCACGCTATAGCGGTGACGAGTTTGGCGCGCTTCTGCCGGATACGCGCCTGGATGATGCTTTTACTTTGGTGGAAGAGTTTCGGCGGCGAGTGGCGGCGCTTGGCTTTGAAGAATGTACGGACGCGCACGTTACCTGTTCGATAGGGCTGGCGGCGTTTCCTGGCAACGGTAACAACGAAGCTGAACTTTTGCGCGAGGCCGACCAGGCTTGCTACATGGCTAAAGCCACCGGGCGCAACAAGATTTCGCTGCCCCTGGCTGACAGTCGGATGATTACCAAAACTAGCCACTACACCGCTACTCAGCTTGAGCGCCTGGGCCACCTCGCCAAAACCACCAAACGCAACGAAGCGACGCTGCTGCGCGAAGCCCTCGACGATTTGCTCAAGAAATATAATGACCGCCTCGGCGGGCCGCCCAAAACAGATGAGGTATCCTAGCTAAGGATTGAAAACGGGCAAATAGTCGCTTGTTAAATAGCGAAGTAAATTCAAGGAGAAAAACAGTGTACGAAAACTGGTATTTGATGGAAAAGAATTGGGAAGCAGTACGCAATGATTTCCTGCGCGAAGCCAAATGCAATCGCCAAGTTGATGAGGCGCTATTGGTCAAGCAGCAGAACCAGAAAGCCGAGTCCACTAATGGGTTCTTGGGTCAGGTACGCCGCCTGCTGCATGTGCCGGGTTTTAATTAACGCGGCGTTATACAAAAAATTTGTCGGATTAACAAAGTAGCCGCATGGTATAATAGCGGCTATGGAAAATAGGCAAAAGGAAAAGAAGACACCTGAAACAATGAAGGTTCTGAGACCGCCGATGGAGCAGCGTTACCGACTGGAACTAGAAGCGTTGCGCCAGAATGACCCGCACCCGCGTCCGATGGGCTGGCAGCTTTCGCCCCGCCGGGTTTCCGAGTTTATTTTAGGTAGCGACGGGCGCGAGTATGAGTTGGATGATGCGAAGGGTAGCATCGCTATCAGCCGCAAATTTTACGGCGATGATGTGCTGGTAGACCGGGCGGTGGTGACGCTGGCATCCAACCGGGGCTTGCTGTTGGTGGGCGAACCGGGGACAGCCAAGAGTATGCTCTCGGAATTGCTGGCGGCGGCGATTAGCGGTACTTCGCTCAATACGATACAGGGTACGGCAGGCACAACCGAAGACCAGATTAAGTATGGCTGGAACTACGCCTTGCTACTGGCCCAGGGGCCAGGGCCGGAAGCGCTCGTGCCTGGGCCGCTCTATCTGGGTATGCGCGAAGGCTGGATGACCCGCTTTGAGGAAATTACGCGCTGCCCGGCAGAAATACAGGATGTGCTGGTTAGTATTATGAGCGATAAATTGATGCTCATCCCCGAATTGTCCGGCATTTTGAACGAGGAAGGGGTACTGGCGGCGCGTCCGGGCTTTAACTTGATTGCGACGGCTAACACCCGTGACCGGGGCGTGAACGAAATGAGTAGCGCCCTCAAACGCCGCTTTAATTTCGAGACGGTCAAGCCGATTGCCGACCAGCAGCAAGAACTTGAACTGGTGACGCGCCAGACCAACGAGCTTTTGCGCGAGGCCGAAGTAAAAGTGGAAGTGCCACTCGATGTAATGGAACTACTGGTCAGCACTTTTCATGATATGCGCGAAGGTCGGGCCAGCGATGGCACCAAAATCGAGACACCCAGCACAGTCATGAGTACCGCCGAGGCGGTTTCGGTCGGGTTTTCCAGCGCACTTTATGCTCACTATTATGGAGAAGGGCGTTTAGAACCGCAGCATCTGGTGCTGAACCTGGTTGGCTCAGTAGTTAAGGATAACCTTGAAGACCTTAAAAAATTACAAAGCTATTGGGATATAATTGTGCGACGGCGCGCCAGCGAGAAAGCCGGACGCTGGCAGGAATTTTAT
>JBBQXW010000287.1:0-9645 GCA_038209275.1 Chloroflexia bacterium | reverse complement strand
GGTTGCCAGCCGTTCGGCCTGTTCAGTATCCAACAAATCGTCCGCGACCAACAACAGCGTAACTTTAGAATTTCTTTCGTGACCTCCCGCGCCAAAGACTTGCGTAATTACCTTTAATAAAGCCTGTTCCGGGTCAAGCGCCCGTTGTGGTAGCCGTTCCCCGATTGCCGCTTCACCACTATAAATCGCCTGGTCAAAAGCGTCCAACCCGTCCCAGCTATCCAAGAGAACCGCCATGCCCACGATGGCGATTTTGTTACTGTTTGTCAGATTGTTCTCCAAAATTTTCTCTACCAAATTACTATATCAAGTTGAGCGTTTAATCCCAATTTACTACTCGATGGAAGCCCGCCCTGGACAACCCTACGGGCCGAATTCCGGGCTACGTAGCTCAAGTGGATTAAAATCCACTGGATACAGAGCTAGAGCTAAATGGTAATCAGTAGGTTTAAATCCGTTCGCTTCGAGCTAAGAAATTAAGCCCGAAATTGGTACGCCTGCGAATTTACTCGCAGGTGCGCTAACCACCATTCTACGGTGTTAGTCTTTTTACTAGCTTGCTTGACCTGCCTGCATGGTTTGAAACCCACTGGCTCTGACCTTCTAACCACAGGTAATCAGTGGATTTCAAACCACTTTAGCTACGTAGCCCGGAATTCATTCCAGGGCGAATCTCGCCGAAGTACCAACTTCCCACTTCACGCCCCTATAGGGATTACCCCTAAACCGACAACAAAGGCTGCACCTGTTGGTCGGCGGCTACAAACAAATTGTTCAAGCGCTTGCTGATGGTTACTTCCGCGCCCGACACGATTGTGTAAATTTTGCCTGTTGCATCGTGGGCGGTTACGTTGGCAACCAGCCCGGTTTCGCTGCTGGATTGAACTTCCATCGAGGCATAATAAATCTGCCCGAAAGGTACTGGTCGGTACTGTTCCACTTTCTGAATTTTGAGCGGCAGACTGGCGGCCTGATAAAAATGTCTGGCCCAGATGAGTAAACACTGTAGCTGCACGTCTACTCCGTAAGGGTTGAAATTTTGCACCGGGAACTGACCCTGCTGCTGCTCGGTGATGGGCGGCAGGTAACATTCCAGCGTAACTTTTTGCGGCGTAATCTCAAGCAGACGCTTCACCCCCTGAAACGCCGGGCCATGAAAGAGCGTACCGTTGTGGTAGAAAGTCGCCCCGTCTACCTCATCGGCAGTGCTGGCGGTACTAAAGCCGTTAAAAATCGGGGCGGGTGTAAGCTGCCGCCGCAGAGTCGGGCGGGCGCTATAATGGAATTGCAGCCGATTTTTGTCGTTATAGCTTGAAATAGTCGTCTCGAAAGAGATTTCTTCGTCGCTTTCTCTGGGAAGTTCTTTTAGTTCGAGAATGTATTCTCCCACCAGAGTCGAATCAAAAATAATCCCTTTCAGCACCTTGTTATTTTCCGAGCGATAGAAAGTATAGCCGGGATAAAGCTGTTCGCAGGCGTTAGCGACCCAATCTATCGTGCAAATAGCGGGCAGCACCGGGTTGCCGCCGATTACGTGGTCGAGCAGGAACGGATTAGCCTCCAAAGTGAGCTTGCGGCGCAGACGGTAAGTTTTTAGCTCCTGGCTTAACGGCCCTGGCATTGCCCGAAGCGGGCTACCGATGACCATTTGCACGGTTTCAGCTTTGCCCGATGCCATTTCGTCCACCAGCTTTTGCGTCCCGGCTTCCACTGTGATTAGCTCAATCTGGCGCTGGGCAAAAAATTCTTTGAGGGCGGGCGTAACCATGCCGCCTTCCCACGGCCCCCAGTTCAACGATAGCACCCGGCAGGCGGGATGTTGCCGCTTCACCAGAAAAGCGGTTTTGTTCAAAATTTCGTTGGCAAGGGCGTAATCGGCCTGACCGCTATTGCCGTAGAAACCAGCTACCGACGAAAAAAGCACCAGATAATTAAGCTGACCCGGCGGTACACAGCGCAACAAATTTTCAATCCCCTGCACTTTGGCGGCGTAAACCGTATCAAAATCCTCGCTGGTTTTGTTCTCAATCAGCTTATCGGCCAGATTGCCCGCGCCATGAATGATACCTGTCACCGGGCCAAGTCGCTCGATTGCTCCGGGCAAAGCTTGTTGCAAAGCGGTAAGGTCGGTCACATCTGCTCCCAGATATTCGGCCTGACCCCCCGCCGCTGCTACTGCCTGCAAAGTTTGCTCTATCTCTCGCCGGACCAGCAAGCCGTTGAGGGCTTTCTGGATTTTAACGGGCGTAGGTTTTTCACCTTGCGCTTGCATATTTTCCATGAGGCGCTTTTTTAGCAGTGCCTCATCGGTTATAGAAACGGCCCATTCCGGCTCAGACCCGGACAGGCTGGTGCGACCTAGCAGAATAAATTTGCACTGAAACTGGCGGGCCAGCCGGATAACACATTGGGCCGTAATTCCGCGTCCGCCGCCACTGACGACAAAGACCGAGGAAGGTTCAAGCCCCGCCTGATTGCCCGTCATCGCGCCTCCCCCTTCATAAAAGAAGCGGAAGCGGCGGCTGGTTCGCTTACCAGGGTAGTCCGTTCGCCCAGCGCACTGTACCCAACTTCTGCCAGCAAGCGGCTGGGGTCGTGCAGTTCGGCTAGAATGTAGCGGGCCACTTTTTCCGGGCTGAGTTCGGGTGCAAGGTCGAGCGCCCGACAATACACCCCTTCCCATTCCTGCTTCAGGGTTTTGGTCAGGCCGAACAACCCGCCGCTAATGGCGCTGAAATCGGGTTTATTGCCCAGCCCAAGTTCCCCGTCCAGCCGAGCCACCGTCATAAAACAGGCCCGGCCTTTGGCGGCGGCCTCGGTCAGCGATTTCTTGAGGTATTTTGCCGCCAGGAAAACTTGCTTCAAAATCAGCTTTTCACTCTCTTCAAAAGAGATATTGCCGGAACGGGCCAGTTGCGACACCGGGTTCAGGTGGATAAACCCACCAACCGGGCCGAGCTTTTTGGTGATGGTCTTGATAAGCTGTTCCAGGCTGTTTTCGCTCAAATCTTCCAGCGTAACTCGCTCTACCGAAGACGGCAACGCTGTGCCGGACGGAATAATCGAGGTCGGGAAGCCCAGCACCGCTACGCGCCAGCCTTCTTCGGTCAATGCCTGGGCCAGTTGGGAGGTAGTATCGCTGCCGTCGTCGGTAATCAGACAGACGTGATTTTCCGGCGGGGCGGCCTCAAGATAATCTGGTTTGGGCAAATGCTTCAAACGTACCAGCCCACTGCTCAGTTCTTGCGCTGGCATAGGCGCTTCTTCGATAGGCGCGGGTGCGACTTCGGTGGTTTGCGTTGGGGCAGCCGTCCCCGACCCAACGAGATATTCAATAATCTGCTTCAGGGTGCGTAATTCCGCCAGTTCATCCGGGTTAGGACGGGCGAGGTCAGGGTGGCGCTCTTGCATTGCGCCTAAAATCTCAACGCGCTTGATGGAGTCAATGCCGAGGTCGGCCTCCATGTCCATCTCAAGCTCAAGCATCTCAACCGGGTAGCCCGTTTTCTCGCTGACTACTTCCAATAAAGAAGCGGCAATAACTTCGGTCTGAATGGCAGGTGCAGCAGCAGGCGCAGACGGCGCAACCGTAGTGGCTACCGCAACCGATGCAGCACTAGCGGCAGGAGCAGCAGTAACAGCCACTTCAGGTTCAGCCGAAACAGCAACTTCCGCCTCAATAGATGTGTCAACCAGACTTGCTTCCATGTAGCTGATAATCTGGCCTAGCGTTCGCATTTCGGCCAGTTCGTCGGAATTGAGGCGGGGCAGTTCGGAATATTTCTCCTGCATCGCGCCTAAAATCTCGACACGCTTGATGGAGTCAATGCCGAGGTCAGCTTCCATATCCATCTCAAGTTCTAGCATTTCAACCGGGTAGCCCGTTTTCTCGCTCACTACTTCCAGTAAAGTCTTGGAAAGTTCGTCAGTCGAGATTTTCGGCGAAGCCGGAACAGGGGCGCTAACTGTTGCCGGACGCGCTGGCTCTAACGGGGCAACGACTGCAACCGGGGCGGGTGGTGGCGGCGCGGCTACGACGGGTTTTTCAGCTACAGGTGCAGGTGGCGGCGCAATTGGCGTTGCTTTCGGCGTTGCGGCAGCCTCAACTCGCGGCTGTATTACGGGTGCAGGCTGGTATGACGTGACTGGCGCGGGCGCTTCCGTTCGGGTTGGCGCGCTGGGCGGTAGCGAGTGGCGTACTGGCGGGCGGTAGTTCTCGACTGGCGCAGATGACAGTTCGGACGACGGTTGTTGCTGGATTAAATTGAACAGATGCCTCGAAAAATCCGCCTGGTGTTGCAAATAATGGTCGTGGACGCTCAAGGTTTCGGACTGGTAATCGTGGAAGCGCATCATGTTGCGTTCCAGACTTTCCACCACACCCGGCGCAGGCGTAACTTCGCCGTTGAGCAGCAAATTTTGCTGTTGCTGCATAAGCTGGAAGAAGCCGTCGGTGTATTGGGACTGGTTATTCAAGTATTGCTCGTGTACCCGCACCGTCCCGGCATGGTAGCTACTGAACTGAGATAGGCCAACTTCCAGCAATTCAAAGGCCCGCCCATAATCGGGAGCGGAAGGCACAATCGTCTGTTCCGGCTCGTTACGAACAACCGCTTGTAGCGCGTGACCATTGCCGTTGCCGTTAACGGCGGGCAGGACAGTTTGCTCTGGGTCGGGTGTTTCAGTGGCAAGCCGCATCGGAACGGTCTGCGCGATAGGTGACGGATTGGTCGGATGCTCGGCTTTTCCGTTCTGACCATTCTGACCATTCTGACCGTTCGTGCTGCTTTTCTCAGGTTTAGTAGCTTCGTTCATAACAATTTTAACCTCATGCCTGTCTTCTAAGGCTTTCTGGAATCCGGCTTTGGTGGCTTCGGTAACGTAAGGGCCACCGTTCAGGCGCACGTTCAAGCGGCCCGGTTTGCGGGGCGGTTGGGCGGGTTGCTGGTAAGGGTCAATATCCTGCAAAGTCAGCCCTGCCACCCGTAACTGAACTACAGCCCGGCGCAACTGGCTATCGCTATCTTTCTGTCGGCTGGCATTAAGGGCTACTGCCAGGAAAGGTTTAGTTCCCAGAATATTTTTGACCAGATTGGTCAAAATATCTCGCGGCCCAAACTCGATAAAGAAGTAACCGCCTTCATTATGTATATTCTCAATCTCCTGCTGGAACTGCACTGGCTTGAGCAAATGTTCGCCCAAAATCTGGCGGATGGCGGCGGGGTCTGCCGGGTAAGGCTGGCCCGTAGCGTTAGAGAAAATCGGAGTTTTGGGACTGCTAAATTCTGCCGATTGAATCGCCTGCTGGAAAGGTTGCTGGGCGTGCGCCACTAGCGGAGTATGGAAAGCGGCGGAAACGGGCAGGGCCGTGACCGAAAACTTCTTTTCCTTGAGCGCCGTCTGTACTCTGGCAACGGCTGGTTTAGTTCCTGCCAGCACTACCTGACCGGGTGAATTTTGGTTGGCGACAGTAATTTCCGGGACATCTTTTAAAACTTCCTCAAGCGACTCCAGCGAACCAGATACCGCCAGCATTGTGCCGGGGTCAAAATCGGGGTCATTGACCGGGGCAGCCATGGCCGCACCACGCGCCTTAACCAGGGCAAAATAATCGCTATCGTTCAGCACTCCGGCGGCCCATAGCGCGGTAAGCTCGCCAAAACTATGTCCGGCAGTGAAATCGGGCTGGATTCCAGCTTCGTTCAGCAAACGATAAAGCCCCACGCTCAACGTACCAATGGCGGGTTGGGCATAGTCGGTGCTTTGCAGCGCCAGGGCGCGGGCTTCCTGCTGTTCTTTGTTAAAAGTCGGGGCGGGATACACCACACTTGAAAGGGTCGGCGTACCGTTTTCCAGGAAAAGCCCATCCATCGCCTGATAAGCCTGACGCACGGGCGGAAAGTTTTGGGCCAGTTCCCGGCCCATCTCAAGATACTGCGACCCCTGCCCGGAGAAAAGCGCCACCACTTTGCCGCCCGGATTGAGCGCTTGCTGGCGATAATAAATTCCTTTGGGATGTTCCCAGGTTTGCTCCTGGCTGCGGGTTTTCAACTGGTTGATACTGATTTGCAGGAGTTTCAGCGCTTCGTCCTGCGACTCGGCCACAAAGCCCAGCCGGGCCGAAGGAGCCGGAACCACCAGATTTTTAGCCGCTTCGACCAGTTCATTATAATGAATGGTGCTGCCTTCGCCCTGCAACTTTACCACCAGTTCTTCGCATTGCAACAACAGTTCCGCCGCGCCTGGGGCAGTCACTAAAATAGATTGGGCGGTTTTATTCAGGCGATAGCCTTTTTTCGGCTCGTTCTCGTACTCTTCCAGTATCACGTGATAATCGGTGCCGCCAAAGCCGAACGAACTTACTCCGGCCCGGCGTGGGGTGGCCGGGTCGGGGCGCAACCAGGGCCGGGTTTCGGTATTAAGATAGAAAGCAGTGTCTTCCAGCTTAAATTTTGGGTTAGGCTCGGTTACGTTGATAGTTGGCGGCAAAATCTTGTGATACAGCGCCAGCGAAGCTTTAATCATGCTGGCTGACCCGGCGGCGGCTTTGGTGTGACCAATCTGCGATTTGACGCTGCCCAGCGCGATATGCGGGCCAGAAGCGGCGGGCTTGAAAACCTGACTCAAAGCAGTAGTCTCGCACAAATCGCCCGCCACCGTGCCAGTGCCGTGCGCTTCAATCAAGCTGACCGTTTCTGGTTCAAACCCGGCTACACTGTAGGCGCGGTGCAAGGCTTTGATTTGTCCTTGTGGGCTGGGTGCATAAATGCTCTTGAAACGTCCATCGCTGGAAGCGCCAATGCCCTTGATGACGGCATAAATTCTATCGCCATCGCGCTCGGCATCTTCAAGCCGCTTCAAGACCAGCATCCCGATGCCTTCTCCCGCCATCATACCATCCGACCCGGCATCGAAAGGGCGCACGTTGTCTTTTTTGGAAAAAGCCGGGGTTTTGCTAAAGCACATGTAGGTCAGGATGGAGTTATCAATATCTACTCCGCCCGTAATCATCATATCGGTCTGGTATGTCACCAGTTCGTTGACCGCCATTTTGACCGCACTGAGCGAACTGGCGCAGGCGGCATCCACCACGCAGTTTAGTCCGCCTAAATCCAGGCGGTTAGCAATTCGGCCCGCGATAACGTTGCTGAGAAAACCGGGGAAAGAATTTTCTTCCCATCTGGTATAAGCCAGCTTCATTTTCTCAACCACTTTGGCGGTGTCTTCGTCCGAAAGGCCGCTATTTTTCAGCACTTTTTCCCATACGGGGTATTGCAAGCGGCTCATAAGCGGGCGCATATTTTGCTGGCCTACCACGACACCCAAAATAATTCCAGTACGATCACGCAGCGCCTCATCTGCCTGAGCATATCCGGCATCGTTCAGCGCGTCTTTTGCTACCGATAACGAAAGAAGTTGCGATACATCGGTTGCTTCCAAAATATTAGGCGGCAACCCAAACTCAGTCGGGTCGAAATCTACATCAGGAATAAAGCCACCCCGTTTACAATAGGTTTTATCCGGCGTTTTGGGGTCGGGGTCATAATAATCATCAATATTCCAGCGCGAAGGTGGTACGTCGGTGATGCAGTCAATTTTATTGAGAATGACATCCCAGTATTCCTGTAAATTACTTGACTGTGGGAAAATAGAAGCCATCCCGACAATAGCAACCGGGGTGGAACTTAACCCAGGCTTGCCTATCTCTTTTTCATTATTATTTTCGGTCATCATCTCTCCATCCGAAACTCACGACAACATAAGTTCCATAAAACCTAAAATTCTATAATTGAGCCGGGTGCGAAGGGTAGGTTTATATATCTAAGCAAAAGTTTTTTACCTTTGGCAGTCCAACTTGACCGGGGCGGTACGCTCTGCGCTCCGGCAGTGGTTGTGGTCTATTATAACACGCAAATTAATCTCTGTCGCACACTGCTTACGAAAGGAATGAGCTTTAGTTTTTGCATTGGGTAAAGAATTCCCGACCATGAATGGGTCAGGCTAAAAACAGGCCGATTTATTTCTTAGCCCGACCCATTCATGGTCGGGTTCAGATGTAGGCAATTATTAGCATTGAGGGATTGGACAAACGCAAAAATTTGACGCTCCCCCTTACGAGATATTGCTTTGCCAATGGATTTTTCTACTAATTGAGTACAGGCAGTTGCAGATGTTCGATTAGCTCCTGGTGGTGGGTGAAAACAAAATCGGGTTGGGTAGCTCGTAGCGTCTCAAAATTATAGAAGCGGGCGTGTTGTTCCGGCATAAAAAGGGCGGTGCGCGTTCCGGCGGCGCGTCCAGCTAAAATATCAGCAGTAAAATCGCCTACAAAAAGCGTTTCGTCCGGCGATTTTTCAAGGCGGCTCAAGGCCAGTTGTACTGGTTCAGGGTCGGGCTTGAATTTGGTGACATCGCTGGCAGATACGACCGTATCAAAATACTCGGTTATGCCCAGGTGCTTCAGAGCAGTACTAATCTGTTTGCCAGATGAAGTTGTGACGATAGCGGTTGCCAGCCCCGCCTGTTTGCAGCCTTGCAGCAATTCCAGCACCATCGGAAAAAGCTGTGCCTCGGCAAATGCCTGGGCCAGACCCGTCTCGACGTGTCGCCCGAACTCGGCTTCGGGCAAAATACCGAGGTCAGTCGCTACTTCGTCGAAATCCCGAAAGTAACATTTTTCCAAAATACCTTCCTCGGTTAGTTCCATTTTACATTCGGTCAAAGCATAGTGGTACGCCTGCAACCACAGTTCTAGCGAAGGCGTGAGCGTACCGTCAAAATCAAATAGAATTGTCGTATACATTCGTTAAGTTCACCATTAATTCCAGAACCTTCGTCCAGGTAGCAGCGATTGAGGGCAAGAAAAGCGATTGCAGCCAGTGGCCCGATTGGGCAAATCGCTACTACTTTATCGGACGGGAGATGAAAAATTTACTTGGGTAGGGCGCAATTGATTGCACCCAAATTGGGTTTGACCCTTCAAACCCCTACCGATAATAATTCTATAGCAAGTTGCAAAGCTATTGGCCCATCCGTAGGGGCGAATCGCATACGCCCTTGATGATTTGGGTAAGTGTTCAAGGGCGTATGCGATTCGCCCCTATGCAAAGACCCGGCTCAATTTCAATGCAATTTGCTCTAGGCCGTAATCTTTAATTTGGCATCAATCAAGGCCGCCAGTTTGCCCACGCCAGTTTCGATTTGGGCAGGCGACGGCTGCGAGAAATTGAGCCGCAGACAATTAGTGCCGCTCATGCCGTCGGTGTAGAAAGCCGCACCCTTGACGTAGGCCACACCCGCCTCGATTGCGTCTGTCAGCATTGCGCCCGCGTCCATGCCTTCGGGCAATGTAACCCAGAAGAACATGCCGCCGTCTGGCTCGTTCCAGCGTACCGGGCTGCCACCCAATCCGGCCTGTAACGCCCCCGCCATCACTTCCTCTTTGTGACGATACACTTCAATGACTTTCTGGGTGTAACGCTCCATCGCGCCGCTTTTGAGCATTTCCATAATAATGTATTGCGTCATAGCGGGTGAACAAAGGTCGGCGGCTTGCTTGAGAATGACGATTTTCCGCAAAAATTCGGGCGCGCCAATCACATAGCCAGTACGCAACCCCGGCGCAAGCGTTTTGGAGAAAGTTCG
>JBBQXW010000286.1:0-9666 GCA_038209275.1 Chloroflexia bacterium | reverse complement strand
CTAAAGAGGCAAATATAATGTGAAAGTGCTGCCCTGTCCGGGCAAACCATTGCTTTCAGCAACGACCTTACCACCGTGCGCCTCAACTATTTCGCGAACGATTGCCAGACCCAGACCCGCGCCGCCTTCAGCCCGGCTACGCACCGGGTCGGCCCGGTAAAAGCGCTCGAAAACGTGCGGCAGAGCGTCAGGGGTAATCCCTTCGCCGTTGTCCTGTACAGTTAGCCAGAGTCGAAAATTGATTTGTCCGGCATTCAGGGTAATAGTGCCGCCCACCGGGGTATGCCGCAAAGCATTATCCAGCAAATTGAACAAGACCTGTCCCAAACGAGTTGCATCTCCTGTCACCAATGGCAAATCCGCCACGATACGGTTGACCAGCACGACCCCTTTAGCCTCAATCAGGGGGGTAAAACGGGCCAGCGTATGGCGGCTTAGTTCGGCTAATGATACTGGACGATGCTCTAATTCGGTGGCTTTCGCATCCAGAGTGGTAACTTGATGCAAACTGTTGACCAACCGCAACAGACAATTTACTTCGGTGTACATTGCCTCGAAAGCGCGTTCCGCCGTGCGACGGTCAGCTATCTGGTTTGAGCGCAGCCCCTCCAGGTAGCCCCGAATTACGGTCAGGGGCGTGCGTAAATCGTGCGAAACGTTTGCCACCAGTTCACGGCGCAGCCGCTCGACCCGGCTAACGCCATCGGCCATTTGATTAAACGCCTGGGCCAGCGTCGCCATTTCATCCTGCCCGCGCCGCTGGACGCGCACACTATAATCGCCTTGCCCGATGCGCCCCGCAGCCCGGCTCAAATCGAGTAGCGGACGACTGATTGAGCGGGTCAGCCACAAACCTAATCCCATCGCCAGCAATCCAACCGCCAGCCCAACCCCAAGCAAGCCGGGAGTCAGGTCTGCCGACGAAGCCGACGGGAAAGCTAAAGTGCCGGAAAGATAAACTGTGCCGAGTGCCGCGCTGGTGCTATTAGCTTTAACAGGAACGGCCAGGCCGGGATGCGAAGCCGCACTGGTAGTCTGGTTGAGCCAATCAGGAAGGGTCGCCGCGATAATTTGGTTCTGGCTATCCACCAGGGTTAACGAAAGGCCAGTGAGCTGACTGGCTTCTTCCAGATGGGCTTGCACGCCTTCCCAGCTATTGTGCAGCGCAAAATAATTCGCCAACACCGCCGGGACACGCTCGGCTAAAGCCGGAGACGCTTCGGCGGTTTGGGCGGCGGCGTTCTGAATAGTCAGCGAAAGCAAAACTACCGTCACGGCAATAATCAGCAAGTAGCTCAGTAGTAGACGGCGAATCATGGTGTAGTCTCCTCTTCGTAAGCGTAGCCCACTCCACGCACTGTGCGGAGCAAATTGGCGCTTTCTGTCCCCAGCTTGCGGCGTAAATTGCTAAAGTGAGCCGTGACGGTATCTTCTCCGGCTTCATCATTATAATTCCAGATTTGTTGCAACAGGTGGCTGCGGCTGAACGCCCAGCCAGGGTTAGCCATCAGGGTGTTCAGCAATTCAAATTCTAGCGGGGTCAGTTCTAGCCGCTTATTATCCAGCGTTACTTCGTGGCGAACCGGGTCGAGCCGCAAGCGCGGGCCACCCAGAACAGCCGAACGCGGCGCTTCACTATACTGATAGGCCCGGCGCAGCAAAGCTTTGACTCTGGCGACCAGTTCAACCGGGCTGAAAGGCTTGGTCAAATAATCGTCCGCCCCGATGCCCAGGCCAATTGCCTTGTCGGTATCCTCGGCACGGGCGGTCAGCAGCAAAATCGGGACTGCCGAACGCTGCCGGATGCGGCGGCACAGTTCAAGGCCATCAAAGCCGGGCAGCATCACATCCAAAATGGCTAGATGAGGCGCTTGCCGGTTGAAAATTTCTTCTCCCTGCGGGCTGGTAATCGCTACCGTCACGCTAAAATCTTCGCGCTCAAGGTAATAGCGTACCATCTGGGCGGTTTCTGGGTTATCTTCAACCACTAAAATAGTAAACGCGCTCATAAAAATTACTCACCATAGACGCACAGGTTCTCCCGCGCTGCTAACTCTACTCTAGCACCAATCGGCCCATTTTACCAGAGGCTCTCTTACTTAGGAATCTCGATGCGGGCAGAGGTAATTTTCGTAGGGGCGAATCGCATACGCTCTTTTGAGTCGGCATAGCGTTCAAGGGCGTATGCGATTCGCCCCTACCTCTTTCGATTTCGGCATTCCCTCTTACATTTATTATAACGGTTTTTAGCCGGTTAAAATGGCACGAAAATATGCTGATTTTCAAAAGTCAGTATATTGGAAAAAGAGCTTGATAATGGTATAATAGCTCAAAATACGATTAATTCTCCGTTTGATGAAAGAGGCAAACCACTATGAATAAAGCTACTACATTTCAGGAATACGTTTTCGGAGAGGTTGATGACACCGCCCGCTTAACCCTTCAGCATACTATTTTTAAGCCCAGCTTTATTTCGGCTGTAGATACCATTCTGGATAAGTACGGTCTGGCAAATCGCTTGCAACTCGCCCTGTCCAGTGGTCACAAAATCCGAATACTGGATGCTGGATGTGGCGAAGGTTTATATCTGTATGATCTGGCCGAAATTCTACACAAAAGAAATTTACTGGCTGCGGCAGATTTAAATGGAATAGATGTAGATACCAAAGCTATTGTTAATGCTGACCAACTTGGGGGGGTGCTAAATCTTCCCTACCCTAGCCCCAACTTTTATGTCTGGGATGTCACCCAACCGCTTGATGACTGCCTGGGATTGCGACAGGAAGGGGAAGTTACTTTTGATCTCATTTTTGGTATTTCCCTTATGACCCATCTATCTGGGGCTAGAGAATATTTGGAAAAGCTTTACTCCTTTCTCAAGCCGGGAGGTATTATTTACTTGCGTGATGTGGAATTGGATATAGAGGTTGCAGCAAGTCGAACTCCACATCCAGCCTTGCTGCCTTTCAGTTTAATGCTTATCAACCTGTTGTTGGGAATAAATAAAGGAATTAAAGTATCTCAGGAACAGGCCGGATGGCTAAAAGAAATGGGAGCTGACGAAGTCGAGGCATACCCGGTGAACTTTCAGATTGGGGGCGAAAGCACCACAGGTATGCAGATGCTACGCCGTCTCGTAATGCTGTTCCGCAACACTGCTCCAATGCTTATTAGCCGGGGTTTTATGACGCAGGCTCAGTTTGATCAGACGATGGCAACCGTTTATCGCGAACTTAGCCCGGCTTCACAAGGGCAAGAAACCTGGATTGACACGCTGGCGCGCAAACCAGCCTTAGCTAAGTAAATCCAACTCAAATACGGCTAAAATTTTGTAGGAGAAGGCTGCGCCTTCGATTTTTGACCTGACGCAACTACCATCGAGCGCACAGCGCCCTCCTACAACGAATTATTTGAATAATATTAATAGAAATTGCTGCTACTTTACAATCAAGTAAGCGCCAGCCAGTAACAAGCCTACCGCCAGCACGCGAGTTACATCTAACGGGCGGGCGCTTATGCCGAACCAGCCAAACGTATCAATTATCACGCCCATTGAAAGCTGCCCGACAATCACCAGCGTCACGGCGGCGGTTGCACCCAGTCTTGGGATAGTATAACTGAGCGTCAGGTACAGAATAACGCCAAAAGTTCCCAGGCCCAGCATATACCAGGGCAAACTTCGCCATGCCTGAATTTTCTCGCCACCTCGTACCACCAGCAACAAACCAGATACGATTGCGCCACTCAAGTGAATAATCAAGCTACTGGACGCGCCGCCCACTCGTTCGCTCATAATGCCAGAGAGCGGCGTTTGCATCCCAACCGCAAAGCCGCCAATTAAACCGATAAATACCGCTAGAATAGTCTCAACCACACCATTTCTCTCTCTATTAATCTAAACTGGCACCACCCCGTGTTTTTTCCAGACGCGCTGCACCTGCTTGTTTTTGGTTAGTTCGAGGGCGTGGGCGAGGCGCTGGCGCGTTTCAGCTGGGTCAATAATATCTTCGATGTAGCCGTAGGAAGCCGCCAGATAAGGGTCAATTACTTTGCGGAAATCGTTGAGCATTTTTTCACGTAGCTCGTTCATGGCTTCCGGCCCGCCTTTTTCCAGCGCCTCGTTGAGCGCCCGCCGCCCAATGATATTGACCGCACCTTCCGCGCCCATCACGCTGATTTCTGCACCGGGCCAGGCTACAATATAATCGGGGTCGTAACCTTTGCCGCACATGGCGTAGTAGCCAGCGCCAAACCCTTTGCGGACTATCACGGTAAATTTGGGGACGGTGGCCTCCGAGACGGCATAAATCATCTTCGCGCCGTGCCGGATAATCCCCTGCTTCTCCACCTGCGACCCAATGATAAAGCCGGGCGTATCACACAGAAACAGGAGTGGAATATTAAAAGCGTCGCACAAATTAATAAAGCGTGCGCCCTTGTCGGCAGTGTTTACATCCAAGATGCCGCCCAGCACTATTGGGTTGTTAGCGACAATACCAATCGGGTAGCCATCTATGCGGGCCAACCCGGTAATCAGGTTTTTGGCCCAGCCTGGCTTGATTTCCAGAAAGTGTCCGTCGTCCACGATTTTCGTAATTACTTTGTGCATATCATAGGCCCGGCGCTGATTAATCGGTACGATTTTGTACAGTGACTCGTCGCGGCGTTCTTTGGGGTCTTCGGTCAGGCGGCGGGGCGGCTTTTCGGTATTATTGAGCGGAAAGAAGCTAAGGTAATCCTGAATGGCGGCGATACAGGCGGCATCGTCCTGACATTCCAAATCGCCCACGCCCGAAATTTCGCAATGGACTTTGGTGCCGCCCAGTTCTTCTACCCCAATCTCTTCGCCCGTCGCCGCTTTTACTAAATGCGGCCCGCCCAGCGCCATTGAGCCAATCCCCTTGACCATCGGTACAAAATCAGCCAGACCGGGAATGTAGGCCGTTCCCGCCGCGCACGGCCCCATCACCGCCGCTACCTGCGGAATTACCCCGCTCATCAACACTTGCTCTTTGAACAAATAGCCCGACCCGGCAAACTGTGACCCGGTACTCTCTTGAATCCGCGCCCCCGCCGAATCGAGCAGCCAGATAATCGGCAGCCGCTTTTCCAGCGCGGTGGCTCGTAACTGACTGACTTTGTACTCGCCGGTTGCCCCCATCGAGCCAGCCATTACGGTAAAGTCGTAGGCCGCCACGCAGACCATGCGGCCCTGTATCGTACCGTAGCCCGTAATTACGCCATCTGCCGGAGTAATGCGGTCTTTCAAATCGGGGTGACTGGAATGATGGTTGCCCAGCAAGCCCAACTCGACAAAGCTGCCCGCATCCAGCAATAAAGCCAAGCGTTCGCGGGCGGTCAGTTTCCCGGCGGCGTGCTGCCGATCTATATCTTTCTGGCCGCCGCCTTTGCTGAACGTCTCTTTGCGTTCGTGCAAGCGGGCTACCAGTTCCTGCATTGTTTTTTCAGCCATAAATCCTCTTAAAAGTTCAAAGTTCAAAGTTCAAAGTTCAAAGTTTTAAATTCGCGGGATTCAAGTTAACGTCGAACCGAAGTTCCAACTTTGAACCTTGAACCTCGGCCCGAAGGGTTGCCCGGCGGGTGAACTTTGAACTAATTTTCGGTGAAGCAGTTGAGGGGAATTTGAATTCCGGGGCAAAGATTATCACGCCCGCTCCGTCAGTGTCAATCAAGAACGCTACATGGATGGAGCGCCAGCTTTTACGTTGAGCTAAGAATACCCGGCTCTGATAAATTTTAGCCAAATAAAGCGGTAGGGGCGAATCGCATACGCCCTTGAATATTGTGCCAGGTCAAACGGGCGTATGCGATTCGCCCCTACTAAAACCATTGCCCCTAGATGGATTAATTTGTCAAGACCCATAAGGCCCAGATAAATATACAAGCAAGCTCAGGCATAAAATATGCTATAGGAGTAATTTACTACGGTAAGAACAGTACGGCTGAATATAAACTGGCGTTTTTACTTTATACATTATTACAGATATTAAATTATATAAATTATAGCGACGCAAAAATAGCAATAAAGTCATAATTGACGGGGCTGCTTAAAGTGGTTAAACTTAAGTAGTCACTAAAGATTTTAGGAAACAAGTTAAGTAGTAAGTAAAGGGACGATAAAAGATGAACCCAGTACATTCATCATCCTGGGAGCCAAATTTTAATTCTAACGATAATCCATACCTGTCTGATAACACCACATCGCTACCACCACTTCCAAAAATAAATGCAGACCAGACTGAACCAGCCCAGGCCCACGATGTTTCTCTTTCTAATCTGTTGCCGGAGTTTTTCGAGGACGGCACAGCACCGACGCAACCATTGCCACAAAACGAAACTCTCTATGATTACGGGGCGGTAGCTGCCCCCATCTCAACCGAACCGACAGCTCGTAACACCAAACCTGAACAGGCTAATAAAGCGCCTGTCACAGTAGATACTAATCGAATGTACGCCTGGCTGGAGCAGCAGGAACACCAGGAAGAACGTCAACATGTTAACCGCGAACGCCAACAGCTGTGGTTAAAAATTGGCGCGGTCACGGTTGTGGTAGCATTGATAGCGGCGTTTCTAATTTTGAATGTTTTAACGCCAGCCCCTGTCCCGCCCAAAGTTGTAATCGCCGGGGAACTAAGCCCCTATCCCGCCGCCACCAGAGTAGAAGTACCCGCCAAACTGAACCAGGATGTTCACGAGGCGTTTTTGCTAACTCAAAAGCCCGCCCCAACCAGCGCCGAAACCTATTACTTCCTTACATCCGACCCGGCAACCAAAATTCTGGAGTTTTACAATCAGGATATGGCGGGCAAAGGGTTTGTAAAGCCCGTCCTGATTGACGATTTCCTGAAAACCGCTCCCAGCACCAAAGCGCTCAATGCCCGTGGTGTCAGCTATACTAACGCCACGCCACAGGGTTATGCAGTCGTGGCCGTTCCCGTCACTTCCGCCCTGGTTACTGGCCTGGGCAGTAGCGCTAAAGCAGGCGATATTTTGCTGGTACTACTCAGCATCAAGAGTTAACTAAATATTTGTAGACAGTAATAAAAGCCCGTCCTTACTAAATAAGGACGGGCTAAACTTTTAAAAGCCGATTAACTGCGGGCGGCTTCGTTGAGTATCGGGTCAACCTTTGTCGGTAGCTGACTGAACACAGCTGCCGCCGTAGCTTTCCCTTCCCAGACTGGCACCAACTCCGTATCCATCAGGCTATCTATTTTATTGGACGAGATAAAGATGGGATATTCTTTGCCTTTGGTGGTCTCCTCCAAAAATACCGAACTGTTGTACTTTACGTTCTTCAGGTAAATATTGTCTTCGCGGATAGACTGGCGCGAAGGAACCATTAGCCCGGTACTGGCGAAAAGAGTCTGACCGATTTCGCTGCTCAAAAACTTAAGAAAAGTCCAGGCTTCGGCTTTGTGGCGCGAATCTTTGTGAATGGTATAGCCTGCCCCGCCAATGACGTTTACGCGCTGCTTGCCCTGTGGCAACGGCACAACATCCCAGCGTAAGCCCGAAACTTTGCTATAGGTCGGAATTTGAGCATGGCTACCAAAAGCCATTGCGACTTTGCCTTCGCTGAATAACTTGGCAATCTTTTCGCTGCTGTCCATCTGGTCGAAACGCGGTGTAACCTTTTCTTTGTTAATCAGGTCGGCAAAAAACTGTACTCCCTGTGCTGCTTCCGGCGTATTCAGGAGCAGTTTTGCGGGTGGCTGGGGCGCTTTGAAATCGCTGTAGACTTCGCCGCCATTTTGCCAGACCCATAGCTTCCACCATTCGTTCGGCTCAAAGGCAAAGCCATAGCGCAAAATATCGCCCGTCGCCGGGTCTTTTTGGGTTAGTTTTCGGCTGGCCGATAGCAAATCTTGCCACGTCCAACCGCCTTTGGGTACATCTAGCCCGGCGCTTTTCAGCAAATCCAGATTCACGTAAAGGACTTTAGTATCGTTGTCGCGGGGTAGCCCGTACAAGTCGTTGTTGTAACGGAAGCTATTGAGCAAGCCTTCGTAGAAATCGCCCAGCTTTACTTCAGCTTTATCTTTAGCTAGATACGGCTCAATATTTTCGAGCAAGCCCTCTTTGGCGTAGCTGGTAATGAAGCTCAAAAACATCACGTCGGGCGTTTTATCGCCGACCCATTCAGTTTTCAGCTTGGTAAAATAGTTTGTCCACGACTCGTTGAGGATATTAACCTTAATCGCCGGGTTTCTTTTTTCAAACTCTTTGATAATCTTCTCGTTAATCTCAGTTTCGTCTTTGTCACCCCAATAAGACCAGGTAATCGTTACCGGGTTTGCCGCCGTTCCTGCGCCCTGCGAGGTGGTAGCAGGAGCAGCCGTGGTAGATTTGGCTGTGAGTGCTGGCGTTGCGGTAGCTTCGTTATTGCAGGCAGCTAATAGCAGACTGCTAATCAAAAGCAGACAAAGTGCCAATCCTGCCCGGAAAAATTTTCGGCTAAAAATATTGGGTCGCAAATAGTTTCTCATAGGAGAAGCCGGGAACTGCATAACTTCTCTCCTCCAAAAAAATCAGACGTTTCAGGACATTGGAGTCACTTTAACAAGACCTGGTCAGGGTATTGAACGTCTTTATTAAATTACTTTACACTAACTCAACCAACAATCATGATGAAGTAGCGCCACACTTTGTTTCATAAAAACCGATGAATTTGCGCTTCTTCGCGGCTAGAATCGGATTGTGTCTATTATAACATAACAGCAATACTAATTAGAAGCTTTTTTGCCAGCCCAACGCACCATGAATTGTTACAGTCTTATCACGAGAATCTCCGATTTTCATCGGGGGATTTTGTCACAGGAACGTAATAACGTAACCATTCACGAGGTTGCAACCAATCCAGTTTTTGATTAGACTGGGGCTTGTGGGAAAAACGAGAGTTATCAACAGTTAGTCATGTAGCAACTAGGTTTAACTGCTTAATTGAAATGACTGGAAGGATAAAATCTAACAATGAACTATATTTTTCTTGACCCTGAAGGAACTCAAGAAATGGGTTTGATTGTCATTGTTTCTGCGGAAACAGGAGTCCTATATGCTCATCAATGTGCTGGCCTATTTTTAGAGATACGAACCATTGAAAAATTTGCTGTGCCACTCGGCGATTCTAACGCTGCACAAAAGCTTAAGAATTTTTTTAGTAAATTTGAGGACTCAGTCCCTCCTATGAATAATTCTAAAAACCAAGAATTTTGGAAGGCTGAAGATTTAAATGAATTACAAATTCTTGTAGAGGAAATTCAGTTTTGGAAAACTTCTAGGGATTTGCAGAATGATAAGAAAGCTTTTCTTGAATTAGATTTTGAGAAATTAGCTGACCTAACAGAGGCATGGATTCCTGTGAAGATGGTCTATGGGCCTGGTGTATTAGTTTTTGCTAACTCCGATTAAGAGCATCCTCTTATTTGGAAGCGAAAATTACGAAAGTTGATGTAATCAGTCAGTTTTGGGCTTGATTTTGAACTTAACTATCAAATTTATGTATGGGCAATGGTTCTCGTAGGGGCGAATCGCATACGCCCGTGAACCCTAGGCCCGGTCAACAGGGCGTTTGCGATTCGCCCCGACGAGAACCATTGCCCGGACCAATTGTGCTGTTCCAGCCACAAAATCGGTTTGGGACAA
>JBBQXW010000285.1:0-9725 GCA_038209275.1 Chloroflexia bacterium | reverse complement strand
CGGCAAGCCTTTAGCCGAATCGCGCGGCGAAGTAACGATTGCGGCGCGATTTTTGCAATGGAACGCCGAGGAAGCGCGCCGGGTTTACGGACGAACCGTACCGAGCGACCCCTTCCGGCGAGTAGTAGTGTTGCGCCAGCCAGTCGGGGTAGTGGCCGCGATTACGCCCTGGAATTTTCCGTCCAGCATGATTACCCGCAAACTTGGCCCAGCGCTGGCGGCAGGCTGTACGGCGGTATTGCGTCCAGCCAAGCAAACGCCGCTCAGTGCGATTGAAATCTTCAAAATTCTGGATGAAGTTGGCTTTCCGGCGGGCGTAGTTAATCTGGTGACGAGTTCCCGCGCCGGTGAAACCGCCGACGAATGGCTGAACAGCAAAGTCGTCCGCAAAATTACTTTTACCGGCTCAACCGAAGTGGGCAAGCAACTGATGGCAAAGGCCAGCCAGAGCGTCAAGCGCGTCTCAATGGAACTGGGTGGACATGCCCCTTTCCTGGTCTTTGATGATGCCGATTTGACCAAAGCCGCCGAGGGGGTAGTTCTCTCGAAATTCCGTAACGCCGGGCAGACCTGTATCTGCACCAACCGCCTGTACGTCCAGCGCGGCGTAATGGAGGAATTTGCCGCGAAAGTCGCCGAGCTTACCTCCAAACTAAAAATTGGCAATGGGTTGGAGCAAGGCAGCCAGGTCGGGCCGTTGATTGACGAAAAGGCGCTCAAAAAGGTCGAAGAACAACTGAAGGACGCAGTCAGCAAGGGCGCAAAAGTGCTGGCGGGCGGCAAGCGGGCTACCGGCGCTGGGTTAGACCAGGGCTACTTCTACGAGCCAACCGTGCTGGGCAACGCTACTGCTGAAATGGCAATCACCAGCGAAGAGACCTTTGGGCCGCTTCTGCCCGTCTATCCGTTCGATTCGGAAGAAGAAGCGATTGCGGCGGCGAATAGCAGCGAATATGGTCTGGCGGCTTACTTCTACAGCCGCGATGTGGGCCGTATCTTCCGCGTGGCCGAAGGGCTAGATTTCGGTATCATCGGGGCAAACGACCCGGTTCCTGTCGGCCCGGAAATTCCCTTCGGTGGCCTCAAAGAAAGCGGCGTAGGCCGCGAAAACGGTCTCGAAGGCATCGAAGCTTACCTGGAAAGCAAAGCCCTCTCGATAGGAATTTAGCAGTGATAAGTGATGAGTGATGAGTGATGAGTGATGAGTAGAAATCCATTGGCGGAGCAATGTCCTACAGGAAAGCCGAGCTATGTAGGATGCTGCTCCGTCAGTTGACTGTACCCAGTCTAACTCATCACTCATCACTCATCACTCATCACTAAAAAAGGAGTTTTAGATTGGGGAAATCGGGCGGCGAGGCCGAGAATATTTTAATAACTGGGGGTGGCGGTTTTGTCGGTAGCCACCTGATTGAGTTTATTCTGGCTTTGCCGGAGGCTTTTCGGATACATGCACTAGACCACTCGGCTACAATTCATCCCAATTTGTTACACTTGCGCGATGAGCCGCGCCTGATTTTGCATCAGGTGGATTTGAATGACCGGGCAGAACTGACAAAAGTGTTGGCGGAGGTACGGCCCAGCCGGATTTTTCATCTCGCTGCCCGTAGCTTTGTCGGGCCTTCGATTATTAATCCGGCGGCAACGCTCGATAATAATTTGCACGCTACTCTGAATTTATTCGAGGCAGTGCGAGAAGCCGGATTGGTCGAGCAGACCCGCTTGCTTAATATCGGCAGTGGCGACCAGTACGGCTTTATTCAGCCAGATGAATTGCCGGTACGCGAGAACACTCCGTTCCGGCCTGGCAATCCCTATGCGGTCAGCAAAATTACCCAGGAAATGCTGGGCTACCAGTATTTTCGCTCTTACAAATTGCAGCTTGTCGCTACCCGCGCCTTTAACCACGTTGGGCCGCGCCAGAGTGACCAACTGGCAACCAGTACCTTTGCCCGCCAGATTGCCCAGGCTGAAGCCAGACAAACCGCCCCAATTATTAGAGTCGGCAACCTGGAAGCCAGACGTGATTATACCGATGTGCGGGATATTGTACGTGGCTACTGGCTGGCGCTCGACTCTGAGGGAGTACAGCCAGGCGAAGTTTACAATCTTTGCTCCGGGCAGGATTACAAAATGCTGACTGTTCTGGAAATGTTGCTGGACATGAGCCATGCTTCGCTGGCAATCGAATTCGACCCAGCGCGGGCCAGACCGAGCGATTTACCAGTAGTGCGCGGCGATTACTCCAAATTCCATCAGGCGACTGGCTGGCAACCCCAAATCCCCCTAACTCAAAGCCTGCAAGATTTACTCAATTACTGGCGCACGCGGATAATGAACGAGGAATGAGAAAATGTGGGAGCGCGCTTCTGCTCGCGATTGTCCTGTGCTACCACAAAGCGCGAGCGGAAACTCGCTCCCACAGAGGTTGATTTGAATCTAAAACCTAATTTTTAAGCACGGTTTGGCATTAGAGGTAGGGTTTCTTCAACTTATGTGCATTAAACTAAAGAATTAAGCCCGAAGTTGGCAGTTTGAGCAAGCCCGCCTCGAAATACTCACCGGGCAACCCGTTGGGCCGAATTTCAAGGCTAAGAGCATAGCTTACAAGTTAAGCCAAGTTAGCAAAAGTCAAGCCAATAAGGGTCTTACTTTAGGTCGTTTGAGAATGCCCAAAAGAGCCGAATTCTGCGCCAAATATTGAAAAACTGTCCGGGGGGTTGGCACTATCCTGATCCTGGATTTTGTCGGCTACCACGGCTTTTGCCGCTTCGACCATCAGGTCGCTGACGGGCTTTCGGGTGGTCGGGCTGTTGAACCAGAAGATACACACATCGGCCTCATTATTTAAGGCGTTGAGAGTATCTTATTCGTACCCGCTCAAAAACTACTTGCCGAAAGTGGACAGAAGAAGGGCGCTTTCAACCATCGGCACAAAGTAGCCTGACCTCCGATTTCTTTAAGCCAACTCATTTTAGGCATTCTTCATTTTCCCAAGTAGTGGTTATAAGGGTGAGCGTCAATTTTTTGCGCCAGGTCAAGCCAACCCGGACGTTCACGTCCGAGCTAAAAAATTTCGGCTCATTTATTTTTAGCCCGGACGTTCACGTCCGGGTCTTTGCAAAAAACTGACGCTCACCCCTACCCCGTGCCAGAAAGCAGTTTGAAGGTTTGGGTGTTTACTACAAATTTACCAGCTTTAACCTGCTTATACACAATGCAAGCCTAAACTGGCAGTGTAGGGCAGGACGAAGCCAGAATTGTTGAAGCTTTAGTTGATTGTGCTATTCACAAAAAGTAAGGATTAAGGGAAAGTAAGGAATAAATTATGAACGAGAAGATTAGAAATAACCCCCTACTATTATTATAGGCGGCGTAGTTGTAATTATGCTGGTCAGTTTTAGTCTGATGTTCGGCGGGGGGATGATGTCAGGCGGGGGAATGATGAACGGCTATGGCTGGAATTGGGGAATGATGCTGTTAGGAAGTTTAGGGATGATCGCTTTCTGGATAGCACTGATGTGGGGTATAGTAGTGTTACTCCGACGAAATAGTGACAGCAACAGCACAATGAGCAGTAAAACAAACCTTGAGATTTTACAGCACCGTTTGGCGGCTGGCGATATTAATCAGGCTGAATATGACAGCGCCCGACACGCCCTGGGTTTGTAGCAGACCAAAGAAAGATTAAAGATTAAAGATGGAACTACATACCAAAAACAAATTGCAAGGCTTTGTTAAACTGTTGAAATTACACCGGGGGGAGGCCACCACTGCTTATGATGAGGTAGCCCCGGTTTATGATAGCTTTGTTAAAGTCTGGGACGACCACATCGCGGCTCCGGCAATGGCCTATTACAATGAACTGATTGCTCGTTACGTTAAACCGGGCGCGCTAGTTCTGGATGCCGGGGCAGGGACGGGCGAACGCACTCTGGCAATACTGGCCCATAGCCAGCCCGGTAAAGTTATCGCCCTGGATGCTTCTAGCGGGATGCTGGAAGTAGCCCGTTCTAAGATTCACGATTCCCGCGTCGAGTTCAAGCAAGGGGAATTGATGCACCTGCCGTTTGAAGACAATACCTTTGACCTGGTTTCGTGTAGCTGGGTAGTCGAAATTATGGACGACCCACGAGCGGCGGTGCAGGAACTTTTGCGCGTAATCAAACCCGAAGGCATTGTGTTATACGCTTTTTGTAGCCTCCCGGAAGGTATGCCTGGTGATATACTCAAGCATATTCTTCACAAAGTAATGTCAGAAACCAATCCACTAACGCATCTTTTAGCCGAAGATGAGCGTCCCTTCCATGATTGCGAACACTCCAGTCTCAAACAATTTGCCGGGGGGTTGACCACAGTTGCTACGGTAGCCAAGTGCTGCACAATAACCCCGGAAGTCTTGCCCTGCCACACCGAATTATTAGCGCCAGCTATTCAGGCTGGAATCAGCCAAAATCCGGCTTAAAAATTAATTTCCAATTAATTCAGTGGCTTCTAAAAGAGAACAGGTCGCTTCGCATCCCGACCTTACTCGAAATGCGAAGCGACCTGTTACCCGTTCCTAACTCAAAACTAACTACTCGTGCGTTCCCCTAACGTAATATCTACGCTACGGGGCTGACCGTTGCCACCGTTGGCCTGCGAGGTAATTACTTCCAGCGTCAGTTTATCGCCCGGCTTGTGCTTGTTGATAATTTGGCCCAGCGCCGACTCGGTGGTCAGCTTTTGACCATCAATTGCCGTAACTACATCGCCCTGCTTTAGTCCGGCTTTGGAGGCGGGCGAACCCTGCTGCACCTGCATCAGCACTGCTCCGGCTTTAACCGAGCTATCCAGCTTCAGGCGGTTAGCCAGTACCGGGGTTAGCGGCTGGTAAGACACGCCCACGAAAGCGTGGCTGACTTTACCGTTAGCGACCAGTTGCTGCGCTATCTCTTTAGCCTGGTTAATCGAAATCGCGAAACCGATACCTTGAGCCTGCACGCCCGGTTCGGCCTGCCCTGCCACCAGCGTGTTAATCCCAATAATCCGTCCCTGCATATCTACCAGCGCACCGCCGCTATTGCCGGGATTAATCGCCGCATCGGTCTGCACCAACCCGTAAAGTTGCGGGCCGCTGGTAGCGGCGGCACTGCCACCGAGAGGGCTACCCTGACTTTGCGTTCCCGGCTCGGTTACGCTGCGGTCTAGCGCGCTAACCACACCAGAAGTTACGGTCGGGCCACCCGGCAAAGCCAGCGCATTGCCAATTGCTACCGTACCGTCGCCTACTCTCAGCGTACTGGAGTCGCCCAGTTGTGCTACCGGCAGATTTTCGCCTTTCGGGTCAATCTGAATCACTGCCAGGTCGGTCAATTGGTCTTTTCCAATAATTTTGCCATCAAACGAACGTCCGTCCGGCAGCGTGACTAATAGCGAATTCGCGCCATCTATTACGTGGAAATTAGTCAGGATATATCCGGCTTTATCGTAAATCACGCCGGAGCCAACCCCGGTTTCCTGCGGAACATTATTGCTGCTACCATTGCCATTGCCAAAAAACGGATTGGTCGAATTGATATTGGCGTTTTGCTGGCTGGTAATCTGGACTACCGTCGGCCTCACTCGTTCTGCCACCTGCTGCACCGTCAAAAGTCCTTGCGTATTATTAGTGGCGGGCTGCTGCACAACATTAGTCGTCGCAGGAGTATTTGCGTTATTGGCAGCGCCACTAGCCACAGTGGTTGCCGGAGCAGTCGCTACGGTAGTATTATTAGTTCCTCCTCTATTGCTGGCAAGGAAAAAGCCCAGCAAGCCCGCCAGCAATGCCGCTACTACCACCAGCCCAATCCACAATCCGGCTCGGCTTTTACGAGTGGGGTTTTTAACTGCTTCAATTGGCGGCGTTGGCCTTGCGCCGCCATCCGCCGCACCATAGCCGTAAGGATTGCCGCTATTATTCAAATTGGGCGGATACAACGAAGGCGGCGCGGAATAGGGCGAAGGAGTTGGAGTTGGGTAGGGGGGGTAAGAAGATGGCGGGTTCGAGTTCGTCTCCTGCCCCTGTGCTATATTATTATAACCAGGGTAATTCCCATTGTCGGGCAATCTCCTGGGGTCATCATAATTATTTGACATGCTATTCACCTCTCATCAATCACAATCTATTCTCTTCCAAAGATAATTTTAATTAAAGCTTCGGTTGCCGACGCTTCCTAAATTCATTGCATTTCGCGTTCCCACAACCAGCTCTTACAAGTTAAATAATAACCCTTCTTTGTAAAGAAAGAACTGCTAAAGTTATAAAAAGGTGTTAGCTAAGTGTTAAATTTCTTCAGTTTTTAGTTCAAAATTCGTAAGGAGTAGTTTCTGGTTTCTAGCTTCTGGTTAGTTCAAACTTGCAAAGTTTACCACAGAGACACGGAGATACGGAGATTTCAAAGCTTTAAATCATCCGTGTTCACGCCCGAAGGGTGGTGGTTCTCCGTGTTCATCTGTATTCCTGCTTCAACTCAAAACTCAAAACTCAAAACTCAAAACTCAAAACTTCCCTAAGCGTTTCCAGCGTCAGGTTGCCGCCGCTCAGAACCAGGCCAACTTTCTTCCCGGCGATGCGTTCGCCCGATTTCAGGGCGGCTGCCAGGGGTGCTGCGCCTGCCCCCTCCGCCAGTTGATGAATCGTATCCAGGTAAATCTGAATGGCCCGGCGGATTTCGTTCTCGCTCACCAGCACCACATCGTCCATTAGTTCGCTCATAATTTTGAAGGGCAATTCAAACGGTACTCGCGTTGCCACACCTTCGGCGAAAGTGTTGGCGGTGGGAGTGGTGGTGTATTTCCCAGTCTTGAAAGTCTGGTAAATCGCTGAAGCAAGTTCAGACTGTACTCCGATTACCTGTACCTTTGGATTAACCCCTTTTGCCCCGATACAATGCCCGCAGACTCCGCTACCGCCGCCTAACGGCACAAAAATAAAATCCAAATCTGGCACTTCCTCGATTAATTCCAGTGAACCCGTTGCTACTCCGGCAATAAGCAGCGGCTCGTTGCCCGAATGAATGTAGCGATAGCCTTGCCGTTCGGCTTCCTGGGCGACCCATTCGCGGGCCTCATCAAAATCGCGACCTACTTCGACCACTTCCGCTCCCAAATCGCGCATGGCTTTTAGCTTGTAAGGATTGTTGCCGACTGGTGCGCCGATAATCGCCCGCACACCATAAGCCCGCGCCGCGTATGCCACCGATTGCCCATGATTGCCGGTACTCGCCGTGATTACACCCCGCGCCCGTTCTTCTGCCGAAAGCTGCGCCACCAGATTCAAGCCGCCCCGCACTTTGAACGCCCCTGTCGGCAGGGTGTTTTCGCACTTTACATACACATCTGCTCCTACCAACCGCGATAGCGCGATTGACCTTAACACTGGGGTGGGCTTCAAGTGCTGGTAGATTATTTTGCGCGCCGCATATACGTCCACCAGGCCCGGTGCTTGCATGGCTGTCTCCAACTCTGCCGGAATTTTCATCGTTCGCTCCTTTTGCTAGAATTTTCTAATCGCACTGGTAGCATTATACAAAAAAAACTGGCCTTGCAAAATCTCGGCGAAATTTTGCAAGGCCAGTTTTTTGTAAAAATTTAAGCGATTTAGAAGTTTATCGCGCCCATCTTGCCACTCTGATAATCCTCGATGGCCTGATAAATCTCGGCCTCGGTATTCATCACGAACGGCCCGTAGCGCGCCACTGGCTCATTGAGCGGAACGCCCGCCAGCAGCAACACATTCAAAGGCGCAGTGGCTTCCGCCGGATTAGCCAGCGTTACCTCGTCGGCGTTCTGGGCAAACATAATCATCTGGCCTTCCTGCCCGATTTTTTCTTCTGCTCCAAAACGACCCTGTCCATCCACGACATAGGCAAAAGCGTTATATTCGCGGGGAACGGTCTGCACCATTTTTGCGCCTGGCTGAAAGGTGTAATGCAGATACATAATCGGCGTGCGGGTATCAATTACCGCCTGTGTGCCGAGCGCCTCGCCTGCAATCACCCTGACCGTTACTGCGCCATCTTCGGAGGTGGCAACGGGAATCTGGCTCGACGAAATTTCCTGATAGCGCGGGTGCATCATCTTGTCGCGGGCGGGCAGATTCACCCAGAGTTGAAAACCGTGCATCCGCCCGCCGCTTTGCTGCATCTCGGTGGCGGGCATTTCGGAATGGACAATTCCCGCCCCTGCCGTCATCCACTGGACATCGCCCGGCTTTAGCTTTCCGGCATGGCCCTGCGAATCTTTGTGTTCGCTTATCCCTTCCAGAATATAAGTAACTGTCTCAAAACCCCGGTGCGGATGGTCGGGAGCGCCTTTGGCCTCGCCCGGTTTGAAATCCATCGGCCCCATTTCGTCCAGCAACAGAAACGGGTCAAAATGGTCGAGAGTACGAGTCGGGAAAGGTCGGCGAACCACAAAGCCCGCCCCTTCCAACGTTCGCACGCTCGAAATAATCCGTGCAATCCTGCGCGTCGTCGCAATTTCGGTAGTCATATAAAAGAATCTCCTTTGTAAATTAATATTTTTTGAATAAGTTGGTCTTGAATACTGGCAATTAGTTTAGTCCGACCTTCAAGAGGCCCACTGCCAGGAATTATTTATAGCAAGATGCCGCGCATAAGTTGCTCGAACCCAGCCTGGATGCGCTCGGTGCTGAAACCACGTACCTCGCGCTGGTGCAAATATAGGCCAACCTGAAAAGGAGCAAGCAGCGCATCAGCCAGGTAATCTATATCCAGGTTGGGGCGACACTCGCCCGACGCTATCGCTTCCTTAATTAGCACCGCCATCGTCATTCGCAACCAATCGTAGGAAGCCTGGCTATAAAATTCGGTGCTGCCCTTATCTATATTGGCCTCAAAAGCGGCTCTGAGCAACCCGGCATTTTCTTCAGTAAAGGCCATCAGGCGCTTCAGGAAAAGCTGTAAGCGGCCCAAAGGGGTAGCCTGCCGTCCCGCTTCGCCAAAGCCAGAAAGCACTTCGGTTTGAAAAGCCTGGGTATTGTGATCCATCAAAGCCTGGCACAACAGCCCTTTGTGAGCAAAACGCCGGTAGAGCGTACCTTTGCCCACCTCGGCGGCTTCGGCAATATCGCTCATGGTAACAGCCTGAATACCTCGTTCGGCAAAAAGCTGGCGGGCGGCTTGCAAAACTTTCTGCCGATTCTGCACCGCGTCGCAACGTTCATCCCGCCCGCGTCTGGTGGCTGGCTTTACCGGGCCTTGCGTGGATGTAACAGGCAGGGGTCTGGCTACCGTGTTATTTATTACTGGCAAAAACCTGGTCTTGCTATTAAAGCCGACAGGTTCTGGCTTTCCCAGATAAATAATATTTGATTGTTCCTCTGGCTTGTCCTCGCTCACCTTTTTTAGTCCCTATCACTATCGAAATTTCTCACCAAAATTATTATAAACCTATTTTAGCCTCTTGACAAGTGGACTATAGTCCACTATAATCCTAATCGGACGATAGTCCATATATATACCGATTGTTATTTAGAATTTCCGTTTACAGAGAGATTAAGCCTGCAATCTCTGCTTGAGGAAATTTTTCAGTGAAAAATTTCCTCAAGCAGAGAAAAACAAGAGGAAGGCAATAAGAATGACTACTACCTGGAATGAACTGGCGGATGAAGCCACAATTGAGAAAACCAAAAATGCGCTTGAAGCTAATGGCTTTGTGGTATATATAGCGCAAACCGTAGA
>JBBQXW010000284.1:0-9743 GCA_038209275.1 Chloroflexia bacterium | reverse complement strand
ACATCGCGATATGGTGCGGCGGGCGCGAGAAATAGCCCGACAGTATAGGCAAGAGCGAATTTATGACGCGCTTTACGTGGCGCTGGCGGAATTGCGCGGCTGCGAATTTTGGACAGCAGACAGGGCGTTGTATGATGGAGTGAAGGCAGGTTTGCCGTTCGTGAATTTTCTGGCGGACTATAATTGAAAGAAAATGTTTTATGAGTTTGAATGAATTATTAAAAACTAAACGTGAAGAAATTTTGTGCCTTGCCAAAAAGCGCGGCGCATCTAACGTGCGCGTGCTTGGCCCGGTTGCGGCAGATGAAGTGAGGTCGGATAGTGAAATAGAATTTTTGATAAAAATGGAAGCCGGACGAACCTTGTTTGATGTTGGTGGTCTACTAAGTGATTTAGAAGATTTGCTAGGTTGCAAAGTAAATCTTGAAACTGAACTGGAACCAGGTGAACATGAGCATCAGCAAACAAGCGAAGTAGCTGTGCCGTTGTGAGAAGTGACTTTGAAAGATTAGGAAATATTTTAGATGCACTTGAACAAATTGAGAATTGCGCTACTCAAGGAGAGCTAATCTTTCAGCAAGATAAATCGATTCAAGTTTGTATCATCTATCATTTTCAGGTTATGGGAGAGGCAGTACGAGCTTTTTCTTCCAGTCTCAAAAACCAGCATCCTGAAGTGTCATGGTCGGAAATAATTGGTATGAGAAACTTTTTAATCCATACATATTACAAGATTAACTTAAGGATTGTGTGGGGAACAGTTGTAAATGACCTACCCATACTAAAACCTAAAATTGAAGCAATTGTGCAACAATTAAGCGGAAATCCATAAAATTTGATATAGAGCATAAAGGAGAATGAGGCATGACTACAAAGATACAGGAACTACACGGAGAAGGGCAAAGCGTCTGGTACGATAATATCTCACGCGATTTGATTACTAGCGGGGCGCTCCAGAAGTTGATTGATATGGGCGTGCTGGGCCTGACTTCTAACCCGACCATTTTCGAGAAGGCCATTAGTGTTGGCACGGCTTATGACGACCAGATTCGGGAATTGGTGCGGGATGGCAAGAGCGCCGAAGAAATTTTCGGCGAACTGGCAATTCAGGATATTCGCACCGCCGCCGATTTGTTCCGCCCGGTTTATGACCGCACCAACGGCGCGGACGGCTATGTTTCGATTGAGGTTTCGCCGCTACTGGCCCACGATACCGAGGGAACGCTGGTAGATGCTCACCGCTTCTACGAAATTTTAGACCGCCCCAACATTATGATTAAAGTACCGGCTACGCCCGAAGGTATTCCGGCAATCGAGGCGCTGATTGGCGAAGGCGTGAACGTGAACGTGACGCTGATTTTCGCGCTGGAAGCCTACGATGATGTAGCCCACGCTTATATTCGGGGTCTGAAGAAGCTGGCCGCGAGTGGCAAGAAGCCTCTCAGTAAAGTTGCCAGCGTCGCCAGCTTTTTTGTCAGCCGGGTAGATACGCTGGTAGATAAATTGATAGGGGAGAAAATCGCTGCCACCAGCGACGAAGGGCAGAAGAAAGAGCTAGAGAGTCTGCTGGGCAAAGTCGCCATTGCGAACTCGAAGCTGGCTTACGAGAAGTTTGAGCAAATTTTCAACGGGCCGGAGTTCGAGGAGTTGAGGAAGCAAGGCGCACACCCGCAGCGCGTGCTGTGGGCCAGCACCAGCACCAAGAACCCGAAGTACCGCGATATTCTCTATGCCGAAGAACTAATCGGCCCGGACACGGTGGATACGATGCCACCAAACACGGTAGATGCTTTCAACGACCATGGGGCAGTGAGGCGCACGCTGGACAGCAAATACGAGGAATCGCACGATGTCATCGCCCGGTTGGAAAAGGCGGGCATCAGTTCCGAGAAAGTGACCAGCCAACTGCTTGCCGAAGGCGTGAAATCGTTCTCCGACTCGTTCAACACTTTGATTGAAGGAGTCGAGGGCAAGCGCCAGAAACTGGTCAAGGAATTGCAAAGCGCCGGAGAAGCGGTTAGGTAGTTTTGAATTTTGAATTTTGAATTTTGAGTTAAGTAATCAGGCTAATTGGTGGAGCAATATTTTACAAAGCAGCATAATCCTGTACGACATTGCTCCGCCAATGGATTTTTCGACTGATAACTGACAACTCTAAAAACCACGAAAGGAAGAGCTAGAATGGAACTGGGTTTTGTCGGCCTCGGACGGATGGGCTTTAATATGTCCCAGCGTTTATTGCTGAACGGTCATCGGATTGTAGCGTACAATCGCAGCCAGGGCAAAGTCAAAGAAATAATGGAACACGGCGCAGAGGGCGCAACTTCGATGGAAGATTTGGTCGGCAAGCTCAAAGAGTCGCCCAAAGCGGTCTGGTTGATGGTGCCGAGCGGTACTGTCACCGAAGAACACGTCGTCGAGGCCATGAATTTGCTAAAGCCGGGCGATATTATTATTGACGGCGGCAACTCCAACTACAAGGATACCATGCGCCGCTACGCCATGGTAAAAGAAAAAGGTATTCATTACCTGGATGCCGGAACGAGCGGCGGTATCTGGGGTCTGGCGAATGGTTATGCCGAGATGGTCGGCGGCGACGATGAGCCAGTCAAGCACATGGAGCCGATTTTCACTACCCTGGCTCCGGCAAATGGCTATTTGCATTGCGGGCCAAGCGGCGCGGGCCACTTTGTTAAGATGGTGCACAACGGCATCGAGTACGGGATGTTGGCGGCTTACGGCGAAGGCTACGAAATTCTGGAAAAGAGCCGCTACAAGATGGACTTACTTGCCATCAGCAAAATGTGGCAGAACGGCAGCGTGGTGCGTAGCTGGTTGCTCGATTTAGCCGTGTTAGCTTTCGAGCAGGAAGGCAACGGCCTGAGCAAAATTAAGGGCTACGTTGAAGATAGCGGCGAAGGTCGTTGGACGGTGCAAGAAGCAATTGACCAGTCCGTTTCCGCCCCGATTATCACTCTGTCGCTCTTGCAACGATTTGCCAGCCGCCAACCTGAAAGCTTCAGCGCCAAAGTCATCTCCGCCCTTCGCAACCAGTTCGGCGGTCACGCCGTACAATCTGCTGACCCTGGTGCGGGTGCTGAAGGTGAGGGTGTTGATGAAAGCAAGAGTGTTACCGAGCAGAAGGTAGAAGCACACGTAGCAACTTCGGCGGGCCAACCCGAACACGCCGCTGGCTCAAATCCTGTTCACATGGACGAAGCCGCAGGCGATGGCCGAGGCGTTTCCGAAAAAATCGCCGATGTGGTAAGAAAGCCTAATCAGTAAAGGATAGTTCCGAATTTTTGGTTCAAAATTGAAAACAAGAAACTTGAAACCACAAACTCGAATCTTATGAGACTTTCGCTTTTCTTTAGCCTTTGAATTTTTTGCAAAAAATTCAAAAGCCAAGAATTTTCGGTTCTTGGACTGGCTTTTGTTTTTTGCAAAAAATTCAAAAGCCAGTCCAAGAATGGGTTTTAGTTTGAAAGTAAGCGAAAATTCTATTTATAAAGAGGGATTATAGAGCATGACACTAACTGTAGGAACGCCGACAGGGGCGGTTACACCAGCCTTTAACCCACTACGCAAAGGGCTACGAATGGAAAGAACGCCCGAACCGTGCGTAATGGTCATTTTCGGCGCTACCGGCGACCTGACCCACCGCAAGTTGATTCCGGCGCTCTACAATCTGGCGCTGGAACATCTTTTGCCCGAAGGGTTTAGCATGGTGGGCTTTGCCCGTCGCCCCTGGGATGATAAAGTTTTTCGGGATACCGCGCTAGAGTCGGTTAATAAATTTTCGCGCCGCCGCCCCGCCCAACCTTCGGTCTGGGAACAGTTTGTAAAAGGGTTTTATTTTGTTTCCAGTGAATTTGGCAACCTTGAAGGTTATAAAAAATTGGCGGAAACGCTTGACCGCATGGACGAGGAGCGCGGCACCCAGGGCAATCGTCTCTTTTACCTTTCTACTCCGCCCAGCGATTATGAAACAATTATCGAAAATTTGGGGAACGCCGGGTTAGCCAAGCCGCAACGCCCTGGCTCGGATTCGTGGACACGCATTATCATCGAAAAACCATTTGGACACGACCTCAAAACCGCCCAGGAACTAAACGATGTAGTAGCGCGGGTCTTCCGCGAGAACCAGGTATTTCGGATTGACCACTATTTAGGCAAAGAAACCGTGCAAAATCTGTTGGTCTTCCGCTTTGCCAACGGTATTTTCGAGCCAATCTGGAACCGACAATATGTTGACCATATCCAGATTGTCGTATCGGAAGAACTGGGCGTGGAGGGACGCGGCCCATATTATGAAGAATCAGGCACAATTCGTGATATGGTACAAAATCATATGATGCAATTACTCAGTCTGGTTTGTATGGAACCGCCAGTCAGTTACGATGCTAATGCAATTCGCGATGAAAAAACTCAGGTGCTAAGGGCAATAAAGCCACTCGATTCGGATGAAGTAGTAGAGCGGACGGTGCGCGGTCAGTATGGACCGGGAACGATTTTTGGCAAACCTGTACCGGGCTATCGCCAGGAAGAACGGGTTGACCCCAGTTCGATTACCGATACCTATGTGGCCCTCAAGCTCTTTGTAGATAACTGGCGCTGGGCGGGTGTACCGATTTATTTCCGCACTGGCAAACGCTTGCCCAAACGCACCAGTGAAATATCGCTTCAATTCAAACCTGCCCCGCAGCAACTGTTCAGTCCAAGTGGTGTACCGCTTGAGCCAAACGTGCTGGTATTGCAAATTCAGCCAAACGAAGGTATCTCGCTCAAGTTTGGCGCAAAAGTACCCGGCCAAACTATGAACATCCGCCCGGTAACAATGGATTTCCGCTTCGGTCAGAGTTTCGGTGTATCGGCAGCCGATGCCTACGAACGGTTGATTCTGGATGCTATGCTGGGTGACTCGACCCTGTTCGCCCGCCGTGACGAAGTGGAACAGGCCTGGGCTATTGTTACCTCAATTACCGATGGCTGGAAGCTGCACATGCCTCCCACCTTCCCTAATTACGAAGCAGGAAGTTGGGGGCCAAAAGAAGCCGACGAGCTTATCGAAAAAGATGGCCGCAAATGGCGGAGGCTCTAAGCAGTTATCAGTCGTCAGTTGTCAGTTATCAGTTTAAAACTGATAACTGACGACTGATAACTTGGAGATAATATTATGAGCGAAAAAATAATGGAGCGGTCGAGCAACGGAGCGCAACCAACGCCAGTCGGGGCGGGAGTAGCCGATACCTTTGAGGATGTTATAATTAGGGGCGAGGCTAAAGCAATCGAGTTATCTAATATCGAGAAGGGCGTTACTGCCCTGTGGCAGGCTGCCGATAAATCTAAATCGAGCGAGGATAATAGTGAAGCGACCCAAACCCCGGTAATGCGCGCCTGTGTACTCAATCTGGTTATTTTGACTGATAGCGATGCCGGATTGGAACAGGCCACCGAAGCAGTTGCGCGCCTGACCTGGGCCTATCCTTGCCGGGCAATTGTGCTGGTGGCCCATCCTGACCAGCCGGAAGACAACATGAACGCCTGGATTTCGGCCCATTGTCAGTTGCCCGACCCTAAAGGCAATAAAGTTTGCTGCGAGCAGATTACAGTGGAAGGAAGCGGGAAAGCAGAGGAGCGGTTAGCTTCAATGGTCTTACCCTTATTAGTGCCAGACTTGCCGGTGGTACTATGGTGGCCGGGCGACCCGACGCTGGATGGCCCGGTATTCGAGCGCTTGCTGGACACCAGTGACCGTTTGATTGTCGATTCGCGGCGCTTCCAAAATCCAGTACGCTCGTTTGCCCGGTTAGCCGAGCTTTCCAACATGCGCTATATGGGTACGTCTTTTAGCGATTTGAACTGGGCGCGCCTGACTCCCTGGCGCAGGCTGATTGCTCAATTCTTTGATGCCCCAACCATGATGCCGTATCTTAGCCGAATTGATAAAATCGTGATTGACTACGAAGAGCCAGATAATAGAGACCAGCCGAATTTTTCGGAAGCACTACTACTGGTGGGCTGGCTCGGTAATCAGTTGGGTTGGAAAGCCGCCTTTAATCTTCAAAAAGAAGGCCAAAATGCTTCACTGATTGTTAATTGCGGTGGCCGCCCCTTACCTATCGAATTTTACGGGCATAACGACCTGGTAGACGAAGTAGGCGGCATCACCGGGATAACCATCAGCGCCAGTATCAAAGAAGAAAATCGCTCGGCAACTTTCTCTATCAAACTATCCAAAGATTTTGAACACGCCGAAGTTATTACGCACGAGCAAGATAAAACGCCGCGCAACCGAGCCGTCTTGATTGAAAACCGCGACGAAATTAATCTGCTTGGCGAAGACCTGGCAGTGGTTAAGCACGACCGAATGTATGAGGCCGCATTAGCACTCGCCAGCGAACTGGCTGGATAAATCGTATATTCCAGGGGTCGATTTTTAACCGACCCCTGGAATATACGATTTTAATAGCACTGTTTTAGACTTTGAGCCAGGTTTAATAATAGTTAAATTTTAGCTTTCCTTGCCAAAATACTTAGTATCCTACAAAAGGTTTAAAGGCTATGAGTGATAATATCTTAACGGATACGGGCAAGGTAGATGAGGAAGAGAAAAATTCTGCCAGCCCGAACTTTAATCAGTTCTCTTCCAGCCTGTATAATAGTTTGCTTGGGTTGACCAATGAGATAATGAATTCGCTAGATTTAGGAGAAGTTTTGACCAAGCTCTCCAAACAGGCCAAAAACTTACTGGGGGCAGACTGGGTAGCAGTTGCTTTATTGCAAGATAAGCTTTTAATTGGGCTTAATTATCCTGGGATAAAAACTGAGCATAGTGTTAATTTTGTAACTCGTGGTTCTTTTTTAACAAAGGGATTGGGTGGCAAGGCTTACGAGACTGGTAAAACAATAGTTTGCAACGATTACTGGAATGACGCAACTTTTGAACATGATGCCGAGATGGATAGACAGACCCAAAATAACGGGGTCGTAGCAGCCATGATGATTCCAATTCGAGTAGAGGGTGAAATTGTCGCCTTGATGGGAGTCTACAAAAATCAGCCTTACCAGTGGAGCAAGCTAGAACAGGCTCAGGCCGAGCAGGTGGCTTCGCTGGCGATAGCGGCAATTCAAAATGCGCGAATGTACCAGCGCCTCCAAACTTTAAATAAAGACCTGCAAGCGCGTAACCAGGAGCTTGAAAGCTTGCAGCAATTCAATCATCAGCTACGTGAGCCAATCGAACTAAAGGCCGTCGCCGAACGCGCTCTGGCGCTGACAATAGAAGTAACCAGAGCCGATTCCGGCCTACTTTATGTATTGAATGAAAAGCAACCAGCCGAACTCGAACTATTGGCTAGTACCTGTACAGTGAGTTCTGACCCAAATGTGCGTATCAAGCCCGGCACAGGTATAAGCGGCAAGGTGGTCGAGAGCGGGCAGACCAGATTAATTGAGAACCTAGCAGAATTAATCGAACAAAGTCCTGAAATAACACTTGACCAAAACCCGTTCTGGCGCTCTGGTCTGTTTGTGCCGCTAAAATTGGCAGAAAAATCAATTGGGGTTATGATTTTGTTGACTCCCCAACCCAACTATTTTTCGGCGGAACAGGTACGCTTTGTAGAAATGATGGCAAATCAGGTCGCCAGCGTTATTGAGCAATTTGGGCGGCTAGAGATACAAAAGGAGCGCGACCAATTAGCGGCGGTGCTAACTCTGGCTCGTACCGCCGCCCATGAAATAAGCCAACCGCTGACTGTCCTTCAAGCCGAACTGGATTTAGCGCTACTAACCGAGATAGCCCTCGATACTGAATCTATGGAGCAAATGCAGCAGGCAGTTGTTTTGATCACTAATCTTATTCGGCAGTATCAGGCGCTGGTACGCTTTCAGACTGTGGAAGCTGTACCGGGTATTTCGGTAATTGATTATAAATCCTCCCAATTATAAACCAGCCAAACGTTCCACCAATGGCACAATCAAGCTGATGTCTTCTTCTTTCAAATCCATATTAGCCACAATAGAATAAAGTTCGGTAGTGGCGGCGGCAACCGGCATCGGTACACCCAAATCTCGACCTGCTTCGGTGACAAGCCCCATATCTTTGTGCATCAGTTTCAAGGTAAAAGCAGGCGTATGATCATTGCTCAGAACATTAGCAGCGCGTAGTTTCAGGGCCGGGGAAGCCAGCGAACCACTGCATAACAGTTCAATCACCTGCGTTCGGTCTAGTCCGGCTTTGTGACCCAGTGCCACCAGTTCAGCAAAAGCCGCCAGTTGCGCCGCCAGCAAGCCATTAAAAATCAGCTTCATATAGATGGCATTGCCAGTTTCGCCCAAATAATGCAAAGTTTGGCCCATTGTGCGAATTACTGGTTCAGCTTCGCTAAAAGCATCTGCCTCGCCACTCACCAGAATAAGCAAACTGGCATCCTGGGCCGGCTTAACGCTGCCTACTACCGGGGCATCCAGGACACGCACGCCATTTTCGCGTCCAAAATTTGCCAGATCGTGAGCCAGCGCAACCGAAGTGGTACTCATGTTGATAAAAACTTTACCCGGCTGCATGGCTGTTATCAGGCCATCCTTACGAAAAGCAATTTGCTCTACCGCTTTATCGTCACTGAGCATCACGATTACAAAATCGGTCTCGCCGCCTACCTCGGCAGGCGTGTTTACCCAGTGCGCGCCCTCGGCTAAAAGAGGGACGGCCCGGTCTTTGTTGCGATTCCAGACCACCAGGTCGTAGCCACCTTTGATAATATTGGTCGCCATCGCCTGACCCATTCTACCTAAACCTACAAAGCCAACTTTTTGCTTTTTGGTAGTGCTATCCACCCTTCAATTCCTCCTCTTTTTGGTACTCTCTAACAATTTCGCCCTAGATTAATAATAGCATACTTCGAGCCTGATCAACAGCAACACCCGTTTTATTTATTCCATTACGCCGAACATTTTGTTTTGACGAGTTTTTTGTAAGAAATTGGCAAGCCGTTTCTTAAAAACTTCGGGTTGCTTTCGGGTTTCCTCGATATAACCAACTCGAATACGTTTATACAGCATTGGAAAAGCCTGAAAGTTTTCCCAGGTTTGGGGGTCTTCTTGAAGGGCGGCGAGAATGTCATCGGGAATACGAAACGCATCCAATGAAAGGTCGGGCAACTTAACCAAACCGGCCTCGGTCATTTGTCCACTGGCAATCAAGCGCCTTGCTCGTTCCTTGTTTAATTCTGTCCAATTACTATTGGTCAGACGCGGGGTGAAACGTTGGGCCAGGCGCTCCTCATCCAGCTTCTTTGCGATACCATCAATCCAGCCAAAACATAATGCTTCTTCTACTGCTTCCAGGTAAGGTAAACCTGGTTTGCCTGATGTTTTGGAATAAGATATAAGCCATATTTCTTTGGCAGTCGCATGATGCTCCATGAGCCATTTTCGCCATTCGGCCCGTTGCGTAAGGTAGAGAGTTTGTGTAATTTGCATACTCACCTCGATTAAGTTTTTAGACTATAAGCCAATTAATTACTATATTCGAGTTTCGCCCTCCAAAACAGTCACTTCTTTCAGGGCGGGTGAACGTCAGTTTTTTGCAATGACCCGGACGTGAAAGTCCGGGCTAAAAATAAATGAGACGAAATTTTTTATCCCGGACGTTAAAGTACAGGTTGTTTTGAACTGGAGCAAAAAAATTACGCTCAAAATTTTGGAACGATGCAATCGCTTAATTTAAAAGAAAAAAG
>JBBQXW010000283.1:0-9772 GCA_038209275.1 Chloroflexia bacterium | reverse complement strand
GGCACCGCCATGAGATAGCCAATTAGCAAAATAATACTCAGTACAATCCGCTTATTTTTGTTCACAAACCAACTTCTTTCTATTGCTTTTCTTCTTTAGCTTGCTCGGTCAGCAGTTTAATCATTTCTTGTCGTTCTTCCGGGCCTAAACCAGCGAGCCGTTCTTCCGGGCCTAAACCAGCGAGCCGTTCTTCTGGGCTTAAGCCAGCGAGTCGTTCTTCCGGGCCTAAACCAGCGAGCCGTTCTCCTGGTTTTAAGCTGGCAAGTAATTCTCGTAGTTTTTTGGCTTTTTGGTCATCTGCCGTTTCGTAAAGGATTTCGATAAGGGCAGGGTCTAAATTATAAAGTTCAGCCCGAATTTGCCGAAGAATAGGTTTTGACGCATTCTCCATCTCCTCTATCTGGGCGAACTCTTCTGGTGTGAGCCAGTTTTCCCGTTTAGCCCTTTCCACTGCTTCTCTGAAAATTCGTGCCATATTACTGTACTCCTTTGGTCGCATACTTTCTATAGATAGTGCTAAATCCGTTTCTCGCCCGCTAAGACTTTCTTCTATAAGTAAGCGAATTACCAAGCGTCGCCATTTCGGGCTATCGGTGGGTGCGAAGGCTAACCAATTATAATAGCGTCTTTCTAATGGTAAATCTTTGCAAACGACGATAGCTACGTCCTGAAAACCCACTTCACCTTGCAAGAGCCAGGGTTTACCTGCTTCTGCCTGAAACTTTATCCTGCGCTTTTGGACGATTTTGAGAAAACCTTGCGGCTTTCGTGATACTACAAAAACGTTCAGGATGTCGGCAAAAGTAAGGTCTTTGTGTTGCAAAAACACCTGATTGACACGAGTGTCATTTCTAATGTACTCGTCCAAATCGAATTGGTCGTTCTCACTTTTAAATTCTAGCACATTTGCGACCCGAAAGAAATCAAACAAGGTGTCTTTGAGCGAGATACCGGGCGGTACTTCCAAAAGTAAATCGCCTCTGGTAGTTTTGGTGTACTGAAGCTCACTTTCGGTAGCGATAATCCCAACTTGCTGTGCTTCCAAACGAGTTACCACTTTGAAAAGCGGGTCGGGATAGCTGGCTGGTGGGTTGCTTTGAATTTCGTCTGTACTCATTGCAGCTTACATCATGTACATGCCGCCGTCCACCGTCAGGACGTGGCCCGTGATGTAGGCGGCGGCATCCCCCGCCAGGAAAGCGACGGCTTCGGCAACATCTTCGGGTTTGCCGAAACGTTCAAGCGGAATTTGGGCCAGGGCTTTTTGTTTGAACTCGTCGGCCAATACGTTAGTCATATCGGTTTTGATAAAGCCGGGGGCGACGGCATTGACCGTAATAGTGCGGCTACCGACTTCGCGGGCCAGCGCTTTGGTGAAGCCGATTAGTCCGGCTTTGGCGGCGCTATAGTTGGATTGTCCGCCGCTTCCGGCCTGTCCCGAAATCGAGGTAATATTTATAATGCGCCCGGCACGTTGTTTGAGCATAGTGCGGACGGCGGCTTTGGAGCAGTTATAAGCGCCTTTGAGGTTGGTATCAATCACGGCATCCCAGGCTTCTTCGTTCATCTGCATCAGCAATTTGTCGCGGGTAATACCAGCGTTATTTACCAGAATATCGAGCCGTTTGTAGGTTTTGACCGTTTCATCCACTAAACGTTGCGCTTCGGCAGTTTGGGAAACATCGGCTTGAATTGCCTGCCCATCGCTGCCTGCCGCTCTGATGGCCTGAATTACGATTTCAGCTTCTTCGGCATTTTTGTTGTAATTAATGATGACGGTTGCGCCGAGCGAAGCCAGCTTTAAGGCAATCGCTCGTCCGATACCGCGTGACCCGCCTGTGACCAGCGCCACTTTTCCCGCAAGACTCATGTTTTCCTCCGAAACGATTTATGATTTACGTACCCAGAGGGTACCCGCGATTTACGATTTACGATTTACGATTTACGATTTGGTTTTTTCAGGGATAGATTAAAAGTAGTAGCGATTTTAATCGCTGTTTGGATGCGCTCAATTCAAAGCGATTGATGTTTTTAACAAATTAAGCCGTAAACCAGTGTAGGAGGGGCTGCGCCCTCGAAAAAGTCTGGTTTGGGCAAAAATCGAGGGCAGCGCCCCCTCCTACACTGGTTTACGGCTTAATTTACAGATTTAATTCTTACACACTATTAATCGCTACTGCTACTACTACAGTAAACTTCTTTAAGTTAAGATATTTTCGCTATTAAGAACTTCGGCTTCTTTTTGGATACGTTTAATCAGGCCAGCCAGCACTTTGCCAGGGCCGATTTCGATGAAACGGGTTGCACCACCCGCGTGCATAGTATGTACCGATTCGACCCAGCGTACCGGGTTGTAAGTTTGTTTGGTTAATTCAAGTTTGAGGGCAGCCGGGTTGTCCAGTGGCAACGCCTGGGCAGTGACATTGGAGACGACGGGCGCGCTGGCAGGCTTGAAATCAGTTGCGGCGATTACCCGGCCCAACTCTTCCGCCATGGGGCGCATGAGGCTGCTGTGAAAAGCGGCACTGACGGACAAAGGAATAACCCGCTTTATTCCGGCAGCTTTGGCGGCTTCGGTGAAGCGGGCCAGCGTTTCCAGCGTGCCACTTATAGCGGTTTGTCCGGGCGAATTATAATTAGCTACTTCCGCGCCAGTCTGCCGCGCCAGTTCTTCTAGCTGACTATCCTCGCCGCCAAGAACCGCGACCATCCCGGTAGCCGGACGACCCTGCTCATCTTTGCTCACGTCGTTCATCAGGCGGCCTCGCTGATTGACCAGTTTGACAGCATCGCCAAAATCAAGCGCACCGACGGCAACCAGGGCGGTATATTCGCCCAGGCTATGCCCGGCCACATACAAAGGCGCGGCAGCACCGAGGCTATCGGGAAAATGATTTTGCAATACGGTCAGGTGGGCAATACTGGTGACAAGGATGGCAGGTTGAGCATTATCGGTACGGGTAAGCAGGTCTTCCGGCCCTTCAAAGCAAAGCGTTGAGAGCGCGAAGCCCAGGACGCGGTCTGCTTGAGCGTAGAGGGCCGCAACTTCGGGGTATTTTTCGGCTAGTGCCTTCCCCATCCCTACTACCTGCGACCCCTGCCCTGGAAATACCCATGCGGTAGCGGTCAAGTTCTTTTCTCCTCCTCAAACAAAGGTTAAAAATTGGGGCGGCACAAAAATGCCGCCCCAAAAGCAGTCCAACTTACTGTGCGGCTTTTTTCTCGCGGATTTGGATTATTTGCTCGCCTTTGTAGTAACCACAATAACCACAAACAGTATGCGGCAACCGCTGATTGCCACAGTTGGAACATTCGACCAACTGGGTAGGGGTCAGAAAGTGGTTTGCGCGTTTGCGGCCCTGCTTACTATGACTCCGTTTTTGCTTAGGTAAAGCGCCCATTCTAAGCTATTAACTCCCTTCTTCTCTTTTCTTTTAATACTGATACAAAAACAAATTTTTTAGTATCTTCGCTTACACCCGGTTAACCGGGATAGTGCTTAGTTTTGAAAATTTTTACTAAAAATTTTCAAAACTAAGGAAAAAGTTGAACGCAAGCTGGCGAACTTCAGCCAGTTTGTTAGCAGCACGGCTAAAGCGAAAATCCTGCTTTTCCAAAATTTGGTTTATCCAGGGCAGCTCATGTTAGCTTTATTGGCCCTAAGCTGCAATTATACTAGGTTTTCGGTTTGAACGCAAATCGGTTGCATGGCTGTGGTAAACTTAAAAGGAGCAAATAGCTAATCGAATGGTTATTTGTACTTATAGTGGTTAATATGCTATAATGCGTATCAACAAAATATGAATGGGTCATTATTAAATATTGTGTCAATGATTTAGTACTATTTTAGCACAAAGAAGAGAGTGTTTTATGGATTCGACCAATAATAGTCAGGATACTACTTCCGTTTCCTCCCAGACCCCTCCTTACCGGGTCGTGTTGATTGATGACCATCCACTTTTTCTGAAAGGCATCAAACGCACGCTGGAATCTACTGGCGAATTTGAGATTGTTGGGGAAGCCAATGATGGCGCAGAAGGTTTACGACTGGCCGAGGAACTTTTGCCCGACCTGGTTATGACTGATGTAGAACTGCCCAAGCTAGGCGGGTTGGCAATTTGCCAGCAACTTCATCGTACCTTGCCGCATATCCCGATTATTGTTTTTACTGGCCTGGAAGATGACGATTTGATTTTCGAGGCGATTAAAGCGGGTGCAGCGGCCTATTTTGTCAAAGGCATGGAAGCCCGCGAATGGGTGACGGTAGTACGCCGGGTGGTGCGCGGCGAGTATATGATTAACGAGGCCATTTTGTCGCGTCCGGCAGTGGCAGGCCGGGTGCTGAACCAGTTCCGCAATCTGGAGCAGCAATATAATAATCCTTCCCGCAAGCGCGGCGGTACCGACGAGCTAAAAGATTACTCGATTTATAGCCCCTTGACCGGGCGAGAAATCGAAATTCTGGATTGGGTGAGCAAAGGAACCAGCAACAAGCAAATTGCCCGCCACCTTTCCATTAGCGACCAGACGGTCAAAAACCATATCACCAGCATCCTGCGTAAGCTCAATGCCAACGACCGCACCCAGGCTGTCATTATGGCAATTCAGCAAGGCTGGGTTAAACTGGACTCTAGCGATTCCTGAAACCAGTTTCAAAACAGGTAGGGGCTTGATTCATCAAGCCCAATCGGGTTCAATCAATTGAACCCCTACGAAATTACGAAACAGGTAGTGATAAATAAAAAAGATGGTTAGAATTTGGTCTACCAAATTCTAACCATCTTTTTTATTTATCACTACCACATGCCCCAGGGGATCTGGCGGCGCGAAGCAAGACCGGGGAAAACCGGGTCTTCTATCATCTGTTCCAGGCGGCGGAAGAAAATTTCTACTTCGCGCCGTTCTAACAACTCTTCAAGCTGGCTGCGAAGCTTTGCGGTTCGCTCCGGGCTGGTCGCAAATTCCAGCAAGTCTCCACAAATATCGGCTGGCAAAGGCTCACCACTGTAGTCCCAAATTATCGTCCGCAATTTGGGTACACTATTGAAACACAGCCCATGGTCTATTCCCCAAATAAAACCGTCCATACCCAGCAAACAATGGCCTGCTTTACGGTCAGCATTATTAGTAATCAGGTCGAAGACGGCAAAACGCTTTAGTTCGTGGTCGTGCTGGTCGCGGAAGTCGTAGAATTGAGCGCTTTCGTCGGCATCAACAAAGACCTGCACCGTGCCAGTTCCGTGTGGGCCATCTCGAATAATCACGGGCGGAATAAAATGCCAGCCCAGCGCTTCGGCGACCAGATAAGCGGCATACTCGCGCTTGTAGAGCGTGCCGTTCGGAAAATCCCACAATGGCACTTCGCCGCGTCGGGGTTTGTAAATAACGGCATATTCCGAGCCGTTAGTCTCATCACACAGCGAAGTAATAAAAGTATAATTACTGCCCCAGGGTACGAGCTTGAGCGGCCCGAACTCGCCGCGCTGCATGGTGGCAGCCAGTTCGTTAGCACTTAGCACCAGTCTCCAGGCTTTACTGGCGCTATGGTCTTCGGCGGGAAGCAATTCTTTTACTTCATCCTTAACTTCAATTTCAGCTTCTTCTGCCGGAAGCGGGCTACCCTGAAAATCTACCCGAATAACTTCCGATTGCGTCGCCTCGAACTGTCTTTCTTTACGTTTTTTACGATTGGTCTTGCCCATCTGATAGTATTTCCCTTCACCTGGCCTGGAATTTCAAAACAGTTTACGGCTGGATTGTAGTGCAGAGCAAAAAGGCTTGTCAATTGCAATCGGTACAAAATTGCGGCAGAAATAGTTGTGGATTGGGGACTAATGCGGGTTAGTATGTATCCTGGTAGGGGTTTGATTCATCAAACCCAATTTGGCTGCAACAAAATGCGCTTCTGGCTTAAGCTTTAACCAAGCGGGGTGGCAGTGGCGGCAGCGCCAGGTGTACCAACTTTGCGTTTTGGCAGCTTTAATTTTTGCCCAACCTTAATGTTGTTGCGGTCAGTTATATTATTTGAGCTTGCCAGTTCCTCGAAATCAACATTAAAACGAATGGCGATACCAAGCAGTGTATCGCCTTGCTGGATGGTATATTCGTCGCCCTGGACGGCAAGGGTTGGGGTTGGGCTGGGCTGTGGGCCAGTCGTTCCCGGTTGATTCGTAACAGCGCTGGTGGGCGGCGGAGCAACAAAAGTGAGCGGCAGGGCAGTGGGAGTATAACGGGCTAAAACCGTCGCATCGGCATAAGCAGTGGCTGTGCCAGGCAAAGGCGTAGGCGTTACAACGCTGACATAGGGGGTGAAGCTACCGCCGCCCGACGGGGAAGGATAGCCACAAGCCACCATGGTTAGCAGTAAGGTAAAGATAAATAGGGGAAGCAGCGTTTTTTTCTTCATTTGCCCGTATATTCCAGTCATTTTTATTCAGGATTAGATAATATTACTTGGGTCTGGGAATGTCAAATACAGGAACACAAAAGGGTGTGCGTCAATTTTTTGCAATACCCGACCATTTATGGCTGACTCTTACCCACATCTGAACCCGGACATGAATGTCCGGGCTAAAAAAGGCTGGTTTATTTCTTAGCCCGGACATTCATGTCCGGGTATTTGAACCCAAACCTGAATTATGGGTAAGAGTCAGCCATTTATGGTCGGGCTAAAAATAAATGAGCTTCCCGTTCTTAGCCCGACCATTCATGGTCGGGTTCTCTTTAGCTCGATGCAAAAAACTGACGCACACCCCACACAAAAATACAAGAACACAGAAAATGCAGGAACACAGATGAACGCAGATAACCACAGATGGACACAGATTTTCCATATTTCTTTTATATTTTAATAATAAGCAAAATTGAATCTTTAAACATCTGGGTTCATCTGGGTTTATCTGTGGTTAATAATTCTTTTTTGGGGTGCTAACACCCCGCTCTACTCATGAGTAGACCAGGTTACTTCGTTTCGGTTTACTGGTTAGAATTAAGGCATAAAGTGTTACCAGTAGGAGACTGGCACAGTGACAGTAAAGGGGTTCATTGCTGAACTGTTACTAAACGGAAACGAAAGGGACACACATGCAGATATTTGAAGTAGCCAGAGCCGCCCGGTTCTGGCCGGTTCGCCGCAATGAGACGGCGGAACGAACCGGGTTACTGGCGCAACTGGATTGGTGGCTATCCGCTTTTATTGTTTTGGGGTTAGCGGTGCGGCTTTACGGCCTGACCGCCCAGAGCATCTGGCTGGACGAAGCCTATAGCGTCTTTGTAGTCAAATTCGACCTCGGCTACATCTGGAACTTCACGGTTAACTTCGACCAGCATCCCCCGCTTTACTATGTTTTGCTGCATGGCTGGGTGCAAATCTTTGGCGATAGTCTGGCGATGGTTCGCCTTCTCTCGGTACTTTTCGCTGTACCGTCAATCTGGCTGGTCTATTTGCTGGCGGCGCGGTTGTTTGACCGCAATACCGGGCGGATTGCCGCTTTCATTATGGCAGTGTCGCCCTTCCATATCTGGTACAGCCAGGAAACCCGTATGTATTCGATGGTGGTTTTCTTTGTCCTCTTGTCCGCTTACTTTCTAGTCCGGGCGATGAAGGAGAACCGCATCTGGCTCTGGTGCGCCTTTAGTGGCTTTACCATTCTGGCAATCTACAGCGATTACAGCGCCTTTTACTACGTGGTCGGCTCGGCTCTGTTCGGCCTCTACTTCTTGCGGCAGAAACCTCGGCGGGCCGTCCCGCTCATCTTGAGCTATCTGGCGGTTGCCGTCGCTTATGCGCCCTGGTTGCCAGTTTTCTTTCATCAATTCGGCAACGTCTATAGTGGCTTCTGGATACAACCACCGACCTTTAGCACCGTCTGGGAAACCTTTATCTCATTCAGTAGCCTGGACTCGCCCAACCATTTTATTAACACCGTCGTTATCGTCATTCTGCTGACCTGGGCCTTTATCATCCCGGACAAGCGCAACCCGGAGCGCCGCAACGCTTACATCTTTCTGGTGGTCTTTATGCTGGTGCCGATTGCGGTTTCGCTGGTCTTCAGTCTGCGCCAGCCGATTTATCTGACCCGTACCGTGATTAGCGCGGTCATCCCGTTCTACATTTTGCTGGCCCGCTCTATCGTTGGCTTCAAAAGTGTCTGGCTGGGGGCGGTCTTCCTTGTACCACTGGTCTTGCTGAATTTCGCCTCAATCCAGATTAACAACAACGCCACTATCAAAGAAGATTGGCGCGGCACGGCGAATTACATCGCGGCCCAGGCCAAGCCCGATGACCTGATTATTTTCAACGCCCCTTACGTCCAGATGCCATTCGATTTCTTCTGGCAGGATATAGCGGCGGAGCGCGGACTGGGTAAGGTGGAACGGCGCGGCTACCCAGCAGACGAGACGCTGGCAAACGGCGGACGCTCTCAACCGCTCCACCTGACTAACGCTCTGGCAACCCACCAGCGTCTCTGGGTGGTAGCAAGCCACGCCGACGGCGACGACCCGGCAGGCTTCGAGAATGGCCTGATTTACAAGCAGTTCAAGCTGGTCAAACAGACCGAACTAAAGGACATCAAGGTACTTTATTTTGAGAAGATTAGAACGGGAGGGCGTTAAAATGTCGAATATTTTGGAAGAAAGAACTCTGGAAAGTGAACTGGTACGGATTACGGTGGTAGATGATTTCAAGATGGTAACGCTGCCGGGCGATGCGCTACTGACTCGCCAGATGACGGCAGCCTGTGCCTCCGACCCCGAAAGCCTGGAAGATATGTTGCTGGCAACCGAACCGTTGCGTCCCGGCGTGACCCGGCGCGTCATCAATGCCTTGCTGCACTTCGACCACACCCGTAATCACGACGCAAAGCTCGGCCCGCTTTTGCTAGACCCCGCCACCGCCGTCTTCGAGGCGCTGGATGCCCGGATGCAAACGCTGTGTCTGCAAGGGCTATCGGGTGGTCTGGCGGTCTTCGACCTGAGCGAAAAGATTATCTATTGCGCCGCCCCTGCCCTCTCTCGCGAAGGGGCGGAACTCAAGCGCGAAGACGAGCTTCCCGTGGTCGAAAAGGGCGAAATCACCCGCAAGACTGTCACCTACAGCCTCGACAAAAGCTGGAAAGTGCTAAACCTGGCCTCCTCGCCGGAAATGCTGGCCTCGGCCTATCGGAAGACGAAGAAGTTTTGAATTTTGAATTATGAATTATGAATTATGAATTATGAATTCAAAATTTTAAGAAATCGGAGTTGAGACAATGATTACGGGACTATGGTTCATCTTTATGGCGCTGGGAGCGCGTTTTGTACAACTGGTCTGGCGGGGACATAAGCAGGCTGGACTGGGCGGCAACCCGACTGCCAATTTAATTCTGATTGGTTTGACCGCTTTGCCGGTATACGGCGGCGTGGGGTTGCTGCATCTGTTGTTGTTTCGGGATGTACCGGCACTAATAGCCGGAGTGATTTTGCTGGCGGTTTGCGATACCGCTTTCTGGTTCAGGTTGCCCGACTTAAACCCAATTGGACGACACTTTATGAGCGGTTTGACGCTGGGAATTGTGGGCTTTCTGGTTTACGCCCTGGTCATTACTTTCGGGGCGAACATGAGCTTCTGGCAAATCGGGATGTCGCTGACGCTGTGGCTGCTGGAACTGTGTGCGGCAGTGCTGACGGTCTATTACGCCTTTGAGCTTTTGAACGTGTTGTGTCGGCGGGTCTGGCGGCGACGGGCCGAACCCTGGACTGGCCCGAACACCTATTGGCCCAAAGTTTCCAT
>JBBQXW010000282.1:0-9775 GCA_038209275.1 Chloroflexia bacterium | reverse complement strand
CCCCGACCAAGCGGCTTGACTATTTCGTATTGTCCTAACTTTGTCCCTTTTTCAAACTGACCTGGCACGCGATTTTCCCCTTGATGCTAGTCTTATTTTTTAAGTCGTCTATGCTATAATGTTGCTATAACGCAAACACATTATAGCATAGAGTGGATTTTTTCAGCCATTGTAATTCGTAAGAAATACTTTGTTAGAGAGCTGGGCCTGGTAGTATGCTTAACATTTTAATGACCGGCGATGTCGTCGGGGCAAGCGGACGGCAAGCGGTGGCGGAGTTGCTACCGCAATTGCGGCGCGAATATAAACTTGATCTGGTGGTGGTCAATGCCGAAAACGCTGATGGGTTGGGACTTTATATCAGTTCGGCGAAAGAATTGCTCCAGGCCGGGGCGGATGTCCTGACGCTGGGCGACCATATTTATGATAAGGTCGAAATTTACAACTATCTGGCTCAGGCTAACCGTATTGTGCGCCCGCTTAATTTTAGTCCGCGCACGCCGGGCTATGACCGCGTAACTCTGACGATTAAGGGAGCGCGGGTAATGGTGGTTTCGGTAATCGGGTTGCTCAAGATAAATATCTATAGCGCCGCTTCGCCTTTTGCAGCGCTGGATGAGTTGCTGGAAGAACTGGAAACCGCCCAATCCGAAGAACAACCGCACATAATTCTGGTAGATTTTCACGCCGAAGATATTCGAGAAAAGCACGCATTGGCCTGGTATCTGGATGGCAAAGTAAGTGCGGTGGTCGGGACGCATACCCACGTTGCGACACTGGATGCCCGTATTTTGCCCAACGGTACAGGCAAAGTGACCGACATTGGCATGTGCGGCCCGCGTGACGGCAGTTTGGGCATGACAATCGAGGCGGCGCTGACCCGCTTTGTGCATGGGATGCCTTCGATGTATCAGGTTGCGCCCGGCCCGGTTCAATTTAACAGCGTCTTTTTGCGGGTGGATGAGAATAGCGGGCGCTGCGAACACATCGAGCGGGTAGACCGCATTTTGAATCTAAATTGTGACCCACAGCCGGACAACGACCAACCCCCAACTTCCCGCACCGACTCGCAAGCTCTGACCTAAACTAACACTGCTCAAAGGTAGGGCTAAATCGGTGTAGGAGGGGGCTGCGCCCTCGATTTGTCCCATGTCACAGAAAATCGAGGGCGCAGCCCCCTCCTACATTGGTTATTTGATTGCTGTTGGAGTTAAACCTGTTTCAAGCAGATAGAAAAAGAACGGAGGAAGCGTGAAGCTGTTTACTAGAGAGTCGCAACAGGCCCAGCTATTTGACATAACTCTAGCGAATACTGCGCTGGCGCTACGCGACGAGGTGCGGGCTTTTCTGGCCCAGGAAATTTTGCAGGGTAGCTTTGTGCCACAGTGCGATGCCTGGGTTGGCACTTTCTCGCCTGAGTTTAGTAAAAAACTCGGACAGCGCGGCTGGTTAGGGATGACCTGGCCTCACAAATATGGCGGGCAGGAGCGTTCGCTACTGGAACGCTTTCTTGTCACCGAAGAATTATTGGCGGCGGGTGCGCCAGTCGGCGCGCATTGGGTAGCTGACCGACAAACTGGCCCGCTTTTGCTGCGCTACGGCACCGAAGAGCAGCGCCAACGGTTTTTGCCAGCGATTGCGCGGGGCGAGTGCTATTTTGGCATTGGCATGAGCGAACCAAACGCGGGGTCGGATTTAGCGAGTATCCAGACCAGTGCCCGGCGGGTAGAGGGTGGCTGGCAGTTACAGGGCCGCAAAATCTGGACAAGCTGGGCGCACCGGGTACATTATATGCTGGTGCTGTGCCGCACTTCCCCACTCGGCGACAACCGCCACGCCGGAATGAGCCAGCTAATCGTCGAACTGGCCTCGTCGGGCGTAAGTACCGCCCCGATTTTCTCGATTGATAACGAACACCATTTCAACGAAGTATTTTTTGATGACGTGTTTGTGCCGGATGCAATGGTGCTGGGCGAAATCGGGCGGGGCTGGCAACAGGTGATTGGCGAACTGGCTTTCGAGCGCAGCGGCCCGGAACGCTTGCTCAGTACTTTTCCGTTGCTGGTCGAACTGCTGCGGCAACTTGGCCCGCAGCCGGATGAACGAGCGGCTGAAGCGATTGGTCGGTTGGTGGCGCGGCTCTGGACGCTTCGCCGCATGTCGCTGACGGTGGCAAACTTGCTGCATCACGGGGTACAGCCGGAAGTTGAGGCGGCGCTGGTCAAAGATTTGGGGACGCGGTTTGAGCGAGAAGTGGCCGAAGTAGCCCGTACTCTGGTGGCGGCTACTCCGGCCCTCGATGCGCCGGAACGCTTCAACGTTTTGTTGGCTCAAGCGTTATTGACCGCTCCTTCTTATACTTTGCGGGGCGGCGCAAGCGAAATTCTGCGGGGAATAATTGCACGAAAGTTGGAAGCCTGATATGAGCGATGTTCAAAACCTGATTATCGAGACCGCGACCCGGCTCTTTGAAGATTACTGCACGCCAGAAATATTGCGACAGGCCGAGCAGGGTGTGTGGCCCGCCGAACTGTGGACAAAAGTAGAAGAAACTGGCCTGCCACTCGCTTCTATTCCCGAAGAAGCCGGAGGTGCGGGCGGCAATTTGAGTGATGCGATAGCGGTGCTACGGGTCGCTGGACAATTTGGCGTGCCACTACCTCTGGCGGAAACTTATCTGGCATGGTGGCTGGCGGCGGGGGCAGGGCTGACGCTATCCACCGAGCCTGTCGCAGTAGTCTTTACTCAAGCCGGGACTGAGCCGCGCTTTAGCCAGCAAGACGGAGGCTGGACGGTTTCGGGAACAGTTGCCCGCGTGGGTTGGGCGCGTCATGCCAAACAGTTGCTGGTGCTGGGCCAATCGGAGAACGGTCTTTATCTGGGTTTGGTTCAGCCGGAAAACGCCACGCTAAAGCAGGGCCAAAATCTGGCAGGCGAACCGCGTGATACTATTTCCTTTGCCAATGCCGAAGCGACCCAGGTTGTGCGGGCGGCTCATACAATAGATTGGGTCTGGAGTCGGATGGCTATGCTACGGGCGGCACAAATGGTGGGGGCGCTGGAAGCCATTTCCCAGCGTACTATCCGCTACGCCAGCGAACGAATCCAGTTTGGGCGGGCGCTCAATCAATTTCAGGCGATTCAGCAACAACTTGCCGTTATGGTCGCCGAAGTGATGGCGGCTCGTATCAGCATGGAAGCCGCCATGACCGTCGCCGAAACTAGCGAAGCGACTGCGGCTATTGCCGCCGCCAAAATTCGGGTGGGCGAAGCGGCGGGTCAGGCTACTGCCATCGCTCATCAGGTACACGGCGCGATGGGCTATACCTACGAATACCCTTTGCATTTTCTGACCAAACGCCTGTGGGCCTGGCGCGATGAGTTCGGTTCGGAAAGTGAATGGGCGCGCTGGCTGGGGCAACAGGTTGCAACGGCGGGGGCTGATGCGCTCTGGCCCTTCCTGACGGCCTAATACCTGTGTAGTAGAGGCGTTTGCTAATGAACTTTAATTTTACTCCCCGAATATTTTGTAATGCAAATTGTAATGGTTGCTTGTTAATATAATACTTAGCAACCGAAGCAACTCGCTGCTGTTCTCGGAAAACCAACCCTGGCGGAGCTAAAGAGCGTGCCTATGCTGAATGGAATGAATCTATTCAATTCGAGGTTTTTCTTATGAAAACATCGCTAAAACTTCAGGCCAGGGCGTTTACCTAAATGTTGGATATTGATAGTTGAGTCACTTTTAATATTCAACACTATTAGTTGCTAATAAAATCAATCCAGTTAGAAATGATACTCAATTAGCAGTTTGTCGGGCTACTCAAGTTAACTATCGGGTACAGACGCATCAGGTTAAATTGGGCTGCATCTAGCAATATTTTTGCTAGAAAAAGGCTTTGCCCGGCGGTCTGTTAGCATCGAACAATGAGGTGGGTTAGTAGATTTTAGTTATGTCCCTTGATAAGCAAATTTAATAGGATTGACCATTCGTTAGCAACCGACTAAATTTTAGTCAACACAATTTTATTGTGAAGAGGGGAAAATGCGTCAAAAATTACTTTTAAACCTTTCGGTGGTCATGCTAATCGCTCTGGGAGCGGTGTTGACAGCTTGCGGAGATGCCGCCACTGCCACGCCCGCTCCGACTACTAAGGCAGCTACCACTGCCGCCGCAACCACTGCCGCAGCTACGACTGCCGCAGCTACCACCGCTCGTCCAGCCACTACCGCTGCCGCGACTACGGCGGCTGCAACTACGGTGGCGGCTACCACCGCTCGTCCAGCTACTACAGTGGCAGGAACCGCTACCCCGGTCAAGACGGGTCAGGCCCAGACTAATACTGTACCTGTAGACCCGATAGATAAGGCCGACCCCGAATTGGTTGACATTTTTAACAAGTACAGCAAGGCTAGTGGCAGCGCCGCTCAGAAACTGAAGGCTGCTACCGATTACGCCACCTTGATTGAAGCGATTGATGAGAGCAACGAACTCTACTTCGAGGTTACACTGGGTAAAGGGGTTAACCCACAACCCGTAGTTGATCGGTTGACCGCTATGGGCGCAACCGTCCACGATGTGGCTGACGAAGGCACAATTAAGGTGGCTCTGGTGACTGTCCCTCTGGATAAGTTTATTGCTTATAGCGCTCCCTCTACCAAAGCTAACTTCTTGCGCTACCTGGGCAGCCTCAAAGAAGTCACTGAAATCAATTTGCCCAAGAGTGAAGAGACCAGAGAACTGGGCCACATGCCCCAGACTCTTGATGCTCTAATTGCGCTCGCCGATGCCTCCAAAAATCAGGGGGTTAAAATTATGGGCGTGGACAAATGGCAGGCTGCTGGCATCAACGGCAAAGGCGTTACGATTGGTATCATTGATAGTGGCTACCAGTTTATTGACCAGCTAAAGACCCAGAACTATCTTCCTGCCGACTTCGCTGTGACCGATTTCGCCCAGAAGCTGCTGAATGAAAACAGCGCAGATAACGGGGTTCACGGCACCGCAGTGGCAGAAATCATTTATTCGCTGGCTCCTGGCGCTAAAATTATTGCTACTTCGATCAAAGGCAGCGGTGCTGAGTTCTCCGAAGCGATTGACTTTTTGGTAAGCCAGAAAGTAGACCTGATCTCTATTTCAATGGGTAGCAATGCCAGCTCCGAGGATGGCAACGGCCCCCTTAGCAAGAAAATCGAGCAGATTCGCAAAGACAAGGGCATCCTTTTCTTCCTGGCCTCCGGCAATGAAGGCACCGAACACTACGGTGGTAAGATAAATCTGGATGCTAAAGGCTTCCACCAGTGGCAGCCCGGTATTACCAAAATGGCGATTGGCAACCCAACCGACAACCCGCTCAAGACAAACGTTATTTTACGCTGGGATCAATTCCTGGATGGCGGAGTGAATCCTAACGCTGCCGACCTGGATTTAATTGTTGAGGATGCTCAGGGCAATGTATTAGTTGCGGTTGATGGCGACCAGCGAGAGCGTTCGCCGCACGAGATAGCTTCGCTTAACTTACCGCCTAAAACAAGCGTATTCTTGCGGGCGAGACTAAAGCCGGGAACGACTGCCCCCACCAGTCCGTTTAATGTCCACGTCTTTGTCACTGGTGGACTATCTCCGCAGATTTTGACTCCCACCCAGAGCGTCGGTTCTCAGGCGGACTCACGGGGAGCAATCGGGGTAGGCGCGGTAGACCCGCCGGATGGCAACTCGATTGGCAGCTATAGCAGCCAGGGGCCATTAAGCGATGGTCGCATCAAGCCCGAAATTTCCGGCCCTGCCGGGGTAGACAGCGCGGCTTATCAGGCCAAAGGTGGTGGAGATGGTAAATTCCCCGGCACCAGTGCGGCAACTCCTAACGTTTCAGGTATGGCGGCGATAATCAAGAGTTCTAATCCGGCCCTTACCGCAGATGAATGGACGCAAGCTATCTTTGAGGCGACCATTAAACCTGCCGGTGCAAATAGTCAGGGGATTGACCCGGTTTTTGGCTATGGCAAGGCTTCGCTGGCTAATCTAACGCCTGGCCCCATCAAGCCAAAGGGTACTTTACAGACCCCGCCGACCAACCCGAACCCGGAATTCAAATACACCAAGCCCTCTTATCTGCCCGCCGCGACAGCCGATGCTCCGGCAGCAGGAGGAGCAACTACTCCGGCACCTCCCGCCGTCCAGCTAACTAAGTTGGATGTGGATGACAGTATTGTCAAAGCTGTCGCCGCGACCTACACGCAAGGAACGGTAATTGGGATTGCTTTCTTTAGCTCGGCTAATGATGCAGCGACGATTTTCGCCAACCAGGACGCAGTTTTGGTGGCGCGTGGCTACAAGTTTGCCATACCGGGCAACACCAAGCCTGTTGCAAATGGGCCAAGTACGCTGGCCCTTTACAGCAAAGAGGGTGAGCCAGACATCTTACTGAATGCTCTAACCCTACCTGATGACCCAACCAGTTTACTAGGGCCATTTCTTACGGATGTGACCCCGGATGCTGTAAGCAAGTTCATCGGACAGGTAAAAGGTCAGAAGACCTTGTTAGCTGTAACTATTGGCACTGAACTGGTAAAGAATTTCGGCGGTTAAGCATTCGTTAGCAACAATTGGTTTTTTGAGTAAAAAGAGCAGCCCGGAGGCTGCTCTTTTTGGCATTGTCAACTATGCTTTCGCAGTTACTCAGCGCGGTGGCAAATTCGCTAATTCGTAGGACATTGCTCCGCCAATGGATTGGCCCTGACTACACGGGAAACCCGACTTTGCCACCGCCCTGTGCGGTTGATTATGAGGGCATCTTTTCCAGGGAAAAGGTATAATAATACAAAGGTTAAGTGAACTTTAACCCTAACCGTACTTGACTCAGTTTGGTAAGTGTGCGACGCTTAGGCAACATAAAGAATTAATTTCTGGTTCTGGTAGGGGCGAATCGCATACGCCCTTGAACGCTGGGTCAGGTCAAATGGGCGTATGCGATTCGCCCCTACGAAAAACGGGAACTTAATTTTTCACGCTGCTTTAGTGGCAGGAAACATGAGAAGTATTGCAGAGAGAAGAAGATTAGTTTAGAGAAGGAGATTATAAATATATTATGTCTGGAAATCAGCCGCAAGGCCGGGTACAGGTAGGCGACAAAGCCCCCGATTTTACCCTACCCGCTCAGTCGGGCGAAACGGTACAGCTCAAGGATTTTATTGGCAAGAAAAATATTGTGCTTTACTTTTACCCAAAAGATAACACGCCCGGCTGCACCGCCGAAGCCTGTACTTTTCGCGATAGCTATGAGGTATTTAAGGATGCCGGAGCGGAAGTAATCGGCATTAGCTCGGATTCGACAGATTCGCACGAGCAGTTTGCCAGCCGCTACCAGCTTCCTTTTATTCTGGTAAGCGACAAAGGCGGCGTAGTCAGAAAACGCTATGGCGTACCGTCGACCTTTGGACTATTGCCGGGGCGCGTAACCTACATTATAGATAAAGAGGGCATCGTCCGTCAGGTCTTTTCCTCGCAGCTCAACGCCAAAAAGCACGTAGATGAAGCCCTTAAAACTTTACAAACCCTGCCGAAGCAACCCGTTTCAAAGAAGTAACACCCTTTTTCTGTGGGAGCGAACTTCCGCTCGCGATTTCCCTAGTATTAAAGAAAATCGCGAGCGGAAGCTCGCTCCCACAGATTTTAATTGGGTGGTTTTAGGCTTAAAATTCGTTCAATCCGTCGCCTCGGTTGGCAAGACCGGGAATATCTACTGGCAAGCGGCCTTGCGGCACAAAATCACCCAGCAACACTTCCGCTAGAGCCTGCAAACTGACTGGCGGCACGGAATAAGTGGCGACCAATGCGTCGGCATCGAAGGCTGCTAGGTCGTAGGGGTCGAGCGCGGCGACCAGGGCGGTAGGTTGCCCGGTCTGGAGCAAGCGCTTGATAAGGGCTATTTGATTCTCAAAGCGGGTAGCATTGCGGCAAAGTATCACTATAGCGTCGCTTTCGGAAGCGGCTTGCACTACCGGCTCAACTTCTTCATCTGAAAAGAAAGGCGGCAAGCTCTGATGGGTCAGATTGGGCAGTTTTTCGCTCAGTAAATCATACAGCGATAGACTGGAGGTCGGTTTTCTTTCCTCGACAGCCGAAAGCACCATCGGTTCAAAATGCACCAGCAACGGGCGCTGAAATTTGCCAGGCAGCAAAGGCAATAACCCGCCCCGATTGCGTACCAGCGTAACGCTGCGCCGGGCGACATTCGCGGTAATCTCTACCTCGCTATTCAGTTCGTTGGAGTCAGTAGAAAGTGGCGGCAGGCAAAACCGTTCTTTGAAGGCGGCAATGCGGGCATGACTGGTCTCAATTTCAAATTCACCCCGTTGGGCCGCCTCTAGCATCGCCTTGTAACAGGCCCGTTGGTTTTGAATAGAGCCGAGCGGCATGACAATATCCGCCCCGGCCCGTAGCGCCATCAACGAACCTTTTTCCAGACCGTAAGTATCGCAGATGGCTTGCATCACCAACGCGTCAGTAAAAATCACCCCGTTAAAGCCTAATTCACGGCGCAAAACGCCTTGCTTGCCCAAAAAGAAGGGCGACAGGGTGGCGGGCAATTGTTGCGGCTCGATTTCAGGGTAGGTAATATGGGCCGTCATAATAGCTGGGACACCTGCTTGTACCGCTCGACGGAATGGTTCTAGCTCGATTGCCTGTAATTGAGCGTAACTTTTAGCCACTACCGGGAGGCCAATATGACTATCTATATCGGTATCGCCGTGTCCCGGAAAGTGTTTGGCACAGGGCGCAACGTTCTCGGCCAGAAAGCCCGCGATAGCCTCTACGCCAAGCTCGGCGACTGCCGCCGGGTCTGAGCCAAAGCTGCGCGTGCCAATGACCGGGTTAGCCGGATTATTATTTACATCCAGCACCGGGGCATAATCCAGGTTGAAGCCTAAATAGCGCAAGCGCCGGGCCGTCGAAGCGGCACAAATTTTGGCAGCATGGTTCCCTGCTGCTCCCTGGGCCATCTGGCTAGGCGCGATAAACTTTGCGCCATCTGGCGGCATACGGGTAACTCGTCCGCCTTCTTCATCAATGCTGATAAGCAGGGGCGGCAAGCCATTTTCGGCGGCAAGCCGTTGCAAATCCCGGTTTAGCGAACGGACTTGTTCCAGGTTAGTGATATTATGGCTGAACAAAATTACGCCTGCCGCCCGGCAATCTATAATAAATTGGGCTATTTCCGAAGTAAGCTCCGGCCCAGGAAATGTAACGATTAAACGCTGGCCTACTTTGGTGGCTAAATCCATAAAGAAACCTTTCTAAATTTTTAGCCATTACTTTCCTTCGTCATTCTGAGGTACGAAGAATCTCAGATTCTTCGTACCTCAGAATGACGAGCGCAAGAATAATTCCAGGCTTTATTTGAATCGTTCTAAAGCCGCTTGTGCGGCGTAACGGGCTGGCTCGCGTACTTTACGCACGGTGGTTATGCCGAGAATGCGATGCAAGCGTTTTAATAAAGGCCGCCGCACTGCTTTTTCGCCCAGTAAAAAACCACCCGCCAGCGCCAGACCGGGTGGCGTTTCGCCAAAATCAAGCTTTGCCGCTACTGCTTCTACTGCGATTGCCAGTTCGTAAGCCGCCCGCTTTAACAGACGCTGCGCTACTACATCGCCATCGCTGGCAACATTCGCGACCATGCGGGTAAGCCGCGCAAAAGTCGCAACCGTAGTGGCGGGGTGATAAACCGTGCCGATAAGCTGGTACGGTTCGGTCAGATTCCATTCTTTGAGGATG
>JBBQXW010000281.1:0-9835 GCA_038209275.1 Chloroflexia bacterium | reverse complement strand
GCTTTCCAGCGCTGCCCGTTGCGATAGCGCAATGCGCCCCGGTCTCGCACCTCGCCCCAATCGTTGGGGTGGAGCAGAATAATAAAATCTTCGATTTTGAGCGCCCGCTCGAAATCTTCCTGCCCGACGTAAGCGGCCTTCAGGTTATTGAGCATTCGGCTCAGGAACTGACGCGGCGTTATCGGCCTCATTAGTGCCGGGGTCAGGGGCATGGGTCGTCCGTAAATTTCTCGCACCATTCGGGCGCAATCTTCTTCCGAAAGAATTGCTCCGCCGTTGAAGGGGTCGAGTAAAATTTGCTCATTCCCTTCCGTACCGCCTTCTTCTATGCGCTCACGTCCGGCGTTCAGGCGGCCCATTGTTTGCGAAGCTCGTTCCTGGTAGCGCACGATAAAATGGCCCGGCAAGCCAATTCCTTGCAACGGTAAGCCCAGGCGTTTGCCAACTTCCAGATAAACTAGCGATAAAGAGATGGGGATACCAGTGCGGCGTTCCAGAACATCGTTCAAAAAGGAGTTGCGAGGGTCGGCGTACTCGCTTTCGTTGCCCTTGAAGCCGAGCGTGCCGTACAAATAGCTGTTAAAAACTTCGAGAATACGCTGTGGTTCGGTTTCGCCTGCCGTCAGGAGACTTACATCAGCTACCATCATTTCCAATCGTTCCAGGTAGTAACCTTCGTTCAGGCCCGGATACTCCTGGGCCGCGATTATCAGGGCCGCTTCTGCTAAATCTATAGCCTCTTCGGGACGTTCGATTAACTCCTTGAAGCGACCCAACGGACTAAAAAGGTCAGCCTTTTCAGCCTGGGGATAATAGTTAAATATCCCGCCTTCTATAATGCTTTCCATTTAAAATTCCTGTCTTTTGTGTTAAGTTCCGCCCAACCTTTTTATATAAATGATTTTTTATCAGATATGTTAAATTGTATTACTCGCCCCCCGCTTTGTCAATGGTCGTAAAAGGTTAAATTTAAGCCTCTCATTTTGAGCATTTATTAACCTGATCTGACCGTAGGGCAATAGCAAGATAAATTTCGCTGTAGGAGGGGTCTGCGCCCTCGATTTTTTCCATGTCACGAAAATCGAGGGCGCAGACCCCTCCTACAGCAACCTATTTTAATGCTACTAAATTCGCTCAAAGCGTAATTTTTAGGTATAATTAGTCCAGCAATATTTTTGACCCTGCTAACGGCAATACCAGGCGGAGAACGGGCGTGATTGGCACTATCCTTAATAATCGGTACAGGCTGGATGAAGAATTGGGAAGCGGCGGCTTTGCCACCGTTTATGCTGGCTACGATTTGCTCCAAAAGCGGCAAATTGCCATCAAAATAACCAACGATATAGTCAGCCGCAATAATGAGCATCTCAAAAAATCCTTTGATGACGAACTGAGCGCGCTGGTTGAGCGCTTGCCGCCCCACCCCAATATTATTCGTATCTACGACCAGGGCGAAGTTAACCACAAGATTTTCTTGGTGATGGATTATGCCCCGCACGGCACGCTGGAAGCCCGCTTACAGGAGAACGCCACCCAGCCGCTCGATTTTACGCTGGCGGGTCGCTTGTTTGTCCAGATGGCAGATGCGTTAGCTCACGCCCACCAGAACAATATTGTGCATCGCGACGTAAAGCCCGAAAATATGCTGTTTATGGAGCCTAACCGTCTGGTGGTCAGCGATTTCGGGCTGGCGCGGCAGTTCCGCAGCCAGATGACTCAGAGTATGAATTTGTTTGGGTCGCCGCCTTATGTCGCGCCGGAACGCTGGGCTGATAAAGTTGGCCCTGCCAGCGATGTCTATGCGCTGGGTATCATCCTGTACCAGATGTTGACCGGGAAATTACCCTTTCAGGCCAGCGACCCACTGGCTTATCTGCGGCTACACGTAGATGAACCCGCCCCGCGTCTGCGCCTGACTCGCCCCGACTTACCAGTCGGTCTCGATGAACTGCTCCATGAGATGCTGGCGAAACAGCCGGAGCAGCGCCCCGCTTCAAGCGAACTGGTCAAGCGCTACCAGCAGGCTTTGCAGCAAGCGGTGGGCTATTACCAATCTCAACAACCTCAACAATCTGCGCCAGTTGCCAGATACCAGCCTCCCGCCGTATCTTCTGCTGCCTCCCGACCCATCACGCTCACGCCCGCCCCTGGCCCGGTGCGCGCTTCGGGACGGTTGCCGCTTGGCGCGGATACGCTGCCTCCTGCCCCCGCCGATAATAGCCCCGATGTACAATATTGGTCTTCGCGGATTCATACCTGGGCCGGAGTAGCCGAGAATTTTGTGAAACGGGCGCGGGCTTATTTGAAAGTAGTGGCGCATTACAAAGCTATTGCCGACTTCACCGAAGCCCTCAAACTCGACCCGCAGAACTCAACGATTTATTACGAACGCGGCAAGGTTTACGCCGAGGTGCGCCAGTATCGTGAAGCTATTCAGGATTTCAATCAGGCCATCAAGCTTGCGCCGCAGTTCCCCGATGCCTACGAGCAACGCGCCAACGCTTATCAGGCCATTGGGCAACATACACGGGCGATTCAGGATTTTGAAGCCGCCTTGCGCTTTAATTCGCCCCATCTGGATGTTTACAGTAAACGCACCATTGCCTACAAGCAGCGCGCCGAAGCGCATCTTGCCAACAAAAATTACCGCGAAGCCATTAGTGACTATGACCAGGCCATCACCCTTAATCCGCGCGATGCCCGGCTTTACAACGAGCGCGGCAACGCTTACCGGGGTCTGGGCAAGCACAAGCAAGCGTCAGACAGCTACACCAAAGCGATCAAGCTCAATTTGAAGCACGCCGAAGTTTATATGAACCTGGGCGACGCTTATCTTGAGATGAAAAAATACGGCAAGGCGGTCAGTGCCTACAGCGAGGCGCTGAAATTGCCGGGCTGGACTATCGAAGGTTACAAAAACCGGGGCTACGCCTATTTCTGTCTGCGGAAGTTCCGGCAGGCCATTAGTGATTACAATCAGGCGCTACAATTGCGGCCCAACGATGTGATGCTACTATGCCAGCGTGGTCATATTCATCTGGCAAACCGGGGCTATCCGCAAGCTTTAGCCGATTACGATGAGGCGCTCCGTCTCGACCCGTCCGACCTCAGTCCGCTCTACAATCGGGCGATGGCCCTGGCCGCGCTGGGTCGTATTCCAGATGCACTCCAAAGTTTGCGCTACCAACTCAGCAAAACCAAAGAGCGAAACTTGCAAAAAATGTTGCGTCAGGCCATCACCCAGCTCGAAAACATCGCCAACAACCCTACCACCCGCCGTCGGTCTCGCAACGGACTTATCTTTTAAAAGTCAGAAGTCAGAAGTCAGAAGTCAGAATTAAAGAACACAGATTTTTTGAACTTAGGCAATGTAAAGGATTAATTTCCGGCTGTGGTAGGGACGAAGCGCATACGCCCATTTGACCCGGCACAGCGTTCGAGGGCGTATGCGCTTCGCCCCTACGAAAAAAGGGAACTTAATTTTTAACGCTGCCTTAACCAGAAACCAGAGACTAGAAACTAACCTTGAACTTGAAACTTGAAACCTGGAACTTGAAACTATTCCTTAAAACTTTGAACTATAACGAGGGGGAAATATGGAACCCAAGAATTTGGACGGGAATATAACGCTAAGGCTGGATAGGCCGAGCAGTGATTTGGTTGAGTTGAGCGAAGTAGCGATTCAGCTTCATCCGCTTGATGATGTCGCGATTGCTAAAAAAACGCTGATGCCGGGGCTAAAGATTAAGCTGGGCGAGGGCGAAACAATCGCGGCCCGTCAGTTGGTACAGCCGGGACACAAAGTAGCGATTAAAGCGGTTGAAGTGGGCAACCCGGTGCGGCGTTACGGCCAGATTATCGGGTTCGCCAGCAAACCGATTGCAGCGGGCGACCACGTACATAGTCACAACGTCGAGGTGCAGCAATTCAGTCGCGACTATGCTTTTGCCACCGAAACGCCCGAAGTAATTTTTGTGCCGGAAGAAGAACGGCGCACCTTCCAGGGCTTTTTGCGGCCCGATGGTCGGGTCGGCACGCGCAATTTTATTGCGGTGCTGGGGACGGTCAATTGCAGCGCCTCGACCATCAAGGCGATTGAAGCCAAATTCACCCCTGAAATAATGCAGCAATTCCCGAATGTGGACGGTGTACTCGGCCTGACCCACAAAAACGGCTGCGGTATGCGGCACGGCAGCGATGCGATTGAGCAATTGCAGATGACCCTCTCCGGCTTTGCCTTGCATCCGAACGTTGGGGCATACATACTGGTCGGGCTGGGCTGCGAAACCAATCAGGTGCGCGAAATGATTGCTTCGCAAGGACTGGACGTGTACGGCAATAAAATGGGCGTTGAACCGCTCTTTTTGACTATTCAGGAGAGCGGCGGCGTTGCCAAAACGGTTGAAATCGCCCGCCAGATGATTATGGAGCTATTGCCGAAGGTGAACCAGGCCCAACGCACGCCCCAGCCCGCCTCAAAGCTGACGGTGGCCTTACAGTGCGGTGGCAGCGACGGTTGGAGCGGTATCACGGCTAATCCGGCGTTGGGCTTTGCAATGGACGAACTGGTACGCAACGGCGGAACGGCTGTCCTGAGCGAAACGCCGGAAATTTATGGGGCGGAACATTTGCTGACCCGTCGCGCCCGCAACGTCGAGGTTGGGCAGAAACTAATCGAGCGCATCAAGTGGTGGGAGCATTATACCGCCATCAACGGGCAGGATTTGGATAACAATCCTTCGCCCGGCAATAAACTGGGCGGCCTTACCACGATATTCGAGAAATCGCTGGGCGCGGCGGCGAAAGGCGGCAATACCCCCCTCAACGCGGTCTATAAATACGCCGAACGCATTACCGAGCGCGGTTTTGTCTTTATGGATACCCCCGGCTACGACCCGGTTTCGGCAACGGGTCAGGTGGCGGGCGGTGCAACGATGATTGTCTTTACCACCGGGCGCGGTTCGGTCTTTGGCTTCAAGCCCAGCCCCTCTATCAAGGTCGCCACCAATACGCCGATGTATGAAAAGATGACCGATGATATGGACATTAACGCTGGCAAGGTTCTTGATGGCATCAGTCCACAGGAGGTAGGCCGCGAGATTTTCGAGAAAATTCTGGCGGTTGCCAGTGGCGAACAAAGCAAAAGCGAAGCACAGGGCATTGGCGAAGAAGAATTCAACCCCTGGATTCTCGGCGCGATGCTTTAATAAGTTTTGAGTTTTGAGTTTTGAGTTTTGAGTTAGAAATGCCTAATAACTCAAAATTCAAAATTCAAAATTCAAAATTCAAAATTATTTTATAAATGATTGGTGGAGATGGCTGATACTCAGCTTGATCCGGCAAAGATAAAGAAGGCGGCGACGAACGAAGAAATTGTGGCGCTGCTCAAAGATGATATGAAAGGCGAACACGCCGCGATTATCCAGTATTTGCAGCACGCTTACAAAATGGGCGAAGGCGAAGTGCCGAATGAAGTAGAGGGCATTGCCCGCGACGAGATGCGCCACTTTCGCTGGCTAGGACAATTAGTAGTAGAATTGGGCGGCAATCCGACTATGGAGCGCGACCCGATTTTTCTGGATACACCGCAGGATTTTGATATGATGTTGCTGGATATAGAGGCGGAAGACCGCGCTATCGAGCAATATGAAGGGCATCTGGCGGCGATAGATGAGCCTAAAGTAAAGGTGGTAATCGAGCGCATTTTAGTGGATGAGCGCACTCACCGTAAAATGTTTAGGGAGTACGTCAAAGAGCTGGGCGGCGACCCGAATAAAAAGCTAGACCCGGCGGTTGGCCCCTGGAATCATGGCGCTGCCCCTTCTAAAGACCTGGAAATGACGGGCGACGGCGAAACTGTTGCTGCCGATATGGAAGCCAAAGGCCGCGACGACCATCCGCTCGTAAAAATGCTCAATAATCGGGTGCGGCAGGAGTACATGACCATTCTGAGTTATCTGCACCGCGCCTTTATTAGCTGGAATACCGACCCGCAGTTGAGCCGCAGCCTGATTGCTGACCGCGCCGTCTGGCATATGACCCACATGGGACACGTTGGCGAGGCGGTAGCCGGGTTGGGCGAAACGCCCGAAATGGTTATTGACCCGCTGCCGCAGACCGACCCCGCCATGAATAACGGGCAGTTCAGTCAGTGGGGCAAGGGCAACGAAGAGCAATTAGCCCAGAATACGCTCGATTTGCTCAAAAAGCTGCAAACCGAAGGCGAGAGCGCCGAAAAAGACGCTGACGATAAAGAAGAACTCGAAGCTCTGGAACTTCAACTCAAGCGCATGGAAAAGCACAACCGCTTCATGCAATATCAATTCGAGCAGGACGGGAAGAGGGAGTGAGGAGAAGGAGAAGGAGTGAGGAAAAGGAGAAGGAAAAGGAAAGACATCAAAACAAACCCTATTCTCGTCCCTCTTTCCTCCCTCCTCCTTTCTTCTCCTTTTCCTCACTCCTTCTCCTTCCCCTAATTGGAGGTACGGATGAGTGTATTTAATACTGAGGCGCACCTGGTTTTTTTTATTGACGTAGATAACACGCTCATCAATAATGACCAGGTGAAGACGGATGTAGAGAACAGCATGAAGGCGCTGATTGGTGACGAGAGAGCGGCGCGCTTCTGGGAAGTTTACGAGCAGGTGCGTCACGATATGGACGGCGTGGATATTCCCATGACGCTAACCAAAGTTGAGCCAGAATATACCGACAAAGTTTTGTATCGCAAGCTTTATCGGCTCTGGATGGATTTTCCTTATCCCGATTATATTTACCCCGGCGTGTTTGAGGTGCTGGAATACCTGAGAACTTTTGCCCAACCCGTCATTCTTTCGGATGGCGATGCTTCGTTTCAGCTACGCAAAATCGTGTTGAGTGGCATATCGAAAGCGGTAGAAGGCAACGTGATGATTTATCTGCACAAAGACCACCACTTTGAAGATATTGCGCTGGCGTTCCCGGCCTATCATTACGTGATGGTCGAGGACAAACCAAATTTGTTGGCGGCGGGCAAAGATTATTTTGAAGACCGCATTACTACCGTGCTGGTAAAGCAAGGCAAATATGCCCTAAGAGAACATCCTGGGATACCACCCGATTTGGTGCTGCCCGCCATTTCCGAACTCAAAAAATTTAACGCCGACCAATTCAAGAGCGACAAATTTTAGTTTTGAAGTTTGAGTTAGGAAAATGCAGGAACACAGATAACCACAGATGAACACAGAGAAAATTTAAATTTGGTTTTGGTAGTAGCGATTGATGGTCTCTAACAAATAATCCGCAAATAGGCAAGCACTGGTATTGGCTCGGTTTCCTCGCCCAATTCGGCCTAGCGCTCAATTTGGGCAGGGAGACCCCATAAGTGTCAAGTTAAGGAAATCACAAAGACTGTTCAGGGCGGTAGGGGCGAATCGCATACGCCCGTTTGAACTGAGATAGTGTTAAAGGGCGTATGCGATTCGCCCCTACCAAAAATCGGCGCTGACGGCTTGAGACCTAGCCAGCCTCAAAATCGGTTTGTGAAAAGCTTAACTTGATCCTTATGGGGAGACCTTGCCCCTACCTTTACCGATTATTTTCTTAAAGACCATAAATCGCTACTACTTTAGGCTGGCAAGCGAAAGTCCTTATTGGAATTAACTCCGTGTCTCCGTTGGGTCTGCGACCCTCCGTGGTGAATTTTTATAAAAGGAGAGAGGAATTGAGCGAACAAGTTATGGTGGGTCTCAAGGGGGAAGCTCACGCTGTAGTTAGTCACGAAAATACGGCTAATCAGTATGCCGAAGGGATTGCCGAAGTTTATGCTACGCCAATGATGATTGGTTTAATGGAAACGGCCTCGGCTAACGCCGTCATGTCCGCGCTGGCGGAAGGGCAAAGCACGGTTGGTATTCTGGTAAATGTGAAGCACCTCGCGGCTACACCGTTAGGCCACAAAGTGCGGGCCGAAGCCGAAGTAATCGAAGTGGACGGCAAGCGGCTGGTTTTCAAGGTCGCGGCTTACGACGAAATCGAAAAAATCGGCGAAGGCATCCACGAACGCTTCATTATAGACATGAACCGCTTTATGGAGCGTACCCTCAAAAAGGTCAAGCCGTCGTAAAACTTACCCCGAAATCCTTCAAATACTCAACGGCGGCGGCAGGGTCGAACGCCTGGGCCGGGCCAAGCACTCCGGCCTGCTTGAAGCCGGGCGCAAGCATTTGCTCCGCCGCCCAAACCGTGATGACCGCCGTCAGGCCATAAACATCCCGGCCCTGCAAAATGGCGGTGCGCCGTCCCTGCGGGCCAATTGCCTCTGCCATAACTGCCCATTGTGCTGACTTGCGCCGTTCTTCTTGCGGCCCACGCTGCCCCGCCCCGATAAGCGGGTCAAGCGCCAGCCCCAGGAAACCGCTCATTACAGGCAAAATCGGCGAAAATAACTTCATTCCAAAAGCTGCCCCGGCTGGCACAGCCATATACGCATCAACTCGCTTCGTCTTGATATGGCGCGGCAAAGTTACCGTATCGCCGAACGGCACTGAGACCGCCTGTTGTTCGCCGAACGGCGGCGGAAAGTGAAAACGGCGCACCTCCGAGCCGGGCATTTTTATTACCCGCTTGCCGTCGCGCCAGCCAATGCCATACGAACCAAGCGCGGCAAAGAGCGAACGCTGTGTTCCCTGCGTCGTCTGAACATTGCGCGATACCGTGGCGGTTGCCAGACTATCGAGCGGTTCGAGGTCGCGGGCTGCCAGAGCCGCCGTCCAGTTGCTCAAAGCGTACTCGACCCCGCAACCGGGAACTACCGTCCGTTTTTTCGCCAGCGCCAGCATATGATAATTAGTGATAATTTTGGCAATATACGCCTGTTCACCCGTAATATCCAGGTAATGCGCCTCATGTTCCAGCGTTTCGCGCACAACTGGCTCACCCAGCGTCGTAAACGGCCCGGCACAATTTATTACCACCCCAACACTATGCTCAAACATCGCTGGCAAAGTTTCTGGCTTGAGCGGGTTCGCCACTATTGCAGCCACCTCCTCGCCCAGCTTGAATTCGCGCCGCAATTCCGCCAACCGCTCGGCGCTGCGCCCCGCAATCACAAAAGCCAGCCCTTTGCGCTGCAACTCCGCCACAATCAACCGCCCGGTATACCCCGTCGCGCCCACCACCAATATTTTTTTTGAGTTTTCAGTCATATGATTTACGATTTACGATTTACGATTATAGTAACCAATGGTGCTAGTTGCAAAATACTACATTTAGGTCTTCGTGTTATAAGTACTACTAAATGTAGTGCATTAGAGGCGAAAAAGGGTTTGCTAATAACTTATTTCGCCCAATGCTACAACATATTGTATAGTAGTGAGCTAGTCACCACTAAATAACTAGCACCACTGGTTAGTAATGAGTGTATCTGCTGTAGGTTTTTCGTGTTTCTCCGTCCTCATTCCTTCATCTTCGTTCCTTCATCCTCACTACTGTACTTCTCCGTGTTTCCGTGTCTCCGTGGTGAGTTTTCCTATCTATACTGTCAAAGCTCACAAACCGAGGTTTTTCAAGCCTAAAAACCTCAGACAGAGACCGTTGATAGTATATCACTCATCATTGTAATCGTAAATCGTAAATCGTAAATCGTAAATCGTAAATCGTAAATCGTAAATCACTTCCCCCTTCTTATCGAACTTGCCGCGCCGCGCAGGATGATTTGGGTTAGACGGGCCAGTGGTTCGGGTCGTTGGTGCGGCACAAGGGCAAAGTTCGGTTGGTTTTCGGCGGTGAGTACCGCGTTTGCTGCTTCGATGCCGGTTACGGTGGCACGTTCCAGAAACAGCGCCCCGGTCTGGTG
>JBBQXW010000280.1:0-9866 GCA_038209275.1 Chloroflexia bacterium | reverse complement strand
GCGACAGGCTGGATTATTGGCATTATAGCGCTTGTAGTGGTGCTGGTGCTGGCCTGTGTGGTTGGATTTGGGGCGCTCATCGGAGTTGGCGTAAGTGCCAAAGCTGATGCCGAGAAAACACTTGATGAATTTATGAAGGTGGCAGCAGCGGGTAATGCGGATGCCGCCTACGCGCTGGTTGCACCCAACATAACCAAAGAACAATTCAAGAGCGGTTTTGTTGACCCTACTTCCGGCTATCTGCCCGATTACGATAGCCTGAATACATCCGGGTTTAGCGTCAACACCAACAATGGTGCTACGACTGCCACTCTTTCCGGCACGGTACGCTACAAAACCAAAGGCACCGGCCCTTTTGAAGCTACCCTGGAACAGGTCAACAGCAAATGGCGTATCGTCAAGCTTGATGTCAAAGTCCCAGCCTAAATCCACTATAATTCACGCAAAGGTTGATTTGAGCAAAATAACAAAAGGAAATGAACTACTGCACTTTCACCTGGCCCAATTGAAGCGCGCTGCCAACGGCGTTGCCACATTTGGGCTGCATATTCTCAAGGCCAGCTGCCCCGCTACGGTATGCGCCGAGGATTAAGGTGTAAGTACCGGGGGCGAGATTAGCGGGCAGAGGCAACGATTGGTCAATTGTCAGGGATGGCCCATCCGTTCGCCAGCTTGAGGTCGGGGCCGGGAAGGACGGCACGGTTTCGCCAGCCTTTACGCTCAGGTCAAGGCGGCCTGGCTCGGCATCGCGCTGCACCACCAGCGCCCCTTTGTTATCCACTAAATGCATGAAAAGAGTGTAATTATTTTGTACTGGCCCGGTCACTTTCCAGTAAGTCGTAACAGTAAGACCGTCCCCAGCCTTTAGCGCAACAGGTTTTGGCCCAAGACTAAAACCCTCAAAAGTCAGGCGGTCATTGCCCTGCGCCAGCGTACAATTATCCAGCTTGTTTTGGGGCGCTAAAGGGCGGGCGCGAGGTCGCCATAAATCAATCCCATCCGGGAAGATTAGCTCGTAATTTTCGTTGAGGGTCTGCCAGCCCCATTTGCTCCACCGCCGCGAATTGTGTTCGAGCAACACCAGCCCAAAACGGCGGTCACGCAAATCCTGCAAGAAAAGACGGTCATCCCACTTGCCTTCTTCCGATTGCAATCGCATATGATAAAGATTGTCGTAAGGCACGGCCCGCCCCTGACTCAAAGGCAAATGGACATCTTCGGTCAGGAAATCGCCCGGCGCTTGCCGCACATCATTCGCCAACCGTTCCATCAGTCCGCGCCGCTCCACTCCCGGCATACTGCCAAAGAAATAATAAGTCCGCGCCGGATAGACAAAATTCAGCCCCTGCCACACTAACCCAAAGACCATGATTACCAATAACACTAAATTTTGAGTTTTGAGTTTTGAGTTTTGAGTTAGGAGACCAAAACTTTGAACTTTGAACTTCGGCCCATAGGGTTGCCCTATGGGTGAACTTTGAACTATTTGAGCGATGGCTGACCCGGCGAGAATGAGGAGTGGCGGGAAAAGGTCGAGGGTGAGGTTGAAGTTGCCCTGGTAAGCCCCGATGGTGAAGAGGCTAACGATAGCAGCCAGCATATAAATAGCGTAGAGGTTGGGGCGAAGGGCCAACAAGCGCCCGGCCCAATTGCCCGCCCCAAGCCATTTTCGGATTAGATTTAGCAGGGCCAGCACCAGATACAGCGCCGCCAGCGCCAATAGCACCGGGTGGTCGCCGATAACGCGGCTGACCCGGCGGCTCATATCTTCAAAATCCCAGGGGACAAGCTGATAGCCAATAATATGATTGTAGTAACCGTTTTTGGTAAGCAAATTTAGCAAGCCGAAGGGCAGCAAAACGCAGCCTGCCAGTGCTAATCCGAAAAAGATAGCCCGCCGCCAGTTCGGGCGCAACCGTGTTTGCATTGCATCGCCATTCAGCAATTCGCGCCAGACAATATATAATCCGGCTACCCCAACCGCACTTAACTCATTCTGCTTGGCAAAAAAGCCGATTGCCAGCACTGGTGCGGCCCAGTAGAGCTTGTTGCTATCCTGCCAGAGCGAAACCAACGTCAGGCCAGTGAGCGCAACGCTAATCGCCACCATATCCTGCTTATAAAAAGTCCCCCAAACGTAAGTCGGCGGCAGACAGAGCCAGCACAACCCGGCAAATATTCCCGCGCCGATTGCGTTCAGGCGGCTTATTCCGGCCCGACGCGCTACTAAATGTACATTGAAACCAATCAGAAAACCAATAAATAGCGTAGCGGCAAAGGTCAGGAGGCGACCTCCTAACAGATTCACCCCAAAAAGTTTTATCAAAATAGCGTTGAGGATAAAATAAAGCGGCGGGTAGGGAGCGGCAATGAAACGCTCCGGCACGCTATTGGCGTAAATATTATGGCCCTGGCTCAAATGCCACGAAGCGCTCAGGTTCAGCCCTTCGTCATAATCTATTTGCCAGGGCCAGTCCAGCACTTCAAAAGAATGAGCAAAAAAATCGGCCAGACGCGGCACGAGTACCAACACTAGCCCAACCCACAACAGTACCCAAAGCCAATCCGCCCGGTTTAGCGCCGGATTTTTGGCTTCATTTTTTATTTTTACATCTTTATCAGCAAGCATCGAATCATTCTGTAATTTATCAGGACTTTCGCTTTAGTAGTAGCGATTTCAATCGCTTTGGCCTGGCGCTCAATCCAAAGCGATTGAAATCGCCACTACTTTTAGACTGGCAAGCGAAAGTCCTATTTATTTGAAAGTCAGACATAATTTCTTGGGTCAAATTCGGGTTCGGTAGAGGTTGGGTTTCCCAATCCTCTTTGACCTACTTTAGCGTTCGAGGGCGAGGAAACCTAGCACCTACCAAAAAGACCGGGCCTATGAATTATAGCTGACCTTCAATTATGTTTTTCTTAACTCAAAACTCAAAACTCAAAACTATCCTAATGTTTTAGTTTGCGCCGTACCGCACCCCAGATAAGGGTCATTTCGTCTATACGGAGCAAATGGAGAGCGATGAGATAGGCCACGCCACCGAGGGCTACGCCTAGCATAAGAGCGACAAGATTCGCCAGCAAGTTGCTACCCAAATAATGCAGAGCCAGCCCACTTGCCAGGAAAGCAATCGCGCCCATCAGCAGCGAAGCGAGGGTGGCTTTAGCGGCGGTGGTGGTCAGACCGTAGCCGCCCAACCGACCAAAGACCCTTCGCAAAAACCAGAACATCACCACCATATGAAAAATCTGTTGCAACGAATTTGCCAGCACCAGCCCGACCAACCCTAATGGCTGCATCAAACTTAATGCTGTCACTAAATAAACCAAATTGGCAAAAACCCCGACCACGACGGGCAGAAGCGTATTTTTGCGGGCGTAAAAAGCCACTATAAGCATCTGGTCGAGGGCAGCGGCGGGCAGACCGGGCAAATAGCCCAGCAGAGCCACAAAGGTCAGCCATTTGCTGTTTGGGTTATCCTTGAACGCGCCGCGCTCAAAAATAATCGAAATAGCGGGGAGCGCCAGTGCCAACAGGCCGATAGTCGCCGGAATAATCAGGACACAGAGCAATCTCATTCCACCCATCAAGGTCTGGCGATAGGAAGCAGACAGGGCCGGGCCGCTTTCTTCTTCGGCCTGCCGCGAAAGCGTGGGCAGAATCGCAATCGAAATAGCACTACCAACCAGACCCAGCACAAATTGTTGCAGGGTAGTAGCATAGCGCATCGCACCAATGCTGTCCGGCCCGGTCTGGTTCGCCAGATTGCGGTCAATAATCAATACGGCACTGGTGACTAACAGCCCTAGAAAAATCGGACGGTACAGCCGCAAAATCTCGCCGATAGCCGGATGGCGGAAGTTGAGCGAAGGACGCAACGGCAAATCGCGCAAACCGGGCGCTTGCAGGACAATCAAGAGAAAAGTACCAACCAGCACGCCCAGCACCAGACTCCACACCCCCAGCCAATGCCCAAAGAGCAAGGCAATCAGCACCACCCCGCCGTTACGGGCCGCCAGCGATAGGGCCGACCACGCAAAGCGCTGCAACGCCTGTAAAGTCGCCATCATAATCGAGGAAACACCCAAAAAGACGATACCCAGCAGAATCACCCGCACCAACCCAACCGTCAGCGCCTGGGTTTCGGCGCTCTCTTTGACCGCCATAAAGCGGGCCAGTGGGTCAGCAAAAAGTTCTAATACGGAGACCACACTCAACAAAAAGAGCAGGCCCAGCGTCAGCAGCGTATTGACAATCTTCCAGAATTCTTCGCGTGACTCGCTGCGGGCGGCGTAGCGGCTCAACACCGGCACAAGGGCGGCGCTTATTGCACCACTCACCAGCAAATCAAAGAAGATACTGAGGGTATTATCGGCAATTACAAAAGCAGTGGTCAACGCGCCCGTGCCAGCCAGCCCAGCCAGTACCGCTTCGCGCAACAGGCCAAAAATGCGGGTCATTATATTGCCGAGCGAAATAATAATGGCGGCGCGGATAATACCGCCACCAAAGCGTCGGTTTGCAGGCGAAGGCGAAACGGTGGGTGCGCCCGCATCGGCGGCGGGAGTTTCGACAGGATACGGCCCAACCAGCCGAGCGCCCGGCTCAACTGTACTTTCAGCCAGATTTTCCAGCTCGTAATTAATCAGGGCTTCGGCGCGAGTATCGGCGGCGAATTTGTTGCTATCACGTTCGGCATCGGGTTGTAGTGGAGTCATTGCGCTCCTGTGGTGTAGGCAGCCAGTATCTTGTTAATTAGATCGGTGGTGGAATGGCCCGGCACAAACGGAATCAGCGCTACCTGCCCGCCGTAACCGTACACAATTTCAGCCTCCGGCAAAAACTTGCCTTGCCCACCCTCGCCGCTATTATAATCGCCGCCCTTGACGTAAATATCAGGCTGTAGTTCCGAAACTAGCGGCCCGGCAGTCGGCTCATCAAAAATAACCACATAATCTACCGGGCGTAGCGCGCTCATTACTTCGGCCCGTTCGCCTTCCGAAACTAGCGGGCGCTGTGGCCCTTTGAGATGGCGCACGCTGGCATCACTATTCAGGCCCACTATCAGTACAGCGCCCAGCCGCCGCGCCTCTTGCAAGTAACGCACGTGGCCCAGGTGTATCAAATCGAAACAGCCGTTGGTAAAAACGACCCGTTGCCCGGCCTTGCGCCATTCCTCGCGTAGTTCGATTAATTGTCCTCTTGATAATATCACTTTTCTCTCAAACTCCATTTCATCTGGATTACCGCGCTATTTTAACACATTTGGGCCTACACGAAAAAAGTTTACCACAGAGGACACAGAGGAGGATTCACCACGGAGGCACGGAGACACGGAGTTAAAATCTTTTTAGTTCCAATGCCATTCAAATGAGGCTAAAATTGCTGTGGGAGCGAGCTTCTGCTCGCGATTTGTCCTTACCACCAACCGAAATCGCGAGCAGAAGCTCGCTCCCACAGAGGTTCAGTTGAATGTATTGTTTTTAATCCTCCTCCGTGTCTCTGTGCCTCCGTGGTGAATTTTATGACCGATGTATTCAACTCAAAATTCAAAATTCAAAATTTAATCTAGCTGGACGCGGACTTTATCAATTTGGGCTGGCTTGAGCGTAATAACGGCGCTAAATCCTTCCTGGCGGGCGGTAGCGAGGGTTTCGCGAAAGAGGCGGTATTGTTCGGCTACGACGGCGGCCCCAACCGGCGCTGGGTCAACGCGGGCGGCATCCCGCGCTCGACAAATTTCTTCCGGCACATCAAAGACCAGCAAAAGCGTATTATAGGCATAATCAGCCGCGATTTCATGGAAGCTGTGGCGCGAAAAATTCTGCAAAGCGGTACTATCAATCACGGTGGGCCGTCCGACCTTCAGCCGTAGCCGAGCCATATAGTGTACCAGACCAAAAACTTCTGCATTGATGCTCTGGTTGCGTACAGTGTCACTAATTAAGGCGCGGCAATGGTCGCTGGAAATCACATAAGTTTCGGGGAAATGTTTAGCAGCAAAAGTGCTTTTGCCACTACCACTCGGCCCGCACAAAATCAGCAAAGTATTCTGAGGTAAGTGCAAAACCCAATTCGCATCTAAATAAGGCGGCTGGCTATCCAAGATTTTGGCTCTTAATCTTTCATCACACTAATACTATGAAGTAAAATAAAATCAAGCTATAAGTTTCGCCCAGAATTACGGACGAAACTCATAGCTTGATTGTACTTAAATTACATCTATCTCGCAAGAGCCGGACATACAGGCGAGTTCCTGCGCTGCCGTGGTGTAGTCAATTTCTTCGTGCCGATAAAGCTTGGAGAAATCAATTTCCGGGAACTGGGAAGCGAGTTTGTGATATTCCTCGGCAGTGATTTCGATGTAGGGTAGCTGGGCGTACTGAGCATCGAAAGTTGGCAGGAAGGCCATGCCGCCAAGTTGCGTCCGATGCTCCCAAATCCAACTAAGCAATTCCAGCACTTCGTCGGGACGATAAGTAATTGTGACACTCGGATTGTGCTCAGTCCAGTGCAGCTTGTTTTGCAGCCAGTAATTGCACTGCTCAATGGCGGTACGACCATTGCGGGTAATCGCTCCATCGGGCGCTTTGACCGGGAAGTGAATTACCCAGGTGGTCGCGTTCTCCGGCGTTTGCCCGTTTTCGGGATCCATCGGCACTCCGGCATCTTTCAGCACGCGGTAAATCGGCGTATGCGCGGCGACCCGAACGTTGCGGATGTAGTAGGGCGACCAGCGTGCGTGCAAGCCGGAAGCACAATCTACTAACTGACTGGTGTTGCCGGAAGGCTTGACGCATGTGATGGAAGCCGACTGGTTGATACCGAGTTGAGTAGCTACCTTTTTGTTGACCTCAATGGCGTAATCGCGCAACTGCGCCTTAATTTCAGCATCCTGAGCAGCGGCACTATCCAGTTGCCCGGTGATGTCCACGCCAAGCAAGCGCTCTTCCTCGCAGTTCTTCTGCCACATCGGGCGCAGACCGGGGAAGTAGGTCGCCATTGATTGAATCGAGCCGATGATGGTCGCCAGCTCAACTTTTTCTTTCAACGTTTCCAGCGTGTCAGGCTGCCGCGCCACCACCGCCGACAAATTGCAGAAAGACCAGGGCGGTAGTATTATTTCGCCGCAATTTTTAGACAGAACATAGGACATGTCTGTTCTACCGTTTCGATTAACCCTTTCGCTGCCAATTGCAAAAAATGTATGGGTCCCATCTACTGTGCCATTGTAAACATCTTCGTAGCCATCCTGCTCGACTGAAAGAACTCGATGGTTAGAGGTTGCAGCAGCTTCCTCAAGCTCGTTCCAATAGCGGAATGGACTACTAACACGGCTTATCTCAGGGGATATACCGCGCTCACGGCAACGCTCCTGCCATTCTTCTTTTAAAGGATGACGACCCAGTTCGAATACCAAATCATTATAGACCGTCACTTGCAATTGGCGGCGCTGCTCCTTACGATTACCATGTCCAGCCATAAGTGCCTGTCTACCAGGCTCAACTCCATTAAGCTTGTAATAAAGCTTAGTTCCGCAGGAGTAACTACAAGTAGCAGTCTCACGCTGTCTAAAGGCAACTTCAAATTCTCGACCGCAACACTCACAGTTCTTGGTCACGTAGGCTATACTACCTTTGTAGTGAATGGGCAAGTTGCTGGCTTTAACAGTAGACTTAACGTGGGGAGGCTGATTAACCCCAAGTTGTTCAGCCACTCTGGTTAGAGTCTCCTGAAGAGTGCCGTTGAAGTAGTCCTGGCGATAATTCTGGAATGTTTGAGGCAAACCTTTCAAACGGGCAAACGCTTGATACTCCTCTATAGAAGGGCGGTAGCCCAGATTATGGACAAACTCAACCAACTCAGCCTCAAGCTGCTCATTGCTTACTTCTAAAGCATTAGGGTTGTTACTGCCACTAACATTGTGTAGAGCATTATGTTGCTCTTCAGTCATTGGCACTAAATTGTCCAGACGATTATTGAGTGAGTCAAAATCTCTATGATGCAACACCTGTGAATTGTCCAGCTTAACGCCCGTGAAATGTTCGTATAAGACTCTATGCTCGGAGCGCTGCATATTGCCCAATTTGAGCATTCGGTAGGTTTTAGGGCAATCGTAGTTGGCAGCAGTTGTTTTATTATCCCTATCATAGCCCAGACAACTTGTGGTCATTGACATCAAACTGTCATTCGGGCTAAGATTCACCGCCTCTTTCACCTCACCACTATTCAAGATGAACTTATGGTTCGGTGTAACCCGAATAGATGTTCCATCGGTAAAATCGACTCTATAGATAGGTACAGCCGTTCCAGTCTTGCGTGGGTTACGCATAGTACGAATGACCAATTCATCATCCTTAATGCTGAATACGTCAACATCCTTACCTTCGTGGACAAGTTGACTCATTCTAACTCGCCCACGACCATCAGCTACAGCAACCCAGGTATCGCCAGTAATGCAAGGGTTTGTACCAAATTTAATAGTATTGCCGTTCTCATCGCGAGTCTTCCGGCGGGCAGGAGCCATATCCAAAGCGGCCTGCCGATTAAAGATGCCGGGTTCGCCGCGTCCAGAATCAACCATATCGAGTACCTGACGGGCTACTTCTACCTGATTTAAGCCGCCTTCGGGCCAGACCGCGCTATTGTTGGCGTTCCAGCGCTGGCTATTTTCGCGCTCGAAATCGCCGTTCTTGCTGTGGCGCATTTCCAAATCGTCATAATCAAAGAGCGAAATCATAGCTGTGCGCCTGACTCCACCGCTAACGGCGGCATTGCCAACCATACACATAATGTCGTGGGCATCGAGAGAGCGGATGAAAGTACCCTGTCGGGCCAGGATTTTTGCTCGGACAAATTCGAGCATACTGCGGAGCGGTTCAGGGCCGGAAGCGCGGCCACCTTTAGTATGAAGCGGCGCACCAGCCAGCCGAAGTTGCGAAAGGTCGAAGCGAATATCGCCGCCATCGAACCAGGTTTGGAGACCAATCCGTAGCGCGTCGGCCCAGCCTTCGGCGGAGTCAGGTACAACAAAAGTGGGAGCCATATGCCCGGTCTGGCGGCGGATGCGCGGGAAGTTTTCAATGTATTCGCGCTCAACCGAAAAGCCCACACCGCAACCACTCATCGAAATAATCAGTGCTTCGACGAACGAATCAATGCTCTCGACGGGCTGGTACGAGCAGTTGTAAATCGTGATGTTGGAGCGACGGGCGGCAGGCCCAGCCATTGCCAGCATCCGCATCGAGGGCGTTACTTTCATTTCGAGGATACCGCGTCGCACCCGCTCGTAAGTCTCGGCTTCCAGGCGCGGCCCGGCCAGTTCATACAGGAAATCTACCGTCCGATTGACTGTCTCGACCCAGGTTTCGCGGCGACCAAGTTTGTAGTCGAAGCGCGAATATTTGTCGAAGAACTGAAACTGCTGAAGCTGGGTCGGGAAGTAACGGGCTGATTGGTCGAAGGCAGCGCGCACCTCGTCGGGGATGGGGCGGTCTTGACGGCTGCGGGCGTGTTCGGCCCGGTACAGAATGTAGCGTTTGGCAGCCTCAAATTCTCCCGCGGCCTGCAAAACCATTTCTACAATGTCCTGAACATTCTCGACGGTAGCGGGTTGGCCTTTGGCGACCATAATGTTAACGGCGCGGCGGGCCAGTTCTTTCACTGGCGTTTCGGGAACGCGGTTGAAGCTGGCGAAGCAGCGCGAAATCGCGTTCTCAATCAGGCCAATATCGAACGCTACCACGCGCCCGTCCCGCTTGACGATAGTTTCGGGCAATGCCAGAGCCAGCTTGCGGCCCTCTAAGGTTTCGGTCATAAAATACTTCTCCCTTTCGTTAATAGTAAAAGATTTACGATTACTACA